>JBDQJI010000027.1:0-38120 GCA_040263875.1 Alphaproteobacteria bacterium
AACGCCTACAACTTCGCACGCAGACTAAAAACCTTGAAAGGTCTCACCCCATTCGAATATGTCTGCAAAGTCTGGACTGAAGAGCCTGATCGGTTCAGAATAAATCCGACCCATCAATCTCCGGGACTAAACACCTAGCTCTGCCGTAATTGAGAACAATTCACAAACATCAGACGCAGAGACCGACGCTGAATTGATGACCGGCGGGGAGGGCAAAAACCTCCTCAAGGGCGGCGTGGGCGTTGACATACTGCAAAGCAGCGAGAGCGAAGATCAGGACGATGTATCTGCAACAAAGCCTGAAGACCCAGCAATTCCCACCCCACCACCGGGGCCAGCTTCCTACGACGACCGATTTGCAAGCGCACAATCCGCAATGGACCGCTTGGCGTATCTTGTGGACGCCGGATTTGAGACGGAGATGATTCGGGATGCGCTTGATAATGCGGCAGAAACAGCCGTAGACGCGCTTTATGCCTTAGATGCAGAAAACCGCGCCAAAAAAGTTGACGCCTTGCGCCTAGAACTGCGGACTCTCGTTAATTTAACCGGCGACACTCTAAACTGGGGCGAGTGGACGAAGTTCAACAAGCGCTTGCATTCAGAAAAGGCGCGGCTGGATACCGGACGCACCGCGCATGGCTTAGAAATTCGGAAAACTGGCGATGGGTATGATGTGCTCAATGCCGAGCATACGGCAATCTTCACGCTGCCAAAGTTCGCTGGTTCCGCAATCGCGGCCGACCCTAAACGCTATGCACCGCGCCTGTTGCTTCTGCAGGAGGCGCTCGCAGCTGAGGATCCAGACGCATTGCATGACCGCGCTTCGGCGCTGCTCAACGCTATCGCCCAGAATGAACACAGCATTGGCGATGGCACGCTTGTCTTCGGCACAGCAGACGCGCGCGCCGGAGCGCTTGTCACTTGGTTGAAGCGCCGGCAAACCGCTGAAACGCCGGAGGCGCGTCAAAAGGCCGAAAACGTCATCCGAGCGGTGCTGTTCGCAGAGGCTGATCCCGGAAATCGCTTGGCCGCGTTCGGCCTAAATATGGCGCCGTTCATTGGCAACCTCCGCAGCGGCGAAGATGCGGTTGAAGGCGCTGATGAAGTCCTAAAAGCGCTTGACGAAGGCCGGTATATGGATGCGACCGGCGCTGCGTTCTGGACAGCGCTCGATGGGCTAGGAGCAGTGACCGGCATCGGTTTAGGCAAAGCAGCGAAAGCAGCAGCACGCGAGACCCCGGTGGCCAGTCGCTATATTGCAAGGCATGACCTGTGGCGCATGAAACGCTGCGGCGAAACTGGCCTGCCGCCAATAAACGCCAAAGCGATCATGGGCCCAAAATATTGGAACCGGCTGACCAAGGACGAGAAATCCTACTTGATAGGGATTCTGCCAAACGCCAAGGGAATTGTCGGCGAAGAACAGGCGAGGGTCAGCCTTAAAAAAGCGAAGGCTAGCGGAAAACGGGGCGTTGATACAAAGGAGGGAGCGGGACGAGAGGTCACAGAGGTCGAAATTCTACCGCAGCACAGACGCAACTCCAAAGACCCCAAAGTCCGCTACTACGACGAAATCCTAGACGGCGCAGCGCTTAAACGCTCGCTTGGAAAATTTCTCAGGCCCGTCCAAACGCCAGGTAAACGGACGCTAATTGAGATCAAAACAGACGCGGGTCAAGGGAGATCCGGCCAAGGGTGGGGCGACGGCGTCGTCAGAGACAATCTTGAAGACTACAAGGCGAATGAACTTCTAGTTCTGCGCATGCCTTACGATGATATCTCTAAGGCTGCATTGCGCAAAAAAGTGCTGCAATGGATGCGAAATCCAGAAGGGGCGGGCATGAAGCGGGTTAAGGGTGAATACAAAACCCGGAAAGGCAAGAAAATTGTCTGGACGGAAGAGCAGATGACTGACCTCATCAATTCAGTTGATCGCAGCTTGGCCCGTCAAGCTCTGCGAGGCTACACCCCGACTATCGGCTCGTTCATAACCGGATTGGCCATGCGTATGGCGGCGCAAGCTGACGAATGACTAAACGCTATGGCGGCGGCGCGCTTCGAGCGTCGCCGCCAGATTCTCCAGCTTTACGGCAAGGTCAGCTTTACTCGCGAGATTGGCAGCAATCCATGCTTCGATTTTCTCAGGGTCTTTACTGTCGTGGGCCTTGAAGTTGTCGAGCGCGCCTTTGGGTGGGGGCTCGTTCATCTCAGCGTAGGCAACCTCAACCATCTCACGAACTGCCTCCCATCGTCCGGAATAGGCCAGCGCGCACATATGCTGCGCTTGGCCGCCGCGGCTATACCCGCTGTACTCATCCATGAAGGCGATCTTGTCCGTCCGCGTGCGCTCACGCCAAGGCACCACATATTCTTCAAACTTCTCAAGGGACAGTGCAGCGCAGCCTTCCCAATTTTCCGTCGCGAGCCAATCTCCGTCATCAGTCGTAAACGGCGTTTTCTTGCTTTCCGGTTTGCGCATCAGTTTTAGACCAGGCCAGATGATCGTCCATGGGCGGATGAGCGTTATGCGATCATCCAGCCGAAACTCTTCGCGCTGTTCGTACCTGCGCCAAGCGCCAAGCGCCGTCTTAAAAACGTGGCAAGGCCGGGGCTTGTCGCTGACATTGGAGCCTCTATGGGGCAGCCCAACCATAAAAGCTTCAAAATCTTTATCAAAGATGCCTAATCGATCATAGAACTTCAGCCCGTCTGATCGGAAAATAACGTATTCCGCAAAGCGTTCGTCCTCACGCAGATACAACCGCCCCGATTTCCGCCGGAAACCGAGCTCCTGAATGCGTTCGCCAATCCCAGCATTGATCGCCCGCGTCGCAGGCTTGAGTTCACGCGCCATTGCTCCAGTCGCTTGCTCTCAAGAAGGCCCCCTTAAGATAAATCTACTCGAACATTGACGGCGTGATGGGCGTTGTACGTTCCGGCCCATCAGTCACCCCACTGAGCGCCTCCCTCAGCAGCGCCGCCGGGGAACAGAGTAAAAACTTATTGCGAAATTGTCCACTGGCTTGGGATGCGACGGCCTGCGCTTCAGGCGGGGCCGCTATGAGCTAGCCCATAGCCAGCGGCGCGGCAGGCGTTCGATGAACCGGCCTGCCAGTCGCACTGCTGAGCGTTTCCCTCAACAGCGCCGCCACTGAAACACCTATTGTTTCTCTACATGGTTGTCAATCGGGCCAGCCAATGCGTGTTCGCGCATCAAGCGGAGCAGTCTCAGACACGTGTGCGGTCAGCGGCGCGGCAGACGTACGATATTCCGGCCTGTCAGTCGCCCTGCTGAGCGTTTCCCTCAACAGCGCCGCCACGGGGAGGATAGGTCGCATTTTCAAACCATTCAACCTGCGCGTATGGATAGGCAGCGAGGATTGGGGTCAATCGGCGTGACAGGCGTGCTACGCCAGCCCATCAGTTACACCGCTGAGCGCCTCGCTCAGCAGCGCCGATGCAATACACACTATACACTTATGCGGCAGCGATCAATGAGGTACTGCTCAGAACGCGGCAGGTAAGGTTGACGGCGCGGCAGGCGTGCTTCGCCGGGCTACCGGTCGCCCCGATGAGCGATTCCCTCATCAGCGCCGCCAGTGAACGTATCACAAACACTGAGCCTAACTGTCAAACTGCCTCACCGACCTCGCCGCCTTAACTTAACTGCGCCGCCTTGCGCCCTCCCCTATTTCGTCTAACGTTCGCGCTGTAATCGAATTGAGGGAAATCTTCGTGGTTAAGAAGCGGATTATGGTGCAGATGCCGTTGTCGGACGGGATACAGTCTGTGTTGGCGGGGCGGGATGATGTGGAGGCGGTCAGGTTCACTGAGCTTTCGGAGAACAACATCCTGCAGCATGTGGGTGAGTATGACGCCGCGATCATGGGCGTCGCCCCCTTCACCGAGCGCATTATCGGCATGGCGGACAAAATGCAGATCGTCTCCCGTCACGGCGTCGGCTATGACGCGATTGACGTGCCTGCCTTGACCAAGGCTGGCATCCCGCTTTCCGTCGTCGGCATCGCCAATTCCGTGACAGTGGCGGAACATGCGCTGTTCTTCATGCTGGCGCTCGCAAAACGCGCCGTGTTGTATGACCGGGAAGTCCGCAAGGGCAACTGGGATATCCGCTATGACGCGCCCGCCTATGACCTGGCGGGCAAGAAAGTGCTGATCCTGGGCTATGGCCGCATTGGCCGCCGCCTTGTGCCGATGGTGAAGGCCATGGGCATGGATGTGCATGTGCATGACCCATACGTGATCCAGGATGCGCTGGTTACCGCTGGCGTAACCCCGGTTGAGGATTGGCGCGCGGCGCTGCCGGAGATGGATTTCCTCTCCGTCAACTGCCCCAAGAACGAAGAAACCAACGGCATGATCGGCACGGCGGAACTCGCTTCCATGAAGCCGACGGCCTATGTGGTGAACACAGCGCGCGGCAATATCATTGAAGAAAAGGCGCTGTATCAGGCGCTGAAAAACAACGTGATCGCCGGTGCGGGCATTGACCCATTCGTGGTCGAGCCCGCAACGCCGGATGAGCCGCTGTTTGAGCTCGACAACATTATCGTCTCCCCCCATTCCGCCGGCGTCACCAAAGAAAGCCTGTTCCGCATGGGGGCCGTCGCCGCCCAGAACGTGCTGGACTGCTTCGATGGCAAACTGAACCCAGATAACGTGATTAATAAGGAAGTCCTGAAATGAGAGCCAATATCGTTAAGCAACGCTGGCAGGCGGGCGAAGCCTGTGTGAACGGCTGGTGCGCTATTCCAAACAGCTTTTCGGCGGAACTGATGGCCCATTCAGGATGGGACAGCCTAACAATCGACCTGCAACACGGCATGGCGGACTACCAAACCGCCGTCACCATGCTGCAAGCCATCTCGACAACAGACGTGCCGCCATTGGCCCGCGTGCCTTGGTTGGAGCCGGGCATCATCCAGCGCATGCTGGACGCTGGGTCCATGGGCATCATCTGCCCGATGATCAATTCGGCTGAAGAAGCTGAGAAATTCGTTGGCGCCTGCAAATATACCCCACTGGGTTATCGTTCCAGCGGCCCTGTGCGCGCAGCGATCTATGCCGGTGCGGACTATATCGCCAACGCCAATGACGAAATCCTGGCCATCGCCATGATCGAAACCATGGAAGCGATTGAAAACCTGGACGCGATCCTTTCTACGCCTGGCCTGGACGGCGTGTATATCGGCCCGACCGACTTGGCACTGACCATGGGTAAACCGCCCGTGCTCGACCCGACAGACGCTGATGTGGTCGCCAATATCGAAAAGATCATTGATGCAGCCAACGCCAAAGGCCTGGGTGCCGGCATCCATTGCGGTTCCCCAGAATACGCCGCAAAGATGATCGCGCGCGGTACAAAACTGGTCACAATCGGTTCTGATGGGCGGCTTCTGCAGTCCGCAGCACAAGCCGCTGTCGCCAAGTGCAAAGGCGAGGCGCCGGCTAAAGCGGGCGGCGGAAGCGCTTACTAAAACCACAAATAGGCGGAAATTTTCCTAGAAAAGCAGATGTGACAGGAATATTTGTCACATCTGCGGGACTAGGATTGCGATTCTACACTTTTTTGTCGCAGGACTTGCTATCGCGCTTCCAAGAGCCGATATGTTGGATGCTATCGCTCGCCTAGAGAACTACGGACCGCCTTTCGTCGGCCCTCTGGTCTTTCTATTCTGACCGAAATGCCAAGGCTCCGGCATACTGCGCAGGGCCCGAACAGAAGGAAACACGGACATGGCTACAGGCACCGTGAAATGGTTCAACGCAACTAAAGGATTCGGCTTCATCGAGCCTGATGAAGGCGGCAAAGACGTATTCTTGCACATCTCTGCAGTTGAGCGTGCAGGCGTCCAGAGCCCGAACGAAGGCCAGAAGATCCAGTACGATATGGAAACCGGTCGTGACGGTCGTACGTCCGCTGGTAACATCAGCTACGTCTAATCGTGCTGATGCTCTGAATGGTGCTTTTAGCACCTGACGGATAGGAAACTCCCTGCCTGGCGCTGCAAGCGCCGGCGGGGGTTTTTGTTTATGGCTGTCGCAATCCTTCAGAGAAGCGCCAGAACCGCATCCGCAAATGCTTCCGGCGCTTCCGCTGGCGGATTATGGCCAGTATGCGGCAGCAAGCGCCGTTCGTACGGACCGCTGAATCGCTTGGCTGCGTAGTCTGTTTCACGCGGAGGGCCAGCAACACCGTCCGCCAATCCTTCGAGGTTAATCGTAGGCACCGTGATGATTGGCTGTTTGGCCAGCTCGGCTTCAATCTCCGCATATGCAGGATCACCGGCGACATAATCGAACCGAACCCGGTAGGAATGGATCACAACATCAACGAAGTCTGGGTTATCGAAGGCGGGTGCTGATTTTTCAAACGCCGCATCATCGAAAGCCCATTCCGGCGACCATAACCGCCATAGCTGCTTGGCAAACGCTTGACGGTTGGCGGCGAGACCAGCACGGCCACGCTCCGTATGAAAGTAATATTGATACCAATAGCGGTGCTCAGCTTCTGGTGAAGCTGGCTTCACGGATGCTGCGATATTCTGGATGTTATATCCACCGCCGGTCACCAGTCCCCGCGCGCGCTCGGGCCAAAGTGCTGCAACAATACAAGCGCCGCGGCCGCCCCAATCAAAGCCACCAAGCACTGCATTTTCAATCTCTAATGCGTCCATGAACTCGACTAAATCAGCGCCGAAAGCCCCCTGCTGTCCGGATCGCATTGTATCTGCGTTGAGGAATTTCGTCGGTCCGTAACCGCGCATAAATGGTGCCAGAGTGCGCACACCCTTCGCCGCCAGCAGCGTTGCCACTTCATCAAAGCAGTGGATGTCGTAGGGGAAACCATGCATGAGGATCGCAAGCGGGCCATCGGTCGGGCCAGCCTCTGCATAGGCGATTTCAAGCCGGTCCGTCTGAATGCTTTTCAGCGCGGCAGTCATCGGCGCAACATCCCCAAGAGCCCACGTACCAACTCACGGCCAAGGCTCCGGGCGACGGAACGCGCAGCAGACTTAGCAGCCGTTTCAATAACGGAATCGCTCCGGCTAGACCGTTTCCGCCCGCGATTAGCGGCGCGTTCTGCCTTCTCCCGCTCCTTGGCTTCCAAGGCTTTGCGGCGCGCCTCGGCCTCAGCTTTCTCGGCAGCTTCAGCCGCAGCAGCGGCTTTATCCGCACGTGCCTGCAGGATCTCGAAGGCACTCTCCCGGTCCACCTCTTTCTCATAGCGACCGGCGACTGGGCTTGCATCCATCACCTTCTTGCGCTCGCTTGCCGTCGCTGGGCCAAGGCGAGATGTTGGCGGACGGATCAACGTGCGCTCAACGATGCCGGGCCTGCCTTTCGCGTCCAGGAATGACGTCAGTGCCTCGCCAACGCCAAGCTCTTTGATCACGTCAGCAGCATCAAAAGCTGGGTTCTGGCGGAAGGTGTTTGCTGCCGCTTTCACCGCCCGCTCATCGCGCGGCATGAATGCTCTGAGCGCATGCTGCACCCGATTACCAAGCTGCCCCAGTACATCATCTGGCACATCGGACGGGCTTTGCGTCACGAAATAGACACCAACACCCTTAGAGCGGATCAACCGAACCACTTGTTCAATCTTATCGACAAGGGCTTTCGGCGCGTCTTCAAACAGCAGGTGCGCTTCATCGAAGAAGAACACGAGCTCCGGCTGGTCTGGATCACCAATTTCCGGCAATTCCTCAAACAGTTCGGCCAGCAACCAGAGCAAGAACGTGGCGTAGAGCTTCGGCGATTGCATCAACTCATTGGCCGCAAGGACATTAACAATGCCACGGCCATTCCGGTCTGTCCGCATCAGGTCCATCAGATCAAGTGCTGGCTCGCCGAAGAATTTCTCGCCATCCTGGCGCTGCAATTCCAGCAATCGACGCTGAATAGCACCGACAGATGCGGTGGAGATGTTGCCATAGGCTGCGCCAATTTCTTTCCGCCGTTCGGCAAGATCAATCAGCAGCGCGCGCAGATCTTTCAGATCAAGCAGCAGCATGCCCTCATCATCCGCCACCTGAAAGGCAATGGTGAGCACGCCCTCCTGGGTGTCATTCAGACCAAGGATGCGGGCCAGCAAGAGCGGCCCCATTTCGGAAATTGTTGTGCGAATTGGGTGGCCTTGGCGGCCGAACAAATCCCAGAAAATAACCGGCGGCGCTTCGTACTCATAATCCTCAAGCCCGATCAGGCCTGCGCGTTTCGCCAGAAAATCTTTCGGCTCGCCAGGTTGGCTAAGGCCGGAAAGATCGCCCTTCACATCAGCCAAGAACACCGGAGTACCAGCGCGACTGAACGCTTCTGCCAAATTTTGAAGAGTGACGGTTTTACCAGTGCCTGTGGCACCAGCAATAAGGCCATGCCGGTTGGCGCGTTTCAGCGTCAAGAACTGTGGGCCGGCGCCGCCGTCATTCGCGCCAATGAAAATGCCGTCCTGGGTATCTTTAGCCATAACCGATTACCTGCTCCGCCTATCAATACAGCAGGTCATAGCGAATCCTGCAGCGAGCGGGAAGGTTTCTCGGATATTCAGCGCACTATTCGGCAGCTTCCGCGTCTACCAGGTCTTTCGTTACGGCGCACAACAGGAAGTCTGCCTCGTTCTCGTCAGCGTTGCGGGCGACTGGAAGGAAAACAATCTTTAACTGGGTGTCCGTGCCACTATTCGGTGTGAAATCGGCCATGTGCGGTGCCTTGAATGTACGGGCAATATCGAGCCCGTTCCGCCATGGATCAATGTTCGTATCGTCTTTGAATTCAGACAGTCGGCGCCCCATCAGATCGGCTCCGAGCACAGACGCTGCCGCCTCCCCCGCGATGCGATGAAGATAGTCACGCCCCCCATCCAGCACCTCGACGAGTACGAGGTTCGCTAGCAGGTCTGCCAACTCGACCGGATCAATGGCACGCCGCGTCGGGAGCTTTCGCCCGTCTCGCTGGCTACTCCAATACTCGACAGTCCGCTGAATGATATCGGGACGCATTGTTTTGATGTCCACCCTTTGCTGCATTTGAGCAACTTACAGGGCCATCCTGGCGTCCGGCAGGTTCGCATTTGGCGTAAATCCAATGTAAACAAACACAAAGCGCGGCTGAACCCTCATTGGGCTCAGCCGCGCTAAATCTACGCTATAGGGCGTAGATTCCAGTGGATTTAGACGCTGTAGTACATCTGGAATTCAATCGGGTGCGGCGCTTGTTCAAACGCGAACACATCCCGCCACTTGAGTTCCATGTAGCCTTCGATCATATCCTTCGTGAAGACATCGCCTTGCATCAGGAAGTCCATGTCTGCTTCGAGAGACTCAAGCGCCTCACGCAGCGAACCACAAACTGTCGGCACGCCCTGGAGTTCTTCCGGGGGCAGATCATAGAGGTTCTTATCCATCGGGTCGCCCGGGTGGATTTTGTTGCGAATACCATCAAGCCCGGCCATCAGCATGGCGGAAAACGCCAGGTATGGGTTGGCTGAGGGGTCCGGGAAGCGTACTTCAACGCGCTTTCCCTTAGGGTTCGTCACATACGGGATACGGCAAGAGGCCGACCGGTTACGGGACGAGTAAGCCAGCAGCACAGGTGCTTCAAAACCAGGCACCAAACGCTTGTAGCTGTTCGTTGAAGGGTTCGTGAACGCGTTCAGCGCTTTCGCATGCTTGATGATGCCACCGATATAGAACAGGCAGTTCTCAGACAGATCGGCATAACCATTGCCCGCAAAGGTCGGCTTGCCGTCTTTCCAGATGGACTGGTGAACGTGCATGCCAGAGCCATTGTCGCCTGCAATCGGCTTCGGCATGAACGTCGCCGACTTGCCGTAAGAATGCGCGACCTGCTGGACGACATATTTGTATGTCTGCAGATCATCTGCAGCGGCAAGCAGCGTGTTGAATTTCACGCCAAGCTCATGCTGGGATGGCGCTACCTCATGGTGATGCTTTTCAACATCAATGCCCATCTGCGCCATGATCGTCACCATTTCGGCCCGGATGTCGCTTGCTGGATCAACAGGCTGAACTGGCACGTAGCCGCCTTTAGGGCCTGGGCGATGGCCTGGGTTGCCGTCTTCATACTCACGGTTAGAGTTGTACGGACCTTCAGCGCTGTCCAGCTTGTAAGAGGCCGTGTGGCCCTGAACTTCAAAGCGCACATCGTCGAACATGAAGAATTCGGCTTCAGGACCCATGAAAACGGTGTCGCCAACGCCGGACGTCTCAACATAGGCCATGGCTTTGCGGGCGATGCCGCGTGGGTCACGGTCATAGGACTGGCCGGTGGATGGCTCGAGGATGTCGCACACAACGATCATCGTCGGCTCAGCCGCAAATGGGTCAAGCACGGCGGTCGTCACGTCAGGGGCCATAATCATGTCGGACTGGGAAATATCCTTCCAGCCTTCAATGGAGGACCCGTCGAACATCACGCCGTCTGTCAGCAGATCATCATCAACCGTAGTGTGATACTGGGTGATGTGATGGCCTTTACCCTTTGGATCGGTGAAGCGAAAATCGACATGACGCACGTCATGCTCTTTCATCGCGGCGATCAGTTCATCCGCCGATTTGCATTCGAGTTTCATAAGCTCAGCTCCTTGTATGCCGTGTTCTGTTCGTTCGTGTTTTCTAAAGCGCTTCCGGGCCAGCTTCGCCCGTGCGAATACGGATTGCTTCCTCAATCGGGGACACAAAGATTTTGCCATCACCGATACGGCCTGTATGCGCCGCTTTCTGGATGGCCTCGATCACGCGTTCCACCTGGGAGTCCTCAATTACGACCTCGACTTTTACTTTCGGCAGAAAGTCGACGACGTATTCAGCACCTCGATACAACTCGGTATGGCCTTTTTGTCGGCCAAAGCCTTTTGCTTCGACGACCGTCAAGCCTTTGACGCCTGTTTCAGACAGGGCGTCTTTCACATCATCAAGTTTGAACGGCTTGATCACCGCTTCAATCTTTTTCATCAACCCGCTCTCGCATCCATGCTGTCCAACACGCCTTTCCAGGCGGTGTGGGCATTTTCTCATAGCAAGGCTTATGCCATGCCGTCTAAGCCTTGGCGAGCCTTGTACTCACATTCATTTCAGCTGCTGGCGCCACAAAACCAGGCGCCGTTCATGATTAAATTTTAGGCATTTGCGCCAAACTTAATCATTTGCCCTTTCGAGCAGCTTTTGCATCCGGCCCATAGCATCTTCGATTTGCTCAGCACTTGCAGCATAGCTGAACCGGATAAAGCCTTCGCCAAGTGCGCCAAAGCTAGTGCCAGCGACAACGGCAACACCTGCCTGCTCCAGCAATTGCGTCTGTAGCGCCTTCGCGTCCATTCCAGTGCCGGTAATATTTGGGAATGCGTAGAACGCGCCGCCAGGTTCCGCGCAGCGCACGCCCGGAAGCGCGTTTAGCGCGTCAACGATTAAGCGGCGGCGCTTATCAAACGCGGCCAGCATGCCGTCCACTTCGTCTTGCGGCCCATTCAGCGCCGCAATTCCAGCAAACTGCGTCGGCGCGTTGACGCAGGAATGGCAGTTCACCGCCAACTTCTCCACGTGGCCGATCAGCTTCTCCGGCCAGATCGAATAGCCAAGCCGCCATCCGGTCATTGCGTAGGTTTTGCTCCAACCGTTCAGGACGATCAGCCGATCGCGCAATTCTTCATAGGCCAACATGGAAGCGTGTTGGCGACCATCATAGAGCATACGGTCATAAATTTCGTCGCTCATCACAACGACGTTCGGCCATTCAGCCAGCCCCGCTGCCAATTTGTCCAACTCTTCCTTTGGCGTGACGCCGCCGGTTGGGTTGGCGGGTGTGTTCATAATGATCAGCCGCGTTTTAGGCGTGATCTGCGACAGGACCTCATCGGCGCTGAATGCAAAGCCTTTTTCTTCCAGCAACCGCATGGGCACGGGTGTGGCACCCGCATAGCGGATGACGCTTTCGTAGATTGGGAAGCCTGGATTCGGATAGATGATCTCAGCGCCCGGCTCTGCGAACATCATCACCGCGAAGAACATGGTGGGCTTGCCGCCCGGCATGATCATGATGTTTTCGGGGTCGATCTTTGCACCCCGGCGCTTCAGCGTGTCAGCCGCGACAGCCTCACGCAGTTCCGGAATGCCCTTGGCCGGCGTGTAGCCATGATGGCCGTCACGCATAGCCTTAATCGCCGCTTCGACCACATGGCCGGGGGTTTTAAAATCCGGCTGGCCGATACCAAGATTGATTACATCTTTCCCGGCTGCGGCGAGTTTGGCAGCGCGTGCCAACACCTCAAACGCGGTTTCGGTGCCAAGGTTGTTCAGATTTTCGGCCAATTGCATGGGATATCGGGCTTTCGCTAGAGGAATCAGAACCAAGAATTTCCGCCAGACTATGCCGTTGACCACGTCAGTTGAGAAGAGGGCGTAAATGCATATTGACGTCGGCCTATGGTTCCGCGTAAATCCTGGCTCTCGCTGGCGCGTCGCTGGCTTGTGTGTGGTGCCTGTAGCTCAGTTGGTTAGAGCGCCTGGTTGTGGTCCAGGAGGTCGCCGGTTCAAATCCGGTCAGGCACCCCAATTTTTCTTAGCCGCTTTCTCAAGCCATCGCTAAGATCATTCGCGCCAATCCGCATACTTTCCGATGGACGCGATTTTTCATGACAGACGCCGAAAAGAAACCAACTGCCCGCCCGCCTATCCGGGATGCTGCAACGCTCATCATTGTCCGCATGAAAGGCAATGAGCCGGAAGTGCTGATGGGTGAGCGCAGTTCTGGCCATGTTTTCTTCCCGCACCACTATGTTTTCCCTGGCGGTCGGGTTGAGCGTGCAGATGGGTTTGTGCAGCCCGCCGCCCCATTGCGCCCAGCCGTCCTGGAGCGGCTCTCCTCCTCCGCAACACCGCATCGCGCGCAAGCCCTTGCGCTTGCCGCCGTCCGCGAAACATTTGAGGAGGCTGGGCTGGTCATTGGCGAGAAGATTGCGACCAAGCCAGCGCGTATCCAAAAAGGTTGGGAAGAATTTTATGACACCGGATTCGGCCCGAAGCTGGATGGTCTAACTTATGTCTATCGCGCCGTTACCCCCGCCGCCCGCCCTCGTCGGTTCAACGCCCGCTTCTTTGCCGCCGATTACGACCAGGTCGCCCATGACATCAAAAAACCAGACGGCGAGCTGCTAAAGCTGCAATGGCGCGATATCGATTCGGCGCTGGAACTCAAGATCCGGCCTATCACAGCAACCGTCCTGCAAGAAATCAACGCACGGATGGAAGCTGGGAAGCTGCATGATGATGAATGGCCTGTCGGGTGGGTGAAGTCCACCTATGGCGGCAAACGGATTAGCGGCGAGGAATAGTCCTATGCCATCCGCCAGTCTCGAACTTCTGACAACGGCGGAAATGTATGCGGCAGATGAAGTCGCGATCAAAAGCGGCATCTCCGGCGTCGATTTGATGGAGAATGCGGGCGCTGCTGTGGCTGCAGCAATCCGCCGCCGCTGGGCGCCCTGCCCGCTTGTGGTTCTGGCTGGTCCCGGTGCCAATGGCGGCGACGGCTGGGTGATCGCCCGACTGCTGGCGGATGCCGGATGGCCCGTCCGCATCGCTCTCCTCGGCAACCGGGAGAAGCTTAACGGCGATACAGCCCATCACGCAGCACTATGGACTGGTGACGTGGAGGCAGCATCACCCAACGCCCTGAACGGTGCCGAACTCATCGTCGATGCCCTCTTTGGCGCTGGTCTCGCCCGTCCGCTAGAGGGCGCAGCCCTGGCCTTGGTCAAGGCGATGACGGACCATTCGACACCCATTATCGCCGTTGATCTACCATCCGGCGTGAATGGCGACACTGGGCAAGTTCTTGGCGCAGCCGCTCAGGCTGACCAAACAGTCACCTTCTTCCGCCAGAAGCCTGGACACCAGCTAGCACCAGGGCGCTTTCTCTGCGGGGATATCATTACAGCTGACATTGGCGTGCCAGACAGTGCTGTATCCAATATTCAGACCTTTCAGAATACGCCAGCGCTCTGGCCTGAAGCCGCGTGCGGTCCAGCCCCATTCGGCCACAAATACACACGCGGGCATGCGCTGATTGCTGGCGGTGCCGAGACAACGGGTGCTGCGCGGCTAACGGCGCGGGCAGCACTTCGGTCCGGCGCTGGACTTGCCACCATTGCAGCGCCACGGCGCTCCTGGCCCGTTTATGCAGCAGCAGAACTCGCCGTCATGGTGCGGCCGATTGATGATGTGGCTGGATATACGACGCTGCTAGACGACAAACGCTTCTCCGTCCTCGCACTCGGACCTGGCCTTGGCTTAGACGCTCACGCGCGCGGCATGGTCGAAGCCGCTGGTGTGGCTGGCCGGCAACTGGTGCTGGATGCCGACGCGCTGACACTTTTTGCAGACACGCCCGAAGTTCTGTTCGGCATGACCCGTGCAGCGCCCGCAGCCGTACTCACGCCGCATGCGGGCGAGTTCCGGCGGCTTTTCGGCGACATCGCAGATTCAAAGCTGGATCAAGCCCGCGCCGCCGCTCATCTGTCCGGCGCCGTGATTGTTCTAAAAGGTCCAGATACCGTCATCGCCGCCCCGGATGGACGTGCGGCAATCAACGCCCACGCACCGCCGACATTGGCGACAGCGGGTTCAGGTGATGTGCTGGCGGGGATCATCACCGGATTATTGGCAAGCGGCACCAGCGCCTTTGATGCGGCCTGCGCGGGCGTTTGGCTGCATGGTGAGGCCGCCTACCAGTTCGGGCCAGGGCTTATCGCATCTGACCTGTTGGACACACTGCCAGCAGCGTTAAGCGCCGCCGCGCTCAAATAACGTCGCGACTTCTACATGGGGTGTCCAGCGGAATTGATCGATGGGCTGGGCGATACGGAAACGATATCCCGCGTCCACAAGTACACGCCCATCCCGCGCTAAAGCCGCCGGATTGCACGACAGATAGACAATCCGGTCCGGCCCGGCATTCGCCAAAAATTCCACCTGATGCGCAGCGCCGCTTCGCGGCGGATCTAGCAGCACGGCGTCATAGGGCTTCAATTCATCCACACGCAGCGGCCGCCGGGCTAAGTCACGTACATGGCCTTTGACGAATCCGCCAAGCCCCGCCTGCCCTGCCGCTTGGTTCAGCGCCGCGATCATCGCCGCGGCACCCTCATAGGCTGCCACATGCACGCCATTACCGCCCAACCGGAGTGCGAACGGCCCCCAGCCCGAATAAAGGTCTGCGATATGCTGAGCGCCCTGAAAATGTTCAGCGGCGAATTCAGCCATCGCTTGCTCGCCTTCAGCGGTTGGCTGCAGGAAAGCACCTGGGGCGGGTGCGGCGCGCACAGGGCCAAGCGTGATCACGGGCGTGCGCCGGGCGGCAACGCTTTCTGTGATATCGCCATCTTCAGCAACCCATGCGAACCGAGCGATGTTCCGAGCGTCCGCAAAGTCAGCAATGGCTTGCCGTTCGTTCATATCCAACGGGCGGCTGCGGATTAGCAGCAGGTCCAGCCCCGTCGGCGAGGCCCAAGCTTCAACGTCTCCCACTTCGCCGGACTGTAGCAATCTATCCAGCAGCGGGCGCAATCTCACAGGCAGGTCTGCGAGTTCTGGAACGGCGGCGATGCACTGGTCTATCGGCACGATCTGGCGGCTGGCACGGGCATTGAAGCCAAGAATAGCCCCACCAGCCCGGCCAATAGCTGCAAACCGCAGGCGCCTCCGGCCCTCGCCTATACGGAGCAGCGGCAACCGCGTTTCCGGCTCCAAACTGCGGCTCCTCAGCGCCTGATCAACCAAGCCTTCTTTCCAGGCTAAATAGGCATCGTCCGCCATATGCTGGACAGAACAGCCGCCACATCGGTCCGCATAGGCGCATGGAGGAGCGACGCGTTCCAGTGCGGGCTGAAGCACTTCCAGCACTTCAGCAATCCGTCCGTCGCCCTTCTTGTCGCCGAGGCGCACACGCGCTTCCTCACCCGGCAACAGGCCCGGGACATATACGGGCGCACCATCGTGCGCGCCAATGCCGTCACCCTGCGCGCCAAGCCGCTCGACCGTAATATTGGCGTCAACCGGTGCTGGTGCCCGACGTTTTGGGCGGCCCGGTTTACGGCTTCGTCGCCGCGATGAGGTATTCGACATTGCCTTCAGCCCCTGTGATCGGGCTTTCTGTAATGCCCATAACGTGCCAGCCCATATCGCACGATAACCAATTCTGAATGCGGTCTACCACGGCTTCGCGCACAGCTGTGTCTTTTACGACGCCGTTTTTTCCGACATTGCCGCGCCCCGCTTCAAACTGCGGTTTTATGAGTGCCGCGATCCATGCGCCGCTTGCTGCGAAACTCATCGGCATTGGCAATACGGTTGCGAGACCAATGAAACTGGCGTCGCACACAATCGCCCCAGCCGGGTCCGGAACGTGTTCCGCCGTAAGGTGACGCGCGTTCTGACCTTCCAATACGATCACCCGATCATCCGTGCGGAGTTTCCAGGCGAGTTGGCCTTTGCCGACGTCGACCGCAAACACTTTTGCAGCTCCATTCGCTAGCAATACATCCGTAAATCCGCCGGTTGAGGAACCGACATCAATCGCCGTGACGCCTGTCGCGTCTAACCCGAAATGCTCTATTGCGTGAGCGAGCTTCAGGCCGCCGCGCCCGACCCACGGGTGATCCTGCCCGCGCACGTCCAGCGGCTTGTCATCCCGGATTTGCGCGCCCGGCTTCTCCACACGCTGTTCACCCGTGAAGACTTTGCCCGCCATAATCAGCGCCTGCGCCTTGGAGCGGGTTTCGACCAGGCCCCGCGTCACCAGCGCCTGATCCGCGCGCATTTTGGCGATCGCCATTGGCTTTGCCCCTAGGGCCGCATGAACACGTGGTCTTCGTCATCACCCATATTCTGCGCGATGAAGGTCAACTCGTTCTGCGCATCCTCTACGCCAGATACATCCGCCAGTGCAGCAGCGGCAGCATCCAGCAGTGAGCGGAGCGCAGCTGGCCCATCTACGTTTTCCGCCTTCGCAGCATCCATGATGCGCGTGAGTTCAGCACGGGCGAATTCTGAGGGGGTCATCAGCTGGCTTCCTTCTTCTCTAGTTTTTTCTCGTCTGCAGCAATCTTCAGTTTTGCGACTTCAGCCTTGAGGCGCTTAACAACCGGGCCATCTTCTGCCAGCGCATAGCAGGAGTTTGTCGGCGGGCCGCGTCGGCGCATGGCCTCACCTTCGGGCAGGCCTTGCTCCCGCAGCAGATGCTCGCGATAGGCGAAGACTGTTTGGAACGCGGTTGTGCCAACGGGATAAAGCAGCTCCAGCAGGTGCGTACAGCCCTTAGCCCGGCCATACCGCTCCTTCACCTCATTCATCCACCCGCCCTTGATGCGCAGGCCCGCCAGCTTGGAGAATGCCCAGGCTGCACTAGGGCAAACCTCGTAGGGGCTCCGACGGGTGAAGGCTTCCGCGCGTTCAATATTCAGGCGATCATCCACCGTTAGCCGGATCGCCATTTCATGCACCGGGTCATTCGCTAGCACGAGACCCCGGAAGCGGCTTTCAAACGGGTAGGTTTTCACATCCGTGATCGAGCCTTCAATGTCCCAAAGCCCATCCTCACGGGCATAACCACGGCATTCAACCGAGCGCACATGCAAGAGCTTGCGCGGGGCGGGCGGACTTAAATCCATGGAAGCAGGCTCCGACTGCGAGGGAGGTGATATTTCCATGAAGCATATGGCCCGTGAAATTCCGGTCAACGCGGGTTAGAGTCGCGCACGGTCTCTAAATCGAGGATTAGATTATGCGGGTTGTGATTGTTGGCGGCGGCGTCGCTGGATTGGCGTTGGCTTTGGGGCTCCGTCGCCAAGGCATTGATTATGTGGTGCTGGAGCAGGCACCGAAGTTTGAAGCTGTCGGTGCCGGCATCCAGCTTAGCCCGAACGCTACCCGCACACTTGGATATCTGGGCGTTATGGAGCGGCTGGAGGCCCGTGTTGTACGCCCTGGCCACCACCGATTTGTCGCTTGGGATACAGCTGAACCACTGCTGACAACGCCATTGGGCGACGCGGTGCACGAAACGTTCGGCACCCCCTATTTCCACGCCCACCGCGCAGACCTGCTTGATGCGATTCTGGCAGAAATCGGTGAGGATGAGCGCATCCAGATGAATGCCCATGTCAGCGAAGTCGGCGAAGATGGCACCCGCGCATGGGCTGTGCTGGCGGATGGCAGTCGCGTTGAAGGCGATGTGTTGATTGCAGCAGAAGGTGTCCGCAGTCGCATCCGCGAGCAGATGTTTGAGCCAGACGCGCCACAATTCTCTGGCTGTATGGCCTGGCGCGGGCTAACCCCGGCCAGTGTAGCGCTGTCGCTCGGGTTTGAGCATGACAGCTATATCTGGATGGGACCGGAGCGGAGCGTGGTGATCTACTATGTCTCCGGTGGTGAGCTGATCAACTGGATTGGCATTGGCCCTTCAGATGGCGACACCCGTGAAAGCTGGACGACCCAAGGCACCACCGAAGCCGCATTGCAGGAATATGACGGCTGGCACCCCATGGTGCGCGGCCTGATCGAACAATCCGCACCGCCGTTCAAATGGGCGCTTTATGATCGCCAGCCGCTGGAAAGCTGGGTCCAAGGCCGCATCGCGCTAATCGGCGACGCCGCCCACGCCATGCTGCCTTATCACGCCCAGGGAGCGACCCAATCCATCGAGGATGCCTGGGTTCTAGCCCGGAGATTGGCGCTTTCAGCCAATGCAGATGAAGCGCTCGCCAGCTATCAGGCGCTCCGCCAAGAACGCACGGCACAGGTCCAAGGTGCCAGCCGCGCCGCGCAGACGTTGTTTCATATGTCGGACGAAACAGCACTCGCCCGCCGCAATCAACGCTTCCGGTCGATGCAAGCCAGCATCGGCGAAGGCTTCCCCCCCGGCCAAGAATGGCTCTTCGCCTACGACCCAGAAAAGGCAGCTTCGGGCGAAGATGGCGACTGGCAGAAAATGGCTTGGCGGTGAGGGTAGAGCTGTGGGCGAGCACGATCTAAGAGGCGGTTTTGCCAGGCAAGCTGGGCGCCAGATCATTCAACTTCGCTGTTCGCGTTTCCTTGCCGTTGGTCGTAATGACTGTCAGGTCAGGACCGGCGATTTCGCGGGCGACTTGCAGGCAGGCCCCGCACGGCCATGTAACATCCCCATCGGTTTTTGGTGCGTGTAAAACCAACACTGTCGGCTTGCCAGCTGACTGGGTGACAGCGCTATAGAGCGCCACTCGCTCCGCACACATCGAAAGCCCAAGTGAAATATTCTCAATCAGAAAACCCGGAACTGTTTCGCCCGTTTCCGTTTGGATCGCAGCGCCCATTTTGAAATTAGAGTACGGCGCATAAGCCCGCTCCCGCGCGGCCCGCGCCGCCTGAATTAGGTGATCGTGGTCATCCATTTTGTCGGCCATTTTGACAGATCCTCATACCAAATTCCGCTGCGCACATCTTTCGCTGGTTACGCGCAAAATTCCTAGTGCCTTATTGATCCAAACTTCCGCCGAAGGCCTCGCCATCGAAGAGGGGCGCTAGGGTGGCGTGGTTGAGTTCGCCGACATAGGTCAAGCCGTTTGGGCCGCCTACGAACACTTCGGCTAGGCCAGACTGTGCTGAAGCTCCGGTTGGTGTTTTATTGATTGCGCCGACAACCAAATCAGAAAAACCGTCACCGTTGAAATCGGCTGCCTTTTGTGAGGCACCAATGAACGCATCTGCCTCGGTCGGTACGGACGCACCCGCGCCCAGCATCTGGTTCGGCTCTAGCACCCCGTTCGTATTGGCGAAATGGAACACCCTGCCCGCTCGAATTGGCGAAATGTTCGTCAAAACAGGTTGGCGTCCGAGATCAGGAATGATCAGCGTGCAGTCCAGGGACGGTACTTGAATATCTGGGCGGCTGCCGGGACGGGTTCTGCGATTAAAATGCGGGCGATCACCGGGCCTGAGCGTTTGTGCGTCGCCCCGGCGAATGGGGCTTGGCGACCTCACAATAGGCTCGCGGACGGGGCGTCGGTTCACGACAGGCCTCGGCTCAAAGCAATCGCGGATGACGTCTGCAGCGGTCAGGCGTCCTTGGCGTCCACGCATCAACCGCTCATCTCGCCGCCATCTGCGCAGATTGGCGATGATAAACGTATCCGGCACGCCTGCCCTGAGAGACGCGGGCGGGTGTGTGACGTTCTGAGGCGCGCCAACTGTTAATTCAGGAAAGCCGTCACCATTGTAGTCACCAGCGGCCAGGGATGCGCCGAACATCTCAAACGGTTCAGTTTCATCCATGCCTTCTTGAGAAAGCGCAGCCGCCAGAACGTAGCCATCCACCAGATTATGAACAACATGAACGCTGCCGGGACCTTCTGCCCCCTCCAAACCGCCATAGGCCAGAACCGGCGCGCCGATGGCAAGGTCTGGCCGACCATCTGAATTGAAATCAGCAACCGTAATTGCATGGCCGAACCGTGAAGGGGTGACGGCAACGCTCAATTCGGCCAAGTCAACCCGCGCTTCAAGCAGAAAGGGGCCAGTCGGAGTCTGCCGGCCAAAAATGAACACGGCGCCAGCGTCTTCAATGCCATTAACAGTCACGCCCATCCAGGTCGAGATCAGCGGCGGCAAGCGTCCAGCCCTCCTGGTCCAGGTCCGCAATCCCTTCGCGGAGGACCCGTTGGCCGAATGGCGGCAGGAATGGGTTTTGCTGGCTTAAGCTAACCTGTCGGTTGCGATATACGAACACGCCACCTGGCGTGATGTCACCAACGGGATGTCCGGGTGACCCGACAGCAAAATCCTGCCAGCCATCACCATCGAAATCGCCCGCAATAACCGAATGACCAAAAGACCCTGGAAACCCGCCAGGGATGGCACCCTTGGTGACGGTTTGTCTCAGCACAAAACCGTCTGACGTACCGGAGTAGAGCACAGCCAACCCAGGCCGCTCTGGCAGATCATCACGGCGCCCACCTGCTATACCGATACCAAGGTCTTCGAAGCCATCATTATCAAAATCCTGCAACGTGGACGCGCTGCCGAAGATATCCCGACTTTGAGCCACGCTCGAAGATCGCTCTAACAGCTGATCCGCAAATAGAGGCATAGGTCGGGCGGCAGTTGTTTTCTGGCCCCTGAAAACCGCAACTGCGCCCACTTGGACATCAACCGTTAGGCGCTTGGCCCATATGCCGACCGCTAAATCTGCCTCAGCGCGCAGACCTCGTTTGCTGGCGAGTTCAGGGATGGGTGTGCCGTCCTGGATACACTTCCCATCTGGCCCTTCTGGACAGTCAGCAATTGCCGCATGCGGCAATCCCAAGGCGATGCCTATCAACGCGCAATAGAGGGTGATTCTTCGAAGCCATATGACCACAAGCCTTCCTCCAAATCCGATGCGGTTTAGCGTCCTCTAGCAGTCCAATTCTATCCTCATGCCGCCTGCGCGGGCATCTTCCGGGGTAGTGTGATGATGAAGCAGTCACATGCGCGGGTCTGCCAGGTCCTGATATCGGTCGTAAGCTTCTGTATGTCAGATCCTCAGGATCCGCAAATCAAGTCTACCAGACCACGCCTAAAAGTCGAGATCAGCGTAATGTATGGGCGCGCGGAACCCTATGATGCGGTCGGCTAGGAGGGGGCGGAAGCTGGGGCGGGATTTGACGCGTTGGTACCAAAGCTTGACCTCGTCATGATCAGCCCAGCGGATTTCATCCAAGAAGTCCAGCGTCGAGAGATGTGCGGCGGCTGCGATGTCCGCCAGCGAAAAATCGTCCCCGGCCAGCCAATTCCGGCGGGCGGCGAGCCAAGCAATGTAGTCCAGGTGGTGGCGAATATTGGATTGTCCGGCGCGGATTGCGGATGAATCTGGCGCACCTGCACCGGTCAACCGCTTTTGCACCTTCTCCCCATAGAGATGGCGCGTGACCTCACGGTTGAATTTATCATCGAACCAGGCGATCAAGCGCCGGGTTTCCGCGCGCTGCATCGGGCCGTCGCCGATCAGCGGTGGATCAGGCGCAATTTCGTCTAAGAATTCAACAATGGCGTTGGCATCAGCGATCACGCCGCCGTCTTCAAGTTCCAAAGCCGGGACCATACCGGCGGGATTGAGCGCCAGATAGGCCCTGTCCCGATCCCAAACCCGCTGTTCTTTCAGCTCAAACGGCAACGCTTTTTCGCCCAGCGCAATCCGGACTTTACGGCAGAATGGCGACAGGGGCAGATGGTGCAGAATGGGCATCGGTGAATCCGGTTAGTGACGCTGACGATACTACCCGGTTTTGCCCTCTCAGCGAAACCCGCCAGCGCGCCAAACTTTAAACGCCAATCCAGGTGCGCCAATCAATGGAAAGCGCCGCTGCCAAGGCTTTGCCTCAACATGCACGCCACTATGGCGTTTCACCTTCCAAAGCACATAGTCCACGCCGTTCTCGAACGTAAAAATGGCTTTGGCCAGCCGTGCGACAGACAGAAACTTTCCTTGGATGCGTCTTAGACGCCACCGCTGCGGCGCGCCGCGTGGTGCAATCCTGTCCGTTTGTAATAAATCATAGAGGGCGCGATACCGGACAGCATCGGCCCGATACAAAATCTCCGCCCGCTCCGGTCCTTCCGCGCGCAGTTCTGATGCGTAGGTCTTCTGAAACCCCGCAGGCCAGAACTGATCTGACGCGCCGGGCGCTAGCGGGCCTTCCGCCGTTTCAGCAGCGAATGTGCGCGCGGCGGCAGCGAATGCGCGCGCAAGTGCTTGGCGCGTGTCTTGTCCATTCGCCCAAACAACGGCGGCAGGCTGGGTGAACCGTGCCCAGAAGTAAGAATGGAACGTCTTCGGCCCTGTCAGGCGTATGAAATCATCAACCGATACAATCGCCGCCTTGGCTGCGATCTGGCCAAGGGGCGTTTCGGCTTCCATGTAGAACACATTCGGCGCGAGCAGGCCGTTCGCCATCCGCGCCCATGGCGCTTGGCCGGTCGATTTATAGCCGTCCGTCAGCAGATAAAGATCAGCGACCGCATCTGTCGCTAGGCCGTCGCGGAGGCAGGAACCATAGAACAGCACTGCCCGCACGCCGCCAACCCGGGCCATCGCGGCTTCCGCCAGCACCGCCGCGGCTGGCTCGACCGCACGATCCAGTTCTGCCGTCATAAAGACCTGGATGGGATCAGCACTCATTTCACTAGAAACCTGATTTCACCGGCGAGACTAAGCCGGAGCGGCGTTCCGGCATCAGCTTCATAGAGCTCGCCATCCAGTGTCACTTGGCCCGTATAGGCGATCTCAAACGCAGCAGCCCGCCGGCTCTGGTATCCGGGTTCTGGCGGGCGCTTCGCGTCACCAAACAAAAGCGGGCGGATGGACCGTGCAAGGCGCGGCGGTGGTGCCCGCACAAACGTTGCATCAACACCAGGGCCAACGCCTCTGCCCCAAAACGGGTGGGCGCCCATCACCAATTTTTCCAATGTGGACGCCATCAGCACAGACCATGGGCCATCTAATGTCTCAATCTCATCTCCAGTGTGATCTAAAACACGGATCGCAGCAGCCGCTGGCGCTAATACGCCATTTTCCTTCGCAGAGATCAGGTTCTTCAGCAGCAGCGGCAGCAGCGTCAGCCATGATGCCCCGGCACCCACAACCCCCCGGCTATGAAGATGTGCGCGGCAAAAAGCGATTGCGCGGCAAATGCCAATGGCACCAAAAAACATGCCCGCATGCGCGCCCCGAACGCCATTAGCATCCATGACATTATCAAGCCGCAGGATGGGGCGCGTGACCAACCGACCGCCACCGGATTCCGCCAGCGCTTTGGCTGCTGCAAGCGTTGCTTTCAGGCCTATATCACCGGCTGTCATGTTTGTAGTGCCGGACGGCAATAGGCACAGGATCGGTGGCGGATCGAAGGCACCGTCGATCAGAATGGCCGATAACGCCGTCATGACGGCACCGTCACCGCCGCTCACCGCAACCACATCCACACCGTTTGCCGCCATCCGGCGGAGTGCGTCTGGCGCATCCACCGGAGACCCAGTCAATTCAATATTGGGACCAAGCGCGCGCAGGCTCGCTGCATTGATCTTGCGATTGCGGCGGCTATTGGGATTGACCAGTGCGCCAAAGCTGCGCGGCGCCGAATTCATCCTGGTTTTTCCTGAAACGCCATCATCGTGGCAGTGGCGAGTGCCAGCGTCATTGGCGGTCCCCACGCACCCGCCAAGGGCGAGATAGCCCCGGTTTCTGCGGCCGCCATTGCCAAGCTCTCAAACACAAAATAGGCAAAACCGACAAGCAATCCCGCCGCTAAAGGCCAGCCCATAGAGCGACCGCGCGTCATCCGGCCCGCGAACGGCACTGCCAGCAACAGCATCAGTGCTGCCCCAACGGGTGCCGCATATTTCCGTTGCACCCAAAGCTCATAGAAAAACGGTGGCTTGGCGCTAGCACCTGGGTGATCCCCCAAGTCCTTGACCATCTGCATCGGCAATTCGGATGGATGTGCTGCCAGAAGCCCAAAGGACCCTGGCCCGAGTGGGCGTGGCCATGCCAGCACATCCATTCGCCGCGACGGGCCACCATCCGCCGGAAGAACAGTTACATCATGGAAGGTCCATCCATTGGGTCCCGCGCGCTCGGCTCGTGCGGCGCGCACTTCCTCCGTTAGTCTGCCGTCCAAATCGCGGCGGAAAATTCGGACACCTGTGAGTGTGTTGTCGTCCGCTGACGCTTTGTTGATGCGGGCGACATCCTGGTCCTCGCGAAGCCAAATCACCTCTGTCGGCCTGGCTAGACGCGCAAATGGCTCCAATCCCATAGCGCGGAGAGTAGCGGCGGCAGGCGGAGCGGCCAGTTCCGCAATGAAATACATCGCCAATCCGAAGCCGATGGCAGCGGGTAAAAGCGCACGAATGCTGCGGCCCTGCCCGGCCCCAAGTGCGCCCGCAGCCGAAAGTTCCCCTGAACGCGCCAAGGCCAATAGCGTCACCAAGGCGGACAAAAGGCCAGCAATGGGTGCGAGCTCCAGCGCGATCAAAGGCAAGCGCGCGATCAGATACACACCAAGCCCACCAAGCTTCTCCGCGCCCTCCAAGGCTTCATCCGCATTGGCCAGCAAGTCCAAGGTAGCGGCTAGGCCAACTACACCTAAAAACACCACGGCGAATGAGCTGATCAGGCGGCGCAGCAGGTATCGGTCGAGCGTGCTGATCATGCGCTGCCCGCCTCTGTGACCTTGCTGCGGCGTTTGAAGCTAATTTGCGGTAGCCGGTCGCCTGGATTGAAGCCGACGCCGCGCCATGTTCGCCAGAACAGGAATCCTGATATCAGCAAGAGGCCAAACACCGGCGTCCAGATTGCGACAAGTACGGGGGCACGCTCCAAGTCCGCCATGCCTTCGCCAAATTGCAACGCTTGGGTAAACACCAACATTGTGACGATGCCAAACGCCAGCGGCCCGGACGTGCGAGTGCGGATACCAGCTACGGCAAGCGGGATCGCCAACATCGGCATTAACAGCACAGCGAAGGCCCTTGCGGCACGGGCATGGAGTTCCGAAAGGACGCGGGCGCGGGTGGTCGCTTCCGGCGGATTGTCGCGGGCAGCGTAGAGCTCGGGCCAAGTGAGTTCCCGTTCATTGGCCCCACGGGGCCGGAATGCGCCAAGTTCACCACGGTCTATCGGCCAATCAAATGTGTTGAATGTGATGCGCCGCCGCCCGTCTTTGCCATCTTCCTCAACCATCAAGCCATCTTTGAAATGGAGGGCAGAGCGCCTTCCGTCGGCGCTTTCAATGAGTGCGCCGCCTTTTGATGTGATGATGCGTGCAACGCCGCCCGGGCGTTCCTCATACACAAACACCTTTGCCAGCGTGCGACCGCCGGGCGTCGCCTGTTCCGCCATAAAGGTGATGCCGTCATTCTCCAGGAATGCGCCGGATTCGAGGGCGGCAGCGATGGAGGCATGGGCAGCCAAAAATCCAATACTTCTATAAGCATAGCGCCCATGAGGCTGGAGATAACCATGAAGCAGGGCCGAGAATGCCGCGATCAATGTGGCGGCCATGAACGCCGGCAACGCCATGCGGCCAAGGCCTCTGCCGATGCTCTGCAACGCAGCGATTTCACTGGTTGTAGCAAGCCGTCGGTAACCGACATAGCAGGCGATGAATAAAGCAGCAGGCAGCGCTAAACCCAGGTAATGCGGTGCCAAATTGGTCAACATATCGAAGATATAGCGGAGCGCGCCCTCGTTCGAATTGGCGAAATCAAGCAGGCGCAGCAGCCGCTCAAGCATCAGCAATGCGAGCACGCCGAAAAGCGCGCCGAAGAACGGCCCGGCCATGTGGCTCAGGATATAGCGGTCAATACGGCCCATGGAGGATGTCTTAGCATGGGCGCCCGCCCGGGTCAGCCGGTCTTGCGCGCGCGCCCTCACAGTCCTAAATCACGGCCTTGCAGCATGAGCAATTGAAACGAGGCCGAGACATGGCTTTCCTTAGGTCCGCGCTTTGGGACGGGCGCAAACATTATCTGGACCGGATGACGGTGCCAGACCTAGTGCGCGCATATTTCGCATTTCCAGCAATCCAAGGGTATTTGGGGCTTGGCGTACTCAGCACCGCCGCCGCCATTTATTATTGGCCCGGATTTCTGGCCGCACTGGCCGCTGTCGTCGTAACCATCTTTATCTATGGGCTGTTCTGGTATGTGCTGCATCGGTTCGTACTGCATGGTCGCTATCTGTATAAAAGCCCGCTGACGGCCTCAGTGTGGAAGCGCATCCATTTCGACCATCATGGCGACCCAAACGATCTTGGCGTTCTGTTTGGCGCGCTCTACACGACGCTGCCGACCATCGCCATTGCTACCATTCCTTTGGGCTGGGCAATTGGCGGGCCGGGTGGTGCAGCATCAGCATTCGCGTGCGGGCTGTTCGTCACGTGCATCTACGAATTCTGCCACTGCATTCAGCATCTGGGCTTCACGCCAAAGCGGGCCTGGCTGAAAAAGATCAAACGCTTGCACATGGCCCACCATTTCCATAGCGAGCAGGGCAATTACGGCATAACGACGTTCCTTTGGGACAAGCTGTTTGGGTCTTATTACGGGAAAATATCCGAAAAACCTGCGAGCCCGACTGTCAGGAACCTGGGCTATACACCGGAAGAATATCCGAAATATCCGTGGGTCGCGGAGCAATCCGGACTGACGGCTAAGGATTGACCTTGCCGGATTACCGCATCCTCGCCGTCAATGACGCCAAGACCAAACACGCGTTCTTGGCAGCACCCGGGGCTGTGCTGAAAGACAATCCGAACTTTATAGCTCCGCTGACCATGGATGCGAAACATCGCTTAGAGCCAGAAAAGCACCCTTTCTATGGCCATGGGGAGGCCGCATTCTGGGTCGCGGTTGATAGCAATGACCAACCCGTCGGCCGCATCTCCGCCCAAATCAACCAACGCCACCAGGACCGCTACGGCAAGGGCGACGGACATTTCGGCTGTATCGCTGGGGAAGATGATCCGGCCCTTTATCGGGAACTGCTTAGAACAGCCGAGGGCTGGTTAAAGGAACGCGGATGCAATCTCGCGATCGGTCCCGCCAGCCTATCTGTAAATGAAGAATTTGGCCTGCTCGTCGAAGGCTTCGACACACCGTCCATGTTGCTCATGGGCTACGACCCGGCCTGGGCCGGAGGCCATATTGAAGCCGCCGGATATACCAAAGCCAAAGACCTGATCGCCTATCGTTATGATCCCCGCCAAGGTTTGCCACGCCGCGTCACCGCCTTCGCCGCAAAGCTGGAGCAAGTGGACGGTGCCCGTATCCGCAGCTTCGACAAACGCGCGTTCGACCGTGATCTGGCAGCGGTGCTTGCCGTATTCAACGACGCCTGGTCCGAGAATTGGGGCTATGTCCCCATGTCGGAGAAAGAGATCAAGGCCCTCGCGGACGCGTTCAAGATGATCGCGGATTATGGCCTGATCTTCATCGTCGAAATCAATGGCCGCCCCGTTGGCATGGCTGCAAGCTTGCCGAACGTGAATGAAGCGCTTTCGGGCCTTGGCGGCGCAAGCTCACCTATAGGACTGCTGAAATTCCTGTGGCGGCTGAAGGTACGCAAGCCTAAATCCGCGCGCATCCTGCTGATGGGCGTGATCAAAGATATTCAGGCGGACTTAGCGCTTGGCCCTCTCGTCAGTATGTCGCTGGTGAAGGCGTTGGGCGATGGCCACGCCGAGCGCGGCTACGAGAACATGGAGATGTCGTGGATTTTGGAGGACAATATCCCCATGCGACGCATCGCGGAATCTGGTGGTGCAGAAGCCTATAAAACCTACCGCGTCTACCAAAAAGCGCTGTTATGAGCGGTGAAGATATGACAGGCGCCCCCATGGCAGGCGCATGGACAGCACTCGTCCTGGCAGCTGGACGGCCAAATGATCCGCTGGCACTCGCGGAAGGCGTTTCAAACAAAACGCTGATCGATATTTGCGGCAAACCCGTGCTGCAGCGGGTGATCGATGCCCTGGACGCCGCGCCCAGCGTTGGCCGCATCGTGACCGCTATTGAAGACGCCACATTACTTGACGGCATCTCCCCCCGCCCCGAAGCCGCCCGCGCTGCTGATAGCGTTGTCGGCACAGTCACCAGCGGGCTAGAACAATTGGGCCCGCCGCTTCTGATCGTCACTGGAGACCATGGTTTGCTGACGGTAGACATGGTGGAAGAATTTCTCTCTGGCGCGCTGGAGAAAGGTGCCTCCGCCTCCGTCGGGCTTGCGTCAGAGCAGGTGATCAAGGCGGCATACCCGGACGTGCGGCGCACATATCTGAAATTCGCAGAAGGCGGATTCTCTGGCTGCAATCTCTTTGCGCTCGCACGGCCCGATGCAGCGGACGCGCTTGGCTTCTGGCAGGAAATCGACCGTAATCGCAAAAACCCGCTGAAGCTTATTCGATCCGTCGATATCAAAGCCGTCGCTCTCTACGCCATGGGCAAGCTTGGCTTGGATGACGCCATGGTTCGCTTAAGCCGGAAGCTCGGTGTACCTGTCGCCGCCGTGCAAATGTCCCAAGCCGAAGCCGCCATTGATGTAGACAAGCCCGACGACCTCATCCTCGTCCGCAAGATCATCGAAGCCCGCCAGCCCTTAAGCCTCACAGGCGAATAAGGGCCTCGCCTTTATTTCGCTGCAAAGTCCATGCGATAGTTCCGAAAAGAATTGAAGAACGGGAGCATTGAAGACCATGGCAGGCCGGGTAGCAGGGAAGATTGCGTTGATGACGGGCGGGGCTTCTGGCCTCGCGAAGGCATCCGCAGAGATGTTTGTGGCGGAAGGCGGTCAAGTGATGATCGCCGATATTAACGAAGAAGGCGGTCGTGCCGTTGCTGAATCACTGGGGGACGCGGGCGCATTCACCCATCTGGATGTGACAGATGAGGGTTCTTGGATCGCAGCACTCGCCGCCACGAAAGAGCGCTTTGGCGGCCTGCATGTCCTGCTGAACAGCGCAGGAATCGGCTGGACCCAGCCTGTCACCGAAATCGCGTTAGAAGACTGGCGCCGCGTCCACGCGATTGATCTGGACGGCGTCTTCCTTGGCTGCAAGCACGGAATTCCGTTGATCGCGGAAACGCTTAGCTCTGGGGTCGGCAGTCCCAAAGGCTCCATCGTCAATATTTCATCCATTGCAGGGAATATCGCAGGCCATAATATGGCGGCGTATAATTCTGCAAAGGCGGCTGTGCGGCATTTGTCAAAATCCGTAGCACTGCATTGCTGTCGCCAGGGCTATGAAATTCGCTGCAATAGCGTGCATCCCACATTCGTCGACACGCCGATTCTTGATAAGCATCGCGAAAAGTTCGGTGCCGACGAAGCCATGCGCAAGCTGGCCCGCCAGGTACCTATTGGCAGAGTGGGTGAACCGAAAGAGATCGCTTATGCGATCCTCTTCCTGGCATCCGACGAAAGCAGCTATACCACCGGCTCCGAATTGCTGGTGGACGGCGGCATCAGCGCAATGTGATTTGAGGTTCTAGCCCTATGAAACAGCTACAAGTCGATGGGTATCACATCAAAATTCTCGTAACGGGTTTTCCTGGAAAATCCGTATGCCATGGCGCGCTTGGGTGGAGCACGATTGCGCTTATCCGCCATCAAGACCGCATTGCGCTGGTTGATGTCGGTGCATTTGGCCATCGCCAGATGCTGATCGCAGCCCTGGCGGAACGTGGCCTGAAGCCAAGCGACGTGACCGACGTGCTGCTGAGCCATTCCCACTATGACCATGCGCTCAACTGGGTGTTGTTCCCAAAAGCCCGAACTGTCATTGCAGATGTGGAAATGGATTGGGCGCTGGACCAGCCCTGGGGCGAAACCCCTGTGCCGGAGCTTTATGTCAAAGAACTGAACCTGCTACCGACCCTGGTCCGCGCAAAAGATGGTGATGAGGTGTTCCCCGGGATCACCATGCACTTGGCACCCGGCCACACGCCCGGTTGCGTGACATTCAAGCTGGCGGGCAAGGAAAAAGACGTGATCTTCACGGGCGACAGTGCGAAAAACCGCGCCGAGCTTGTCTCCCGCGATACAGACATGACCTATGATCCTGCAATCAGCCGCGCCACCATCGAGATGATCTGGGAGCTTTGGCGCTCACGGGCTGGCAATGTCCTCGTCCCCGGTCATGACGTGCCGATGGACCTGGACGATGCAGGCGAGCCGCGCTATCTGGCGAAACGTGAAGCCGCAATCCGCGCCTGGTATGGCAACGGCATGGATGAGACGACGACGATCACCCTGGTCGTTGATTAACTGCCTGTCGATTAAAGGACAGATCATTTGGGCGAAGATACGCCGCCGCCAGTGCCGCCAGAACCGAAGAAATCCACGGCTGGCAAGCTAAAAGACTACGTGATTTCGGCTGCGACTTCGCCGGAAATTCTGCTGCCGGTGCTTGGCATCGTCGCAATCATTTTGCTTCGGGACCATTTAGAAGCGCCCGTTGCCCGCTATATTGCTGGCATCGTCACCAATGAAGAAAACTTCAAGCCGGATGACGATGACAAGGACCGCGCCAACCCGCTCGACGCCTATATGCTGTCGTCGCTGCTCAGTTCTGAGGATCAGCAACTCCGAACCAAAGTGCAGGCTCTGATCGCAGAGGAAATTCAGCGCCTCGATATTCTGGAATCAGAATATGGCCGCGCCGATGGCATATTCCGCAATCAGGTGCGCTTCTCCAGCGCGGACCGCGAAGGCTTGGAGAAAACCATCACCTTCGTCGCCCATAGGAACCAGCGCGTGTTCCTGTACGCGACGTCGCGCAACATTATCAAAGACACCAGCCGGTCGGATTTGTTTACGGCGTTCCAGGCGAAGTCCCAGCCGTTTAATATCCGCTCCAGCGTGCGCGAACAGCGTATCTTGACGGACCAACAGTTCGACATCACACCGATGTTGACGTTCCCTGACGGCGCTGAATGGGAAATTTTTGAGCTGACAATCACTCCTGGCAACCATCTCGTCGACTCGATTGAGATTGTGGCCAATGTCAGAATCATTGTCGCGAATGAGATCACCGCCGCGACGAAGGAAGCGCCCGCACCGAAATCTGGTGGCCGCTCCAGCCCGACGCTGCCGGTCATTCCTAGCACTCGTCCTTCCACCGCCCCGCCTCCGCCCAAACCGCCGGAGCCTGCAAATGAGATCGTCATTGACTAATAGACGCCTGCATTCCCACTTGGGCGCGGCCTTATTGGTCGGCTTTGCTGCCATAGGTTTCGCGCACCCAGCCATTGCCGCTGATGAGAAACCGCCAGAACCGGCCTGCGCCATAACAACGAACTTGGCGTGGCAAGCACTCCCGGGCGTTGAAGGCCTCGAGGTCATAAAGGACGGCGCGTATACGCTGCCCGCGATCAAATTCACGGACCAGAAAACTGGCGAAGAAAAAGAAGCTCCGGCACGGTCCGTATGCTTCACCGCCATCCGCGTGAATAAGGCCCAATACAAAATTGATCTGATCGACGTCCGCGACACCATTGAATCCGCGCCTGCAACCAAAGGCGGGGTATCTCGGTCCGTGTCCAGCAGCGGTAAATCAGCTGGTGCCGCTGTCCGCTATTCTATGCGCACGCTGACGGAAATTCTGGGACCGGAAGTCAAAGCCATTGCGAACGCTGGATGGTCCAGAGGTGCCGGGCGACCAGACCCGGTTGGTGCCGCATTCGTCAACGGCAAAGTCGTGGCATTGGATCCATATCCCTCCCTCAGCACATTCCTATGCTTGGATGACAAAGTGCGTTGGGCCAAAGAGAAAGTGCAGGTACCAGCCGCATTCTGGTTCACCCAATCCGGCAAATTCTCTATCCAAGAATGGTCAACGAAGAAGCGCGAGCGGGTGCAGGCGTGTGATGATCTGGTGCAGGTTGGCCCGCGCATCATTGAAATCGAAGATCAGGATTACAAGGACATGCGGGCTGAAGGCGGCGACCTCGCGTGCCTCGCGGATGAGCCGCCGAAATCTGGCGTGTGCCGCCGCTCCCTGGCGCGCCGCGCGACATTCCGCACGATTTTCGCGACCGACGCGCCAGACATCGCACCCGATGCCGCCAATGCTGAAGCAGACGGGCCGGAGCGTCGGCTCTACATCGTTTCGACGAGCAATAAGGTGTCACTCTATGACGCCCAGATGATGCTGCTGGACCCGGCTTTCTATGGCGATGCGAAAGCCCACTGGGCCGTCAACATGGCCGGGCACACGCAAATGGGCATGGTCGCGCGCGGCTTGCCTGATGGGCAGGTGGAGATTGGCAACCTTGACGCCAATATCGCCACGGCCCTCATCATCACCCCTCATGCCACAACAGACTAGCAGGAGCCGCATATGTCCCAAATTCGCCGCGTAACAGCCTCCGGCGCGCCTGAACCACCGGAAAAACGGTGGTCAAATTGCTTGGTTGTCGGCGATATCGCCTATATCTCCGGCCAGACCGGTCGAGCGGCAGATGGCGGTGGAACAGACGTCAATGGTCCGAATGACTACCTGCAAAGCCTGGCCATCTTCACCAAGATCAAAGCCCTAGTTGAAGCCGCAGGCGGGACAATGGCGGATATCGTGAAGCTGACCGTATTCGTCACCGACATCCGCCGTCGCGAGCAGGTCTGGCAAGCACGATCTGAATTCTTCGAGGGCGATTTTCCAACATCTTCGCTCGTGGAAGTCTCGAAGCTGGCTGACCCTGCCGTGACTGTGGAAATTGAAGCCATCGCCCATATTGGCGGCCCAAGGACACTTCAATGACCCCTGCTCGCACGTCTGTCGTAACTGGCGGTGGCAGCGGCATTGGCCGTGCGACCGCAAAGAAGTTCGCCAGCATCGGCGATCACGTGATTGTTGCCGATATCAATGACGCTGGTGCCGGTGAGACCAAGATGCAGATTGAGGCAGAAGGCGGCACGGCCTCTGTCCTCCACGTGGACGTGGCCGATGAGCTTTCGGTCACTGCCCTTCTAAAAGCGTCTGAACGTATTGGCCCGACTGGCGCGTTGGTGAATTGCGCTGGTATTCTGCAGAACGGCAGCCGCGTTGAGGACATGGACCTGGTTGAGCATGACCGGGTATGGAACGTGAATTATCGCGGTACATATCTCTGCTGCCGGGCATTCGGGCCTGTTATGGCCGGGCGCGGCAAAGGTGCGATCGTCAACATTGGCTCCATAGCTGGGTTTGAGATGTTTCCACTGCCAGCCTACAGCCCCTCCAAAGCCGCCATCCACCAGATCACGAAAGTGCTGGCGGGTGACCTTGGCCCGCGCGGCGTGCGCGTGAACGCGGTGGCGCCCGGGTTCGTGATGACGGAGGCCTTGAAAGCTCGCGTCGAAGCCGGCGAGCGCGACACCTCGATTATGGAGGGCCAGAAGCCTCTCCGCCGCATTGTCGAACCGGATGAAATCGCAGACGCCATCCTGTTCCTTTGCGGGGATGCCGCGCGCGCCATCACAGGCACCACGCTGCCGGTTGATAACGGCTGGCTTGCAGGCCTCGCCTATACGACCTATGCCGGAAACAAGAAAAACTAATCGCACCCAGGGAGCCTAAAACCCATGCCCGTCGAAGCCAAAGCCGCAGTTCTGCGCGAAACCAATACCCCGCTGACGATCGAGACCATCATGGTGGATGATCCAGGCCCCCGCGAAATTCGCGTCAAAACAAAGGCCTGCGGCGTGTGTCATTCAGATCTGCACATGGCTGAAGGCTCCTATCCCTGGAAGTACCCAACCGTGCTTGGCCATGAATCTGCAGGCATTATTGAGGCCGTTGGCGACCAGGTGACAGACCTGAAAGTCGGCGACACGGTCATCACCTGCCTTAGTGTTTTCTGCGGTAACTGCGAATATTGCCTGTCCGGCCAGATGTCCCTTTGCGAAAATCCGTCCCGCATGCGGTCTGAAAACGAGCGCCCACGCTTGAGCCAAGGCGACCAGGAAATCTACCAATTTGCGCAGCTCTCATCCTTCGCAGACCGGATGCTGGTGCATGAACATGCGGCCGTGAAAGTGCGGGACGACATGCCGATGGATAAAGCCGCACTGATCGGCTGCGGCGTCACCACTGGCGTCGGTGCTGTCCAGAATACGGCGCGGATCGAAGCTGGATGCACAGTGGCCGTTATCGGCTGCGGCGGGGTGGGTTTATCGGCGATCAATGGCGCAGCGATCGCAGGTGCCAGCCGTGTGATTGCGGTGGACCTATCCGCCACCAAGCTAAACCTTGCGAAGGAATTTGGTGCCACGGACGTTGTGAACCCGGCAGACGGTGACCCTGTGAAGCAGGTGCGCAATCTGGTTGGTGGTGGTGGCGTACATCATGCCTTTGAAGCCATTGGCCTGAAGCAGACGGCGGAAGACGCGTTCCGTATGATCCGCCCCGGCGGCACCGCCACCATCATCGGCATGATCCCGGTCGGCACCAAAATTGAACTCCATGGGCCGGAGTTCCTGCGCGAGAAGAAAATCCAAGGCTCGACCATGGGCTCCAACCGCTTCCGCGTGGATATGCCCCGCTACATCGATTTTTACATGCAAGGTCGCCTGAAGCTGGACGAACTGGTCTCTCAGCACATCCAGCTTGAAGACATCAACGAAGCCTTCGTCGAGATGAAAAAGGGCGAGATCGCGCGCTCCGTCATTATGTTCGATTGATCAACACATGAAGCATTGCCTCGTCATAGGCGTCGGCCCGGGCACGGGCCTCGCAACCGTCCGCAAGTTCGCGGATGAGGGCTATCATGTCTCAATGATCGCCCGCCATGCTGGGCGGCTTGAATCCTGGGAGCGGGATATTCCAGGCACTTCAGGCCATGCTGTCGATATTGGCGATACGGAGGCGTTCTGCGCAACGCTCCGTGAGATCGAAGCCGCACACGGCACGCCAGATGCGGTCATTTATAACGCGACGCTGGCCAGCCGCGGAACCTATGATCAGATCGACCTGCAGGACTTCGAGCGAAACTTCCGGGTTAACGCTGGTGGATTGCTCGCAACGGCACAAACGCTTGGCCCAGGGATGGAAGCGCGCGGATCAGGTGCCATCATCTGCACCGGCAATACCGGGGCGATGCGCGGCAAGCCTGGGTTCATCGGCTGGACCCCTACCAAAGCCGCCCAACGCATGGTCGCGGAGGCTCTGGCCCGGGACTTAGGCCCCAAAGGCATTCATGTGGCCTATGTCGTGATTGACGCTGTGATCGACATGCCCTTCGCCCGCAAACGCTGGCCGGACTACCCGGATGATTTCTATGCCAAGCCAGACGACCTAGCCGGCGAGATTTATCACTTGGCGCACCAACCCAAATCCACCTGGAGCTTCCTCATCGAACTCCGACCGTTTGGGGAAAACTGGTAGGGCTGCGCTTTCGGCCCCGTCCGTTATAATTAGCCGCTTAATCCAGCGAAGGACTTGCCCCGTGCCTGACAGCATCGCACCTCAAGTGACTGAACATGTTGATTGCCTGATCGTAGGCGCTGGGATATCCGGCGTGGCGGCGGCCTATCATACAGGTGAGCAATGCCCGGATCACAGCATCGTCGTGCTGGAATCTGAGAAAAGCTTTGGCGGCACCTGGTGGACCCATCGCTCGCCCGGCATCCGGTCGGACAGCGATCTGCATACTTTCGGCTACCGTTTCAAGCCATGGATCGGCCCGCCCATTGCAACCGCGGAAGAAATTCTAAGCTATATGGGCGATGTGATCGAAGAGAACGATCTGGCGCAGCATATCCGCTATCAGCACAAAATTCTGGCCGCCGACTGGTCGGAAGCCGATAGCCTTTGGACGATCGACGCCATCCGCACAGACACCGATGAACCGGTGCAATTCACTGCAAATTTCCTGTTCATGTGCCAGGGCTATTACCGCCACAACGAAGGCTTCACGCCAGAATGGCCCGGCATGGCGGATTTCAAAGGCACTGTCGCCCACCCCGAAAATTGGCCGGATGATCTGGACTATTCCGGCAAGAATGTCGTTGTCATCGGCTCCGGTGCCACCGCCGCGACCGTTGTGCCTGCGATGACCGACAAAGCAGCCCATGTGACCATGCTACAGCGCACGCCCACATATTTCCGCACCGGGCGGAACGCAATTGAGATTGCTGAGGAGCTGCGCGAACTACAGGTCGATGAGACTTGGATTCATGAAATCGTCCGCCGCAAAATCCAATATGAGCAAACGGCATTCACCAAGCTTTGCCGCACCAAACCGGACGTGGTCCGCCGTGACCTGATCGGCAATATCCGAAACCTGCTCGGCCCCGATTTTGATGTGGAGAAGCATTTCGCCCCCGATTACCGGCCTTGGCGCCAACGCATCGCCTTCGTACCCGATGCGGACTTGTTCAAGCGGATCGCGGAGGGCAAAGCCTCCGTCGTCACCGATCACATTGAGCGGTTTACGGAAGACGGCATAGAACTCAAATCCGGCGAGACCTTGAAAGCAGACGTCGTCGTCACCGCGACCGGCTTCAACATGAACACCATGGGCGACATCGGCTTTTCGAAGGACGGCCAACCTTTTGCGTTCAATGAAACGGTGACCTTCAAAGGCACAATGTTCACGGGTATCCCGAACTTGGCATATGTGTTCGGCTATTTCCGTGGAAGCTGGACACTTCGCAGCGAGATCATCGCTGACTTCGTATGCCGGATGTTGAACCATATGCGAGACACCGGTGCAGCAAGCGTGCGCCCAGAACTGCGCCCCCATGAGCAAGACATGGAACTCCACTCATGGGTCGACGAAGAGGACTTTAATCCCGGATACCTGCTCCGTGCCAAAGACCTTTTACCGAAGCGTGGCGAGTCCCGGGACTGGCGACACACCCAGGACCACTGGCGCGAAAAGGATGAATTCCCGGCCATCGATCTGACCGACGAAGTCTTCCAATACCGCGCCAAGTCCCAGAGCAGCGTCGCCGCCGAATAGTATTAGCCGGGCATTTTGTCGAAAGCCTTCAGCGCCGGATCAATCGGCGTCGAGGCAATGCGGCTTTGCATGTAGACGTTGGCAGCAGGCTTCACGAGGTCTGTCTGATCGACCATGCCTGCGCGCAAGCTTATCATGGTCGGGCGGTTTGAATTCCGGCCAAACAATTGAGAGCCGCAGTTCGGGCAGAAATGCTTTTCCATATCCGCACCGCTGTCGGCCTTGTGCTTAAAGACCTTCGGCGCGCCTTTGACGGTCAATTCGTTCGGATCAAGAAAGATAAGCGTGCCATAGGCCGCACCGGTGGCGGCCCGGCAATCCTTGCAATGGCAATTCGCCATCATCTTGATATCAACGTCGCCGCTGAAAGAAATGTCGCCACAAAGGCATTTACCTGTGATTTCGGCCATTGCTTGACCCCCTATATGTTGGTGGTCAGCCCCCACCGAGTGGTCCAATTATAATGTTAGTGCATGGACGGTCTCTGCTCTAGGGGCAGGACTACCTCAGGGGCTGGCGGCCGCCAGCCCAAAGCACTGTGAGGTCGCTTGCGGTTATAGTGCTTTCGCCATT
>JBDQJI010000028.1:0-37445 GCA_040263875.1 Alphaproteobacteria bacterium
AGATTGCCATGGCCCTGAACTCAACGCCGCGAAAGTGCCTCGGATTCAAAACACCCATCGAGGCCATGCTCGCCGAGCTTGGAAATGACGTTCAAATCAGGTTTGCTTGATCGCGTTGCGCTTCGCGTCGGAATCCACCCCTCAAGCTCCGCCGCCGCCAGAAAGCCACTAATGCGCGCTGGATGTGTGCTCTTTGGTACAGCGAATACATCATCGCGGCGGAGGGTCCATGCTAGTGCTAAATGCATTGGATCAAGGCCCGCCTCAGCCGCAATCCGATTAAGCGCGGCGTCATCCGCCAACCCGCCTTGGTTCAGGGGGGAATAGGCCATCAGTGGCATAGCGTGCGCCATCTGGGCGGGCAGTAGTGCACCCTCCGGCCAACGTCGCTTCAGATTATAGAGGACCTGGTTGGTCTGACAGGCGTCACCGCCGGGCGTCGTCCAAAGCTCCGCCATATCTTCAGCATCAAAGTTGGATACGCCCCAAGCTCCGATTTTGCCGGCCTCCACCAAGAGTGAGAAACCTTCAATGGTTTCCTCAAATGGCACAGCACCCCGCCAGTGCAGCAGGTAAAGATCGATCTGATCCACACCGAGCCGCCGCAGCGAATCCTCGCATGCGTCTACGACACCCTGGCGGCTGGCGTTATAAGGGTAGACCTTCGAAACGATATAGGGCGGTGAAGACGCCCCCCGCAGCGCACGGCCAAGAACTTCCTCTGCCCCACCCGCACCATACATTTCCGCCGTATCTACCAAACGCACACCGGCATCTAACGCATAGGCGATCGCCCGAGATTCCGCACCAGCATCCTTCGCGGATTCGCCCATTCCCCATGTGCCAAGCCCAATTTTCGGCAAGGCTGTCCCGTTCGGCAGAGTTACTGTAGGCACGGCAAAACCCCCAATTTCCAGCGTCCATAGCATCGCCTGTGGCTCGTTAATATCAAGCTATTGTTAGGCGCAGTTCAACCGGCATCGATCTGTGATAACTTTCGCAACCGTTCCCGTATGCCGATTGCTTGGACGCCATGGCAGACCCACTGATTTCCATCATTATGCCAACCCATAAGGCCGCAGATACGATCGTGCGCGCCGTAAACAGCGTCCTCAACCAGACTTGGACGCAATTTGAATTGGTAATGGCTGTTGATGACGCCTTGGACTATCTGACGCTTCTCCAGAGTGCTGGAATATCTGATCCGCGCATTCGGATCGCGTCGACTGGGGGCAATGGCACCGGTGATTGGAGCGCCCGAAATGCAGGACTTGCTGCTGCGAAAGGCGCGTTCGTCACCTTGCTCGACTCCGATGATGCCTACGCTCCAGAGCGCCTCGCCCACATGCTTCCGTTGGCAATGGCTGATGGCGCAGCACTGGATGACACGACCCTTTTCCTTGAGGGCCAGAAGATCGCCAGCCTGCTACATCCTGAAGATCTGCATGCAGGGGCAGCTATTACGGCCTCAGCACCGCTGATCTTGCGGGACCGCGTGCCGGTTTTTCCAATGTGGCAGCGCGATCTCGTTGATCTAGCTTGGCGACAGCTACCCCACGCGTCAGACGTTGTGTTCTCACTGGAGCTTTTAAGTGCTGCACCTGCCATGCGCGTAACGCCGTATCCCGGATATCTCTATTACAAGCGCCCAGGCTCCATGACATTGTCCGACAGCATGACGGAGCGGTCACGGAACGCCTATCATCAGATTATCGCAGGCATCGTTACTGGCGAATATGCGCTTGCGTCTGAGGTCTCCGACATTGCGCTCTATGAAATAGCAAAGAACCTCAACCAGGCTATTCCATTTGCCCGCGCGCTCGCAGATGATCCGTTGCTGACCCATGAAATGTGCGCCCGCACCTTTAATGGCCAAGCGATGACGGAAGCAGAGCGCTATGCCGTCTTCACCGGAAAGACACCATCATGAGCTTCGCCGAGGGCCGTCAGCGGATCGCCATTCAAGGCCTCGAAATCCAGGCGGCGATCGGCCTCCTAGATTGGGAGAAACAGGAAAAGCAGCGCCTGCGGATCGATGTCGCCGTGTATCGAGATAACTTCGGCCGGGAAACTACACTGGCGGATTGCTATGATTATTCCGCGCTCCAGGCCTTTCTCGCTAGCTTCGCAGACCGAGAGCAGATTGAGCTGCTGGAAACCATCCTTGCGGAAATTCTGGATTATTGTTTCAAAGACCAAACGATTGCTGCAGCCGAAGTATGGTTAACAAAACCTGATGTCTTTCAAGGGGCAGGCGCGCCGGTTGTGTCAGCCGCGCTGACGCAGGCGCAGTGGGCAGCTAAAAAAGATAGTTAACAAATTGTAACTGAAGGTTTTTTTACAATTATGCGACAGAGGGCTTCGATTTAGGCCCATTTTGTGATATGCTCCGTATATCAGTTCGAGATCGCGCTAAGCGCCATATCAGCCGCCGGGCTACGGCACAGCGGCAAAGATTGTTGCGCGCCATGCCTGATCGCATCAGAGGTATGAACAGCACTATGTCAAAAGCAACCAAGCATCGCCCCGGTGATTTCGTCGTGTATCCGGCCCATGGCGTTGGCCAAATCAAGGCCATCCAAGACCAGGAAATCGCTGGTGAACAGCTGGAATTCCTCGTCGTTGAGTTTGAACGCGAGAAGATGACCCTGCGCATTCCAACCACGAAAGTGGAAGCCGCTGGCCTTCGCAGCCTCGCCACCAAGAAAGATATGCAGGCAGCATTAAAAACCTTGGCAGGCAAAGTCCGCGTGCGCCGGGCAATGTGGAGCCGTCGCGCCCAGGAATATGAAGCGAAGATCAATTCCGGTGATCCCATCGCCATCGCAGAAGTGGTTCGTGACCTATATCGCGGCGAAGATCAGCCCGATCAGTCCTACAGCGAACGGCAGATCTATCAATCCGCGCTGGAACGATTGACACGGGAATTGGCTGTCGTCGAGAAAATCGATGAGGAAGCGGCGGAAGAAAAAGTCGTCTCCCACATTAAAACGGCCGCAGCTGCCACTGCAGCCGCTGCAGCAGCGGCAACAGCCGCCGCATAACACGCTCGCCATATCCCGGCTGGCGTTTATCGCCGCCGGGGATACCGTTTCAGAAGCGGCCTCCGGAAATCGGGGGCCGCTTTTGCGTTTCTCGCAAAGGTGATGGCTTAATTGCGCTCTTAAAACGTTAAACGCTAAGCATCACTTAATTGAGATAGGAAGTGATCTGACCCTAGTTTCGAATCGTACTTAACTACAGCAGCAGATAGCGCCCGTTCTGCGTTTATGCATTGAGGCAGCTACTCAAGACGCCTGTGCGCGCCAGGCCTAACGAATGCGCGAGGAGGATGAGGAATGACACATATCTCTCCCAATAACGGCGGGATGCGGCTCGTTCGCAACGCTATGAGCGTGCCCATGCTGACGCGCGAGCGCGAGATGGACCTTGCCCGCGCCTGGCGTGACAAAGAGGATGAGGTTGCTCTGCATGAGCTGATCAATGCCTACGGTCGGCTCGTCGCCGGCATGGCGGTCAAATTCCGCAATTATGGTCTGCCAGTTGCTGATCTCATTCAGGAAGGCAATGTGGGCCTCATGCAAGCCGCCAGCCGGTTTGAGCCTGAGCGGGAGCTGCGCTTCTCCACCTATGCGTCTTGGTGGGTGCGCTCGGCCATGCAAGATTATATCCTGCGCAACTGGTCTATTGTCCGTACGGGCACGACATCATCCCAGAAAAGCCTGTTCTTCAACCTCCGCCGCCTGCGCGCCAAGATCGAGGGCAAGACTGGGGGCGTGTTGGACGACGCTGGTCGCCAAGCCATCGCCAGTGAGCTTAAGGTTCCCAAGCGCGATGTAGACGGCATGAGCGTGCGCCTTGCGGCATCCGATCAGTCGCTGAACGCGCCTGTCGGTGAGGAAGGCGATCTGTCATGGCAGGACTACTTGGTCGATGAACGCCCAAACCCCGAAACAAACGCAATTGCCACTAAAGATGGCGAGACGCGGTCCGATTGGGTGAAAACCGCACTTTCAGAGCTGCCAACACGGGAAGAACGCATTATCCGTGCCCGGTTGCTCGAGGACGATACATTAACGCTTGAAGCGCTTGGCGCAGAGCTTGGTGTCAGCAAGGAGCGGGTACGTCAACTTGAGAAGCGCGCGCTCGGTAAGCTCAAGGAGCGGTTCCAGGCGTCGTTTAAGAACCCGGACGATTTCCTAAACTAAGTCCATCAGCGGCGCGCCAGGGAAACCCGGCGCGCCGTTTTCTATTCGCCGTCTTTAAGGCCGAGAATCGCACCAGACATCGCGCGCGGATCCCGCGTTGGCCAAGTGCCAGACTCGACTTCGGCTAAGAAGCGATCCACGGCTGAATTGAATGCTTGTGGGTCTTCGATATTAATCGTGTGACCACAATTCGGCATCACCACCAGCGCAGCCGTTGGAATGCATTCTTTCATCAAAATGCCTGGCAGCAGACAGGGCCAATCTTCGTCACCCGTCAGAACGAGCGTCGGGGCCGTGATTTTGGCCATACGGTCTTTTAGCTGAAACAAGCTAGGCCGCTCGCGCTGCACACCCAGCATTGTCCGCGCAGCGCCGTCTGTTGAATGTTCCGCCAACTGGTCTTGAAATTCCTGGAAACCGCGTGGATTTTTGTTTTGGAATTGCACCCGCGTCGGCCCCAATGAATACGCCAGCGCAAACTCTGTAGCGCCCTGGCGCTCAATCAAGCGTGCCGTCGCCGCCGTCTCGCGCCGGAACTGGTCCTGCTTATCGGGCTCAGCCCCATAGCCACAGCCCGCGACTACGGCAGACAAGGTGCGCTCGGGATATTCCATAGCGAAATGCAGCGCTGCAAACCCACCCATGGACAGGCCTACGATATGCGCCTGCTCCGCACCAACAGCATCCATCACCGCCAAAATATCATCCCGCGCGATGTCTTGGCTGTACATGCCCACTTCCGGCACATCTGACGGCGGATAGCCACGGGCATTATAGGCGACGCAGCGATAGCGGCGACCGAAATGGCGCATCTGCGGTTCCCAGGCGCGCATGTCGCCTGCGAACTCATGCACAAAAATGACCGTCGGCCCTTCACCGGTCACCTCATAAAACAGTTTCACGCCGTCTTTTGCCGTTGCTGTGGCCATAACTCAGTCTCCCAAAATTATTCGCATCAAAGCATCGCCGGCTCTGACGCGGCCATGGACGCATCGGCATTGCCGCGAATGGATGTCACCAGTTCGCGGTGGTCCGGCAATGCCCGCACGAGCATTTTCTTCTGCGCTAACAAGAATTCAGAAAACTTCGACCATTCCTCAGCACTCGTGAAGGACTGCATTGACAAGGCCCTTTCCGCCAGAATCTCCGGCACCGCACCTGGCGGCGAATCTACATCGTAGAAGCCTTTGCCAAATAAGCACATTTGATTAGAGACAGCGGGAAATAGCTGCGCCTCCGGATGGTCCCGCTCATTCGGTAAGGTATGACGCCAGCGTTCAAAATCCGCGGCCAAGCTATCCGGCGTCGGCAGGTCGTGCCGGGCGGCTTTCCAGAACGGTTCGTTGCGATTATTCAACCGGTAATGCAGCACGATAAAATCACGCACTTCATCCTGCAGTGTTTCCATCACGTGATTATATTGGTTCAGCAGGGATGGTTCAAAATCCGTGTCTGGCCAGAACGTAATAAGCTGGCGATTTGCGACCTCAATCATATAAATCGCGGTGGATTCCAAGGGCTCAATGAATCCGCCAGATAGACCAATCGCGATGCAGTTCTTCACCCAGGTCCGCCTCATCCGCCCGATGCGCATATGCAATGTGCGTGGCTCTAGCCCTTCCGCAATCGGCCCAAGGTGATCCAACAATTCTTGCTTAGCTTCATCATCACCTTTGAACTTCGACGAATACACATAACCAGTACCGATCCGGTGATAGAGCGGCACATTCCAAGACCAACCGGCAGACAGCGCTGTTGACGTTGTATAGGGCTGAAGTGGAGCCCCTTCCGCGTGGGGAATCTGTACCGCACAAGCGCGGTCGTTCAGCAGGAATTCATCATAGGAGATGAACGGCTCCTCAAGCTCTTTCCCTAGCAGGACAGAGCGGAAACCGGTGCAATCAATGACCAATTCAACCGCATGGGCGCCGGAGCGTTCCAGATTGAGATTGCTAATAAATCCCCGCTCATCCTTGTCGACAGAAACGACATCATCGCGCACGTGATCAACACCACGTTCAATCGAAATCTCCCGCAGGAATTCAGCGAGCTTGCCAGCGTCAAGGTGATAGGCGTAGCGGAGATCGCGCTCATAATCGCCGCCGCCGAGCTTCCGGGGGCCAAGATTGCGGCCCGCGACAGAAAGAACAGGCAGCGTCGAGTCGCAAAAATCCGTCCGAGCGCCTGACGCATGCTCGCGGAAGTGATATCCCGGATTGACACCATTGACGAAACGGGGCGCGGTAAATGGATGGAAGAAATCCCGCGTCGAGCCGTCTTCCCACTGGTTCCATCCAGCGAACAGGACGCCCAACTTGAACGTCGCGTTGCAGCGCGCGAAAAACTCTTTCTCCGGCACGTCTAATTGCTGCAACAGCATGGTGATCGAGGGCACGGTCGCTTCTCCCACGCCAACAGTCGGCACGTTTGGCGATTCGATCAGCGTGATCTTCATGTCGTCCCGGCCAGGGCGCCACTTCAACATCGTGACCAGCGTCAACGCTGTCATCCAACCCGCAGTGCCGCCGCCGACGATCGTAACATTGGTGACCGGTTTACCCATATGGAGTGTCGCTGAAGCAGTTTGTGCACATCATGTTTTATAGTAGTCAGGCATGACAAGAAAGCGGCGCGCAGACAAGTCCACGCGCCGCTTTCCGGCACAACAGGGATTTCAGGCGTGCGCCTTACTTCCAAATGCTATCGTAGTAGCCATCATTCTTGTCGATGACCCAGCGACCGTTTTTCTGGTCATAGTCTGGTGCGTTATCAAGCTGCTCTTCGGTCAGGTTGATGTAGAAAGCTTCGCTTTCAGGGTCCCAGCGCATTTTCTGCAGCGGGATTGCAGCTTCATCGTCGCCGATGTTCCAGAAACCGCCATGGCCAACAATCATATGTGTGGCTTTGCCGCCACGCATCAGCAGGCCATCGACTTCGCCCAGGAACTCGTTCTTGTAGTTGTAGACATTGGTTCCGATCAAATCTTCGCTTTCGAATTCAGCGTCGGCTGCATCCCAAGTGATAAGGCGCGGCTCAATGTCTTTCCACTCCATGCCGAATTTGCGGTCGCCATCCATCTTTTTCATGTCAGCGCGATAGGTTTCAGAAACCTCGTGCATAACTTCAACAACTTCTGCACAGGCATCTTCCCGGCCCTGTGCGCGGAGACCTTGGGCAGCATCGCGAAGGTTCTGAATGACCTGGCGGTTTTGCACGCTGTACCGGGAGCTATCCTGATACATAGTGCCGTCACCGTACACTTTATCCATCGAGATTTTGCAGTCAGCTGTATGCGCGGTTGTAGACATAAGCGCGACGGCAGCGACCGTCGTTAAAAGAGTTTTGATCATGGTCGATCTCCTTATTTACATTCCAATTGTCGCCGCGCTCTCGTTAGTGCGCTTAGCGATCGAATGAAAAACCCGGAAATCGAGTGAATGTTCCATTTTTCTATTTAGTTTTCTCTAATTACATTTGGAACCAACACGCAATTTAATCATTACGCTCTACTGTCTATACAAATTCCCAACAACACATAACATCATATGTTATGTAAAAATTATTACTTGGAGATCCTCATGGATATCATTCGCATAATCGTCGCCATTCTACTGCCGCCTCTCGGTGTATTCCTCCAAGTTGGGATAGGCGGTCATTTTTGGCTCAACATCTTGCTGACGATTCTTGGGTACATTCCCGGCATCATCCATGCAATTTGGATCATCCTAAAGCGATAACATCATGACATCCGACGCGCGCTGAAAGGCGTGAGTTGAGCAAGCCGCTATTTATTCCGCTGCTGCACATGTTCCTGCAAGCGCGGCATGATCTCTACGAAATTGCAGGGTCTGAAGCGGTTATCGAGCTGATTGACCAGGATTTCATCCCAACCATCCCGGCACGCACCGCCGGAGCCAGGCAGCGCGAAGAGGTAGGTTCCGCCCGCCACGCCCGCTGTCGCACGAGACTGCATGGCGGATGTGCCGATTTTCTGGAAGCTTATCCAGCGGAAGGCCTCGCCAAAGCCGTCGATGCGCTTCTCATACAGGCCTTCGAAAGCCTCTGGCGTGACATCCCGCCCCGTAACGCCAGTGCCACCGGTTGAGATCACGCAGTCCACTGTGGGGTCGTCAATCCAAGCCTGAACTTGGGCCCGGATCTTTGCTTGATCATCGGTGACAATCGCCCGTGCGGCCAAATTATGCCCCGCAGCCTCTGCCCGGTCCACGAGTGTTTGGCCAGATGTGTCGGTTTCCAGTGTGCGGCTGTCAGACACGGTCAGGATTGCGATATTGACCGGCACAAATGGCCGCGTTTCATCAAGTCCGGGCATGGGAAGTCCTTTGTCTAATCCTGCGGATTATAGATTGGCCACCGCCCCTGCGCTACGTCATCCCGCGTGGTCATACTTTGACTCATCTGGTCCTGATACAGCCAAAAATTCGCCATGACGCGCTCAACAAATACGCGGGTTTCGCGGGATGGAATGGCTTCAATAAACAGCAGCGGGTCATCATTGTGCTGCACTTCCCGCCGCCAGCGGATCAAGTTTCCGATCCCCGCATTATAAGCGATGGCTAGACGGAACAAGCCATTGCCAACCGCTTTCTTATCCAGCAGATAGCGGATGTAGCGGCCGCCAATTTCAACGCTTTGCTCCGGGTCAAATAGCCCATCGCGCTTAGCGTTCACATAGCGCTTTTCACCCACCACATAGTTCGCCGTTGACGGCAGAACCTGCATCAAACCGCGCGCTCCGGCAGGACTGGCTGCACGGGGATTAAATTGGCTCTCCTGCCGCATGAACGCCAACAATAAGGCTTGATCAACACGGTAGCTGCGCCTGGTTTTCCACGGTGCCTTCGGGTAGAGCCCAGCAGGAATGAACTCACCGCCAATTTGCTTCAAACGATGGGCAGACTGCACCGCCGCACGCGGTGCTTGATAGCTGATGGATACGGCCAAAATTGCGCGCAGCATGGTGCGCTTTGCGTCATCCACCAGCGGCTGTAATTCCTGGTCTGCACGCCAGCGTTCGCCGATTTGCAGGAGCGCCAACGCTCGTTTTCCAGCCTTCAAACGTTTTAAGCGGCTAATTTCGGCTTTCCCGGCGGCTGGCCCACCCCAATCGAACGGGCTGGCTGCGGTTAGCGCATGCAATGCCAACTGGCCGTAAAATGTACGAGGATGGCGCGCAGCTGCGCCCAACCAACGATTAGCGCTTCCCGTATCGCCCAACGCTAAATGAATACGCCCGGCCCAAAATGCGCCCGCAGCAGACGTCCAAGAGGTGGCACCTTCCGCCAGAGCGTTCGCTTCAAAATGTCGAACCGCGCGGTCGATCCATCCAGACCGATAGGCGGAGAGAGCCGCGACCCAATGGGCTTGGCTGACGGCCTCGCCAGAGCGTTTTCCAGCGGCTGCGGCCATCCGGTAAGCTGTTTCATCCGCACCATCAACGAAATAGCCCATGGCGATACGCGCAGCCAATGTATCCTGCTTCACAGTGGACAGAACGCGGCGGGAATTTGCGCTTCGGAGAAGCTTGACCGCGCCAGCATTATCACCCTTGCGAATGCGCTTCCGCACATCCCGGGCAATCCGTTCTTGCTCACCAACAAACCGCATTGGACGAGGCGGAGCCTCGCCTACCAGGGCCAGGATATGTTCCTCGCCATAGACAGGGCGCTTTGGTTGGGCTGCCTTCTTCGGCTTACGCTTCATCGCCAGCGAGAACGCTCGATACGCTTCTGGGTGATCGTTGTACTTCTTCAACCAGGTGCGGAGTTCGCCGAATTTGGACTTATATCCCGTTGGATGCAGATAGCGCTGAAACTGCACATGGCCCATCAGCAGCTTGTTTTTGACCCGGCGGATAAGCTTGTCTGCGGTTTTGAAGTCCCCGCGGTCCTGGACGTCGAATATCTGCTTGTAGAGCTTGGCGTCATTAGACCCCAGAATATCTAGGCGCGGCGCCGCAGACACGGGCACCGCAGCGAACGCGAATAGAATACAGGCAATGACAAGCAGCCGGACCATTTGCGGACAATTTCGCCTTAAAGATTTCTAAACCACGCCCCCAAGACATACCTATGGGGCGCCTAGCATGAAATCTCAATCTGCCGCCTTGTCACGGGGGCATGAAGGCTATCTTGAAATGCGGTCAGTCCAGCTTGATGCCGCCATTCAACGGCGCCTCTGGCTCTGGCTCCAGCACGAGTAGGTCATCCGATTGGCTGACCTCAAACGCTGGCTTACCCACCGGGCCAGGCGTTAGTTTCTGCTGGTAAGCAAGATCGCCATCGAGCGCCTTCGCCGTGGGGTCAGAAACCTTCGGCCCGTGATTTGGAGCAGGCGCGTCACCATCATCATTGAGCAACCGGTCAACCCGTCTGCCCTTTTCTTCCGTATAGGCGTGGGCTGGTGCCGCCATCAATCCGAATGCCGCCAGACTTAGAGCCAGTATCGCAATTTGGGACGTACGCATGATGTTTCCTCTATAGGTCCAGGTCGCCATTGAGGGCGCGTTGGGTGCCTGTGTCTTTCTGGGAGAGGCTTCCGCCAACAATGGCACTTGGTGCTTGTTCAACGACAGTCAGGCTATCCAGGTGCAATGAGCCATCGCGACGGGCAAGCGCACGGCCTGGGCGAATCTGGCTACCGTTTCGGCTAGCGCTAACGGAGACTTGGCGCTGCTCACGCTCCCGGACCAAGCTATCGCCTGCCTCACGAGTGAACGCGGCAGCATCAACAGCAGATAGCGCAGCTGTCATGCCCAAAATCGTTATGAATACACGCTTCGCCATTGTCCGCTCCTCGCCGCAATACAACGTAGAATTTATGCAAAACTACGATTAAGGCCGAACGGGCAGCGGATTTACGCCTTTCTCGTGGCGCTCGTCTATTCAGGGGCGAGAGCTTTCAATGCATCTGAAATTCCACTGAACTCACCAGCCTCAATCAGTGCGTGATCGATAATGGGTTGGATGGCGACTTGGTCAGCGCCCGCGTCCAGATGCGCCTGAATACGTGTGCGGATGTCATCCTCAGACCCCCAGGCGACCATGCCATCCATGAACCTGTCGGAGCCGTCGCCCGCAACGTCATCCTCAGAATAACCGGATCGTAGCCAGTTATTGCGGTAGTTGGGCAATGTCATGTAGCGCGCAAGCTCCATCCGCGCGATACGACGGGCTTCCGCTGGATCGCTTATCAGAGCGACTTTCTGTTCGACGACAAGGCGTCGGTCTGGGCCAATTTTGGCGCGGGCGTAGGCTGTGTGCTCCGGGATGACGTTATACGGCAAAGCACCTTGGGATAATTCGCCGGATAGCTTCAGCATCAACGGTCCAAGTGCGCCCAGCATTATCGGCAGGCTGGTTGATTTTCCAAGCCGATGCTGGCCTGCATAAATCGCTTCCAAATACATGCGCATGGCCGGCAAAGGCTTCTCATACACATGCCCGCGCATGCCCTGCACCACAGGCGCATGGGATACGCCAAGCCCCAGTGTGAACCGTCCCGGAAACAGCTCATTCAAAGTCCGAACGCCATTCCCGGCGGACATCGGATCGCGTGCGTAAATATTCGCGATTGAGCTGCCGACATTAATCCGCTTTGTCCGATGCAGCAGCGCTGCCCCCAGAGCCATGCTCTCTGAAATCGCGGATTCCGGATACCAGATTGTATCGTAACCAAGCGTCTCCGCCTCATTAGCGATTCTGAATGCATTCTCATATCCAAGGCGGTCTAGGGATTGCCAGATGCCAAGTTCTGCGGATTTCATGTCGTGTCGCTCCTAAATACTGGCCTTGTCAGCCTATGCTTTTGCCCAAGAACCAATCCAAGGTCGCGGCTGTTTGGTCAACTGGAAAAACGTGCGCCCGGTCCGGCAACTCATGGAAATCGATTTGGGCGGACTTTGATTGGAATGCAGCCGCTGCTGTCCGCGCCATATCAATAGCAAACATCCAATCCCGCCCGCCATGGGTCAGGCGGATTGGCAGATCGGCGATACGCGCCGGTGAAACGAATTCCAGCAGCATGGGATGGAAGCTGGCGGCAAAGCGGGCTAGATGCGTTGCGGGCGAGCCGTCCATCAAGCCTGAAACGTAGGAGAATGTGCCACCGTCGCTCATTCCCGTTAGCAATACCCGGGAGCGGTCAAGCGGCTGGGCGATCTCTGTCTCAGCCAGGATGCGGTCAATATTTGGGCTATCCACATCATCACTGCTGATCGCCCAGGTGTCGCCAAGCGCCGTCGGTGCCAGCAATACACAACCGCGCGCCCGGGCCGCCTGTAACCAGGACCACAGAAATTCAGGGCCGTTTCCCCGCCCGCCATGCAGGGCGATGATCACTGGGGCAGGCGTTGATGCATCCAAATATTCGGGGATATAGCGCACATATCCGCCTTCTGGACCATCCGGCCCCGGCTGCTCCATGATGCCGCCGGATGGGTGGGGATTATCTGCCGCAGCGTCCAATTGGGCGGCGAGGGTTTCATTCGCGCGTGCATCATCGCTCAAAAAATAGGTGCTGATCGGCGGTGACAACGCGGCCATCGGATAAAGCGCGCGCTCTGCCTCCAGCAATCCCTTAAAGCCGCGACGGGCAAGGCGGAGGGCGTCAAAGCCTTCAATCTCCGCAGCAGCCTTCAATCCCGCAAACGCTTGGGCGACGCCAGCCGCCGCCGTCTCCACCCGCTCACGAAAATCAGCGAGGCCTTCGCCTTCGGGCCACTCAGCCGCGCGGAATGCGGGCAAAGCCTCCTCCAGCGGTTCAGCCGTATGGCCAACCGCTTCATGCAACTGCGGCATGGTGAAGGGATCAACCCGCTGGCGGGCGAAACTTAGCGCATCCATTGCATATAGCAACGGCAATACGGCACCCGCGAGGGCTTCCAGAAAGGGATTCGGTGCATCATTCATGGCACCAAGTTTGGCATGCTTGGAAATGCTGCGAAACAGGGCAGTCGACGGCGCCAGCGCTTTCTGTAAGCTAATGCGCAGATGAGAGAACGCACTAAATTCCTTGCCGCATTTTCAGTCCGCAGCTTCCGCTTCCAATGGCCGTCAGACTTACTGACATCCTGGGCATTGGAGATGGAGTTGCTGATTCTGAACTGGTATGTGCTGCTGGAAACGGAATCCGTTGTGCTGCTCAGCCTGTTTGCGGGCCTGCAGTATCTGGGTTCACTGATCGCCCCCGGCGTTGGCGCATTGGCGGACCGGGTTGGCCGCCGCCGCGTTCTGTGTGGCCTCCGTGCAACTTATGCCGCCTTGGCGCTCTTGATCATGACCCTGGATTTCACTGGCGCGATTGAGCCGATGTTCGTGTTCGCCATTGCCGCTTTTGCAGGTCTTGTGCGTCCCTCCGACTTGGTCATGCGGAACGCACTGATCGGCGATACCATGCCGACAGCCCGCCTAACCAATGCGATGAGCCTTTCCCGGACAACCATGGATTCAGCCCGCACATTGGGGCCGCTCGTCGGCGCAGGCTTGCTCGTCAGCCTTGGCCTGGGCGTGGCATATGGTGTGGTAGCGCTCATGTATTTGGTCAGCTTGGCGCTGACGCTGGGCGTAGAGCATGTCCAAGCGGAGGAGGAGCCCGGCCCCCGCCCATCGCCGTTCCGGTCCGTGCTTGATGGCCTTGCTGCTGTCCGTCGGTCGCCGGCAACGTTAGCGCTGATGTGGCTGGCATTCCTAGCCAATCTGACCGGGTTTCCCATGGTCTCAAACAGCGGGCTTCTGCCTTATGTCGCCCATGACATCTACAATCTCGATGCGACCGGTCTTTCTGTATTGGCGGCAAGCTATGGTGTGGGGGCGCTGCTGGCATCCATCGGCTTGGCGGCCATGGGCGGGGCGCGGAGACCAGTCCGCCTGGTCTTTGGGGGCATTGCTGTCTGGTATGTGCTGCTGGTCGCCTATGGGTTCACGGAAACCAAGGCGCAGGGCATGGCCATTCTGTTTTTGATCGGCGTCGCTCAGGGCCTAGCCATGATTTCCATGGCTGTAGCGTTACTGCGCTTCACGGATGCTCGTTTCCGGGGCCGGGTGATGGGCGTGCGGATGCTCGCTGTCTATGGCTTGCCTATCGGCCTCGCCATTGCAGGACAACTCATCGACAATTTCGGCTTTCAGGTGACCACATGGATTTTCGCCGGGTCAGGCTTGGCGCTCACGGCGCTGATCGCCTTCACATGGCGATCAGCGCTGTTCGGGCAATCAGAGGAAATCGAACCCTAGTTCCGCCAGTTCCTTGCGCAGGTTCTGCCGTGGCTCTGGAATGAACTTCTTCGCGGCATCGTGCGACCAGGAATCCGGGGTCGTTTTTACGCCGATGGATTCGTAATGCGCAGCCAGCGCCTTGTCATAGGCCGCAACGCCGGGATCCAGTTCCGCACCATCTTTCGTTTTGCCGTATTGCTCGTAATGAACCACGCTATCAAATGCCATGCGGGGCTTTTGCGGCGGCACTTTATCCGGCCAACCAAGCACCATGCCGAACACACAGAATACCCGGCGCGGCAGGCCCAGAATCTCTGCCGTTTCCTTGGCGTTATTGCGAACGGCGCCGATCATGACACCTTTCATCCCAAGTGAATCCGCCGCCAGATACGCGGACATCCCAACAAGTGCTGCATCAACAGAGGATACCAGCCCAGTCTCCAGGTTATTGCCTTCAATATTGCCGCCATTGGACCGGACGGCATTATCAATCCGGGTCAGATCCGCACAGAACGCCAGGAATACCGGTGCATTCGCCACATGCTTCTGTCCTGATGTGACGACGGCAAGTTTCGCCAGCGTCTCCGGGTCCCGCACCACAACAACGCTGTAAGACTGGATATTGGAGGATGTTGGCGCCCGGAATGCAGCGCCTAGGACGGCATTGACCTGATCATCCTTTACGGGCTCATCGGTGTAGCTGCGCACGCTGACGCGGTTCAGCAAGGTTTCCGTCGTGTCGCTCGCGAGTGGGCGTTCAATCGTTTCAGACATTCATGTCAGTCCTTATGCAAAGGCCAATGCGTCACGCATCATTGTGGCTAAAAATTCAGCAGATGAAGTCGGGCCTGCGATAAGATAGGCATCCTCCCCGACCCGCTCGATCAGAGCATGTAAGGGTCCGAGTAATGCGCCGACGCATGCTCCGATAGGAAAGGCGTTATCGCGGAGGTCACGCGCCGTCAATTTCATCAGTGTTTGACGGGCGCTTGGGCCTTCCAGCGTTACCCAAGCCCGGGTCTCTGTCGTCTCAACAAAGCTCGCGTGAAGGAAACGGGCCGTCAAAACGGCTAATTTCTGCGATATTTCAACAGCCTGCGTAGCGGGTGCCAACAGCAGCGACATATCCGGGCCCAACCAGAATGCACGACATGTTTCAGATCGGCTGATCTCGCCAACCAGCTTTGGTAGCGCGAGCCCAAGCACGTCTTCCGCAGCCTTATAATAGCTCTCGTCACGACAATCGCCCTGCAGGACAAACGCTGCTGGCGTTTCAGCGATAGCGATGGTCGTGCCAGCGCGGGTCATCGGCAAATCCCTGCCCCGGTCGCCGAATGGAGACCAATTTGTAGCAGCTTCAGCCATGCATCTGCGCTCCTTCAGCATCATAAAAAACTGTATCGCGCACCCGCACAGGATGGGCTTGGCCCAGGCTCCAGGCCCACAGACGCTCCCCGTGTTGTTCAGCGCCGTCTTTAACGAGCGCCATCGCGATTCCACGCCCCATGGCCTCGCTCCAATAGCTTGAGGTCACGTGGCCCAGCATAAGTGCTGGCGGCAGCGCATCAGGATCAGCAATGATCTGTGCGCCTTCATCCAACACAACAGATGCATCTTCAGGCTCAAGCCCAACAAGCTGCTTCCGGCCCTTAGCAATGAGCGCGGGCCTGGCCAATCCACGCTTTCCGATGAAATCTGCTTTCTTCGCGGAGACAATCCAGCCCATGCCAAGATCGTGCGGCGTCACTGTTCCGTCCGTCTCATGGCCAACGACGATGAAGCCCTTTTCTGCACGGAGCACATGCATCGCTTCCGTACCGTAAGGGACAGCGCCTGCAGCCGTTACCGCATCCCATAGCGCCTGACCCTGACGCCAAGGCACATTGATTTCAAAACCCATCTCACCAGAAAAACTAACCCGGTATATCCGCGCCTGCCCGGTTGAAATTTCGGCATCTATCCAAGCGAGATGTGGCAGCGCCTCATTCGATAAATCAGCCTCTGGCGCCAGTTGAGACACAATCCGCCGTGCATCTGGCCCCGCCACTGCAACGCCAGCCCATTGTTCAGTAACGGACGTTAGCCGAACACGAAGATGTGGCCATTCCGTCTGCAGCCAATCTTCCAGCCAGTCCATGACCGCAGCTGCGTTCCCCGACGTTGTTGTGAGGTGATAGTGATCCGCCGTTATCCGGGCGACGACACCATCATCAAACACCATCCCGTCGTCTTTCAGCATCAAGCCATAACGGCAGCGACCGGGCTTCAGCGTATCCATGCGGTTGGTATAAATGCGGTTCATGAACTCCACAGCATCCGGCCCTTGCACATCAATCTTGCCAAGGGTGGAGACGTCCAGCGCCCCTGCTTTTGCCCGAACAGCAGCGCATTCCCGCGCCACAGCATCTCGCATGCTCTCGCCTCGACGCGGGTAGTAGCGTGCGCGCTTCCATTGGCCAACGTCCTCAAACACAGCGCCGAGCGCTTCCTGCCTTGCATGGGTCGGTGTTTTACGGACAAGGTCAAACAATGGCCCGACGCGCCTGCCGCCAAGGGCACCAAACGGCACTGGCGTCACCGGCGGGCGAAGGCCTGATACACCAACATCGCCAATTGTCCGCCCTGTCGCAGCGGCGACGACAGCAGCCGTTGCGACCTGCGCCGTTCGCCCTTGGTCCGTCGCCATGCCAGCAGTGGTGTAGCGCTTAGCGTGTTCGATGGCGGTAAAGCCTTCGCGGGCGGCCAATTCTAGATCAGCAACCGTCACATCATGCTGCATATCAACAAAGGCCCGCTTACGAGCGTTGCCATTGGTCATTGCCGCAATAGGAATGCCTTGGCCTTCCGGCGGGCGAGCGAAGTCTTGTACGGGCGGGACAATTCCCGCCTCAATACCCGCCGCATCCGCCCCCTTGGTGACCCCGTCCGCCAACGCAGACGAAGCTGTGAACTTTCCAGCAGCCGCACCGGCAATCAGAATGCCATCCTGGCCACTGCCATCAGCCAGGAAGCAACCGAGCGTCTCGTCCCAACGTTGGCGTCCGCCGGTCATCACGTGCAATTGCAATGCAGGCGTCCACCCGCCGGATGTCGCCATGATGTCCGCTGAAACACGGCGGCGCTGTGTCATATCTGGGGCACCCCCCCGAACGGGTGCAATATCAACACTGAGCAAACGCCCACGGGACGCCTGAACCCCCGTCACCGCTTCATCAATGACAACCCGAGCGGCAACGTGGATGTCCGCATCTGCAAACGCAGCTTCCAGACCATCCAGCCCCCGATGATTGGCGAAAATAACGGCCCTATCGCCAGGCTTCACAGCATAGCGGGCAATGGCAGACTCCATAGCACCTGCCAGCATGACGCCGGGGCGGTCATTGCCTGGGAACACCATGGGGCGCTCCATGACGCCTGTAGCCAGCACAATCTTCCGCGCCCGGATATGCCAAATTCGGCCAGCCGTCTTGCCATCTGACGGTAGTTCGACAGCGGCGAGATAGCCTTGATCATAAAGCCCGAATGCCGTTGTACGCAGCAGCGCATAGGCCCCAGGATTGGACGCGACGGCAGCAAACGTATCACTAGCCCAAGCATCTGCCGAACGACCATCGATCATCGGCTGGCGCGCAGCGCTAAGTGTTCGCCCACCGGGAACGGTGTCACGCTCGACAATGGCGACCGAAGCCCCGCCCAGCGCCGCTGTATCCGCCGCTGCAAGGCCTGCTAGGCCTGCCCCGACAACAGCGACATCGACGTAGATGTTCATGTGCTCATAAGCGTCCGGATCGATCCCGTCCGGTGCAGTGCCTTGCCCGGCCATTCGGCGCAGCACAGGCTCCCAAAGCCCATTCCAGGCGTCACGTCCGCCAAGCAGTGCGCGCGGCAGGCCCGGGCCCATGAATGTTTTATAATAGAAGCCAGCGGCAAGCGGCGCAGGCCATGTGCCGAGTATTGCGGCTAAATCAAACTGTGGGGATGGCCACCCCCTGGTCGGCCAAGCTTCCAGCCCGGACGTCAGCGGAACTTCACTGGCGATCCTGTTTGGCTGGCCGTTCCGGCCCCGCCCAATATTGAGAACCGCATTCGGCTCCTCAATTCCAAGTGATAGCAATCCACGTGGCCGGTGCCGCTTAAAAGACCGTCCGATGACATCAACACCATTGGCGAGCAAAGCAGACGCGACCGTATCTCCAGCAAAGCCGGTATAGGCGCGCCGACCGAACTTGAACGAAAGGGGCCGAGACCGGTCGATCCGCCCACCAGTAGACAGCCGCCTGTTTTTCACGAGCCAGACGCCTCAGGGAACGCGGGCTTGGGCACGCCCATGGGATAGGAGTCCCCGACGATGTTGGTGGCCGTATTACGGGTCAAGTTGAACCAGCGCCCGCATCCAGCGCCGTGGCGCCAGCGTTCCCGCGTCCAGCCTTTGGTATTCTCGCGGAGGAATAACAGCTCCGCCCAGGCTGCATCATCAGCGGTGCTTGGATCAGGGCGCTTCAGGTGTGCTTCGCCGCCAAACGAGAATTCCGTTTCAGGGCGGTCACCGCAGTATGGGCAAGGGATCAACAACATTGCGGGATTATATCAGCCAGTCAGACGCTGTAGTAGTCACGATACCACGCGACAAAACGTGCGACGCCATCATCCAATAAAGTTTCAGGCGAGACCCCTGTCCAGGCAGCAAGGGCCAATGCGTCGGCATGGGTATCCAGCGCCTCTCCGGGATGCATAGGTACATTCCGCGTGATCGCCTTTTTGCCGATAGCACGCTCAAATGCGGCGACATATGTCGCGAGATCGACGGGTCGCCCGGAGCCGATGTTGAAAATCCGGTAAGGTGCCGCACCGCTCGTGCCCGATGATGGCGCGTCTGCCCATGCTGCATCCACCTGAGGGGGCTTGTCATAGGCAGCCAGCACCCCAGTAACGATGTCATCCACAAAGGTGAAGTCCCGCGTCATCTGGCCGTTGTTATGTAGCTCAATCGGCGCGCCCGCGATGATCGCCTTGGCAAAGCGGAAAAAGCTCATGTCCGGGCGACCCCATGGGCCGTAAACCGTAAAGAACCGCAGCCCCGTCACTGGCAGACGATTAATATGGGAGAGCGCGTGCGCCATCGCTTCATTAGACTTTTTCGTAGCCGCATACAGGCTGAGAGGATGGTTCGCCGCCATGGCTTCTGTTGAGGGCCGCTCCGGACCAGGGCCATATACGGAACTTGTAGAAGCGAATACGAAATGGCCTACCTTGCGCGCAACCGCGAAAGCAGCAGTGTTATAAAAACCGACTAGATTGCTCGGGATAAACTCTTCCGGGTGCTCATAACTGTGCCGGACCCCGGCCTGTGCCGCCAAGTGGATCACACCGTTAATATCGTCAGGCAGGTTATTGAATGTGCCTGGGTTGGCAATGTCCGCTTCGACAAATGAAAAACCTGGCGTCGCATTTAGTACCGCCAGGCGATCCCGCTTTAGCTTCGGATCATAATATGCATTAACGTTATCGAGGCCGATAACCGTATCGCCGCGGCACAGAAGTGCGCTGGCAACATGGAACCCGATAAATCCGGCAGCGCCGGTAACGAGGACTTTCCGGGGCCCCGGCATGCCGGAACGGACGATCAGTCCGTCTGCAGCATAACGGACAGAACGTTCTCAAATGACACAGACAAGAAACCGGCCATTGGTGCGTCCAGCGGGAACTTGTAGCTCGCCTGCTTGCCGTTCTGCATGAACAACGTACAGCGGTTCAGGATCCGGGTCGCTGCAACGCTGCTCGTTTCGATCTCAATCGGGTGGACCGAATCTTTAAGAACAATTTGAAGCTTGGCCATGGTTTTTCCTGGAAGCGATTGGTGGGGCGCGCTTAGCTAAGGCGGCGTGGCAAGTCTTCAATAGCCTGGTTCAGCAGCGCATCAGCCTGATCACCGGAAAGTTCATCCCGGATGATCTCACGGGCAGCCTGCATCGCAACCCGCGTCGCTTCAATTCGAACAGCGCGAATGGCTTCGGCTTCGGCTTGAGCGATCTTGGCTTTGGCTTGCTCACGGCGGCGTTCTGTCATCGCCTCGAAATTGGCGATGGCATCCGCTTGCATGCGTTCTGCTTCAGCTTTTGCCTGGGCCACGATTGCAGCAGATTCGGCATCAGAATTTTCAGCCTTCTTGGCATTCTCTGCATAGAGGCTCTCGGCCTCCTCACGAAGCCTGCCGGCGTCATCGATTTCTGTGCGGATTTGCGTGATCTTTTTGTCGATCCCGCCCAGAATGGCGTGACGGCCCTTCCACCACACAAGCGCCAGGAAGATTACCAGCGCGATGGCGACGATATGTGTCTCTGTCATCGGTTCGGCTCCCGGCCGCGCCTAGTGGGTAGTCTGGCGGTTGAGGATGCCATCAACCGCAGATGCGGCTTTGGCTTCATCAACATTGCCGCCAATCAAATGACCAGCAGCAGCCTGTGCTGTGCCAACGGCGATTTCTCGCACGCTTGCCATCGCATCTTTGCTTGCTTCCGCAATCCGTGCTTCCGCAGCGCTGGCTTGAGCCGCCAGTTCTTTGGAAAGCTCATCCTGACGCGCATCGAGATCAGCCACGGTCGCAACCTGGGCGGCGCGAATGGCCTCCCGGGCTTCATCACGAGCCTTGGCGATAGCGGCTTCATAAGTCTCAGCCGTGACCTCCGCGTCGCGTTGAAGCTTTGCAGCGCGATCCAGATCACCTTGAATCCGCTCAGCACGGGCATCTAAAGCCTTGGAGACTTTAGGAAGCGCGCGCTTGACCATCAGCCAATAGAGCGCGCCAAACACCAGCACGAGCCAGAATATCTGGCTTACGAACCAAGTGGGATCAAACTGAGGCATTGCGGGTCCCCTATCAGCATGGCCAGTAGCGAGCGGTTTCGCCCGTTACGCGCCATTGCTCTAGTCGCGTGCGCTTTGGATTGGGCGGGCCACAAACGCGGACGACCCGACAAGGCGGAAAGAACAATCGACCGCTTGTCCAGGCGCGACATAGCGCATCCGGACAAGCAGACCGTCATTCAATCAAGCAAACAGCGCAATCAGCGCAACGATGAGCGCGAACAACGCAATAGCTTCCGTCACGGCAAAGCCGATCCAGATGTTTGCGCCAATTTCGGCTTTAGAGGCTGGGTTCCGAGCAAGCGCGGTGATGTAGCTCGCCCAAACGTTACCGACACCGATACCAGCACCGATCATGCCAATCGCGGCCAAGCCCGCGCCAATCAGCTTTGCAGCTTCTGCTTCCATGTCATCTACTCCTAGTTAAACGTTATTTTGAGAAAGGGTTTAGTGAAGGTGGATCGCGTCGTGCAGATAGATGCACGTCAGGATCGTGAACACGTAGGCCTGCAGTGCGGCCACGAGAAACTCTAGCGCCGTAATGCCGACCAGCAGGCCGAGCGGCAGAATACCTGCAGCGCCCATCATCACGGCAAAGCTGCCGAGAACCTTCAACAGCGTGTGCCCAACCATCATATTGGCGAAGAGACGCACCGAAAGGCTGACCGGACGCGAGAGATACGAAATGATCTCAATCGGGATCAGAATCGGTGCTGTCGCTAAAGGCGCACCTGCTGGGAAGAAGAGGCTGAAGAAGTGAAGGCCGTGGCGCATAATCCCGATGATCGTAATCGTCACGAAGATCGTTGCAGCCATTGCAAACGTCACGGCCAAATGGCTCGTAAACGTGAATGAATATGGGATCATGCCCAGAAGGTTGCCGAACAGCACAAACATGAAGAGTGTGAAGACGAACGGGAAATACTTCTTGCCAGCATCGCCGACATTGTCCCGTACCATATTTGCAACGGTGGAGTAGAGTGTTTCAGCAACGACTTGCATGCGCGTCGGCACAAGCGAGCCAGCACCCACACCCCGGCTGATAATCAAATAGGAGACGACTGCCGCAATCACCATCCACAAAGACGAATTGGTGAACGAGACATCGTACTCGCCGATGTTGATCGACAGGATCGGATAGATTTCGAACTGGTGGAGCGGATCAAGTCCGCCGCCGCCGCCGTGTCCGTCTGCTGCTGCCGCCACTGTCGCCCCTCACTCATTCATCGCTTGCGCGGTCGATGGCGGCTTGGCGTTCTCTCGCCTGCCGCGCGTCCAACTCCCGCGCCGTTCTCAACACATTGGCGAACGAAGCACCTGCTCCGAGCAAAAAGCCCAGTATCAGAAGCCACGGTGCCGTGCCCAATTGCTTATCCGCGTACAACCCAATGCAGACGCCGACAGCCAATCCCGCAATCATCTCGACGGTGATACGAACACCAACCGCCATACCTTCTGCCGGTTTGCCACGACCACCGCCGCTCGCCCCGGTTTGCTCTGCCCGCTTTGCTTGGGCTGATTTTACGCGCTTGCCCAGGTCTTTAAGGCGTTTATCAAGCTGGTCATCGACCATGGCCCGATCATCCCTATGGAAGGCCTCAAATACATAAGAACGCGCAATCAGCCACGATTGCGGCCAAGCGGGCGGACATTAGGCAGCGAGCCGAAGGAGTGTCAAGCTCCTGGACCACTTCTAAGCCGGATCATGGGGCGCCCTGTTGTCGCACGTGAATCGCGCCTGCGAGTCAGACCGCCTCACGCATCGCCTGAGCAGCGTCGAAATCAACGGAAACAAGCTGCGAAACGCCCCGCTCCGGCATCGTTACGCCGTAGAGCCGATGCATCCGCGCCATGGTCATACGGTGATGGGTGACGACCAAGAATCGAGTGCGCCCACTCTCTGCCATTTCCTCCAGCAGGGTACAGAGCCTATCGACGTTCGAATCGTCCAAAGGCGCGTCGACCTCATCAAGCACACAAATTGGGCTTGGGTTCACCTTGAAGGCGGCAAACACCAGCGCCAGTGCCGTTAGCGCACGCTCTCCACCAGACAGCAGCGATAGGGTCTGTAGTGACTTACCGGGCGGGCTGGCCATGATTTCAAGCCCAGCTTCTAGCGGGTCATCAGAGCCGACTAACGCCAACCGCGCCTTGCCACCGCCAAAAAGCCGCACAAACAGCGTAGAGAACTCAGCGTCAATTTGATCGAACGCTGCACGGATACGCTGACGTGCTTCGCCGCTGAGTTCCGCCACGCCCCGGCGCAATTTGGCGATCGCAGCGGTTAGGTCCTCGCGCTCAGTCCGGATGGTTCCGGATTGCGATTCGATCTCTTCAATCTCTGTTTCAGCGCGCAGATTAACCGCACCCATGGTTTCGCGTTCACGCCGCAGGCGCTCAACTTTGCGGTCGAGCGCATCCAAATCACCGCTGACAGCCTCTGTGTCCGTGCCTGCGATCTCGGCGAGTTCATCCGGTGTTGCGTCAAGCCGTTCCTCGATGCGCTCTTTCAGCGCTTGAACCGCCGTGCGCGCCTGCTCGACCAGGGCATTGGCGGCAACCCGCGCCTCCCGCGCTGAGCCCGCAGCAGACTCCGCCGCACGCGCACCTGTCGCCTTAGTCACTGCATCAGCTTCCGCTTTTGCCAGCGCATCCGCCAGTGTGCGTCGGCGGGCATCAGCCAACTCAAGCGCATCCAATAGCCCTGCCCGCTTTTGATCTTCGCCAGCGTCACCTTCTGCGGCGTTGGCGATTGCGGCCTCGGCATCTTCAGCGCGCTTCAAGAGCGCCTGAATCATATCAGACGCAGCGGTTTCAGCTTCGCGCCATTGGCGGACTTCTGCTGCAACGGCTTGGCGACGGGATGCGTTTGCATTCTTCGCCGATTCTAAGCGCTGGCGTTCCGCACGGGCTTCGGCAAGAGCAATCTGGGCTGCACCGGCCTCACCACGTAAGCGTTCGGCTTCAGCTTTTGCTGCGGTGGGGTCTTCTGCTGCCGCTGCTTTAGCCTCAATTGCCGCCGCAGCTTCCTGCGCTTCCTCTGCCTGTTGCCGGGCACGGGCGAGCGCTTCTGTTTTTGCGGCAAGGCCAGCGGCATGGCTAGATGCGGCCCGTTCAAGCCGCCCGCGTTCAGCCGCCCGAGACTCCGCATCCCGGCGTGCGGCACGTATCTTCTCAGACGCTTCACGTTCCAGCGCTTCGGCGGATTTTGCGGCCTGAATAGCTTCACTCGCCTTTGCGCCGCTGGCATCGGCGCTGGCGGCAGCATTTGCCAAGCTGGCCTCCGCCGCTTTCAATTGGTTCTGTAAAGCGAGGCGACGTGCGGCTGAAGTTTCAGCGCCAGCCTGACGGGTGAACCCGTCCCAACGCCACACAGCACCATCCTTTGAGACAAGCCGCTGCCCCATAGCGAGACCATCTGCGAGCGCCGCGCCAGTTGCTTGGTCGGCGACCACGCCGGTCTGGTCCAGCCTAACTTTCAGTGCCGCTGGCCCTTCGACAAATTGGGACAATGGGTCCGCACCCGGCGGGAGCGACGCATCAGTCCCCGCAGCCTTCCGCTCTACCCAGAATTCCTGTGCGGCGGGATCAAGTGCTGCTTCAAGATCATCCCCCAGGGCTGCGCCCAATGCGGTTTCATATCCCGCCGCAGCGCGCATGTGATCTACGGCGGGGGCAAAAGCGGCGGCCTTGCCTTTGGCAAGCAGGGTTGAGAGCGTCTTCACTTCAGCAGCGAGACCGGCACGGGCTTGGTCAGCCGTTGCACGGGCATCCCGAGCATCAGCTGCCAGAGCACGTGCGGATTCAGCGGCGGCGCGGGCTTGCTCGGTTGCCGTCTGCAGACGTTCGACCGTGGCACGGGCTGCAGCTTCAGCCTCAGCGGCAGCTTTGGTCGCATCTTCTGAGGGTGCAGCAGCCAATGCTGCCGCATGGGCGCGTTTAGCCTCTGTTACAGCCTTAGCGGCGCGCGCAGCACGGGTCGCAGCGTCCTGACGCGCATTGTGCGCGGCACGGAGGACAGCCTCTAAGGATGCCGCTGCATCGGCGGCAGCATTGGCGGCGCGAGTTCTCGCAGTGACGTCTTCGCTTTTTTCGGCGATACGGGCGTCTAGGCCAGTGGGATCGGCCAATTCCGCAGCGGCGGCGTCCAGCGTGCCAGACTCAACGGCCAACCGTTCAAGCGCGGACTTGGCGTTGAGCTTGCGCGCTTCTTCGCGTTCTTTGTCCCGCGCGACGTCAGACAAACGGTCCTTGGCGGCGGCGCGAGCGTCTGCCCTACGGCGGCGTTCGGCCTCAATACGTTCAAGCTCGATCCGCAATCGTTGTTGACCAGCGGCAGCTTCGGCTTCTTCTTTGCGAGCAGCGGGGAGGGCAGCGGCGGCCTCAGTCGCCAAGCGTTCAGCACCGGCGGACGCAGCCACAGCCTCCGCAACCGCGCGCTCTGCCGCCTTTGCGCCTTCTGCCGCTTCAGTCAGCGCCGATTCGCCAATGCGCCACCGGGCGATGAATGCAGATGCTTCTGCCGCGCGAATAAGATCGGAGAGCCGGCGGAACCTGCCCGCCTGCCGCGCCTGCTTCCGCAGCGCATCCAACTGATTGTCAAACCCGAGCAGCACATCTTCCAGTCGCTCTAGGTTCGCTTCCGCCGCATTCAGCCGCAATGTCGCTTCATGGCGGCGCGCGCGGAGACCCGCGACGCCAGCCGCTTCCTCCAAGATAGCGCGGCGCTGTTCAGGCTTCGCGATAACAAACGCACCGATCTGGCCCTGGCTGACGATCGCGGCTGACCTGGCACCAGACGCCAGATCTGCAAACAGCGTCTGCACGTCCCGCGCACGGGTTTCGCGGCCATTCACCCGGTAGGTGGACCCACCGCCGCGTTCAATCTTTCGGGATATCTCAATCTCGGTCTGGCCGACCCACGGCATTGGGAATTCGCCGTCAGGGTCGCTCATGCCGATGGAAACTTCGGCGTAGTTCCGCGAAGGACGACCAGCCGCACCGGCGAAGATCACATCGTCCATGCCGCCGCCGCGCAATTGCTTGGCCGAGGTTTCCCCCATCGCCCAGCGAAAGGCTTCAACAACATTGGACTTGCCGCAGCCGTTTGGGCCGACAACGCCGGTTAACCCGGTGTCGATCCCAAACTCCGCCGCCTCCATGAAGGATTTGAAGCCGGCCATCCGCAGCTTGACGATATTCGCCATTCAGCCCCCTTCGCCTGACCGGCCCCTGTTACTTTGCGATCTGGTTGGCGATGTCGGTGATGTCTTCCGCCGTCAGACCGCCGCCATAGCGGGTTTCGCCAATGATCAGTGTCGGTGTGGAGCGCACGCCATGCTGCGTTTCGCCAATCTGGGCTTCAGCGATGATCTGATCGAACATGCCTTTATCTTCCATGCAGGCACGGGATGTTTCTTCCTTAAGCCCAGCCAACTTGCCGATCTGCGCCAAAGCCGTCAACGGATCCTGGGAATTGCGCCATACAGGCTGTGATTCAAACAGCAGATCCAAAATCGCCAAACGACGCTCTGGGCCGCCACACCGTGCCAGCGCTGACGCCCGAAGGGCCAGGCCGTCTAGCGGAAAGTCGCGATAGATCAGGCGCACTTTGCCTTCGCCGATCACGCCCTCTTTCAGCTTCGGCATAACTTCAGTGTGGAAGCGCATGCAGTGTGGGCAGGTCAGGGATGCGAATTCTACGATTGTGACAGGCGCATCAGCGCTGCCGTAGAAAACGTCCTGATCGCTGATCTCGACAGCCGCGGTCGCTTCGCCTGGGGGCGGCTCCGCCAGAGCTGGGCTCACGGCAAATATTACACCCGCAAAAAGCGTCGCAGCGCCCGCGATTGTCTTCAACATATTCCGCATCAAACGTCCTCACATCCTAGATGTTGTAATTTACGGGGGCGTCCCCGGTATTCGCAACCATTGAATCGCGCTTGCCCCCAGGTCATCTGGGGACAATGCGTCAAAATTCGGGCATCGGAGCGCGGATGCAATCCCTAGCGGCTCACTTAATCGCGATATTACAAAGATTTAATGCGCAAACATGGGCCGAAGCGCTTCAGCCATCCGCACAAGCGCATCGTAGTCGTGTAACGCGTGGCTCACCGACATTGCGTTCGGCGTGGCTTCTCCCGTAACGAAAACGGGGGCCGTGAGAGCCAGGTACATCTTTGCCGAATCGTCCACGAGCGCCAAATTGACGGCTTCCGCCGCCGTCGCTTCCCGAATTTCGGCGAACGCGGATAACGTTTCCGCTGCGGTCAACCGCTCGGATACTGTCGTGCCATCGGCATAAGCCGTCAGATGCCGCCAGCCCGGTGGTAAGTCACAGCGCAAGCTCTCTAACCCACGCCGGTCAACGCCATCTATCCGGTCATCAAGTAATGCGCCGACGCCGTATGCCGGGCCACCAAATCGAAGTGCCGCCATGGCTGCCGGTTTATCGCCAATCACACCTTCAACCAATTCAACCACGACGCCAGCGGCAGGACCGGCCTTGATCCGACCCACGATCCGCTCATGCGCGACGAAGGCGCTGGCGGCGGGTGGGGCCGGGCAAAGCTCAACGAACTTGCGCAGGGCTTCTGCTTCAGGCGGCGGCGCATGCTCAAAGCCAAAGAATGCCGCAATCCGGCGTCGGGCGGCACCCCATACGTCTGCAGCGACGGCCAATTGCGTTTCGGCATCCGCAGGAGACAGCAGACCAAACAAAACACCTGGCAACACAATGAAGTAGCTGACGATAACCCAGGGCCTGAATTGCGCCGCACCCTCCGGCATGAAGATCAGCACAAACGGCGCTGTCGCCAGATACACCACGGCAATCGCCAACAGCGCCCGCAACCGCCAGGACAAGCGCCGCTTCTCAGACGCCCTCGGCGCGAGTGCAGGCGCGTCTGGTGCTATTTCTGCTGCAAAATAGGCATCGAACCCCTGAAAGCGGGGGGACAGGGCCTCAAAAGAAGGCGTGCGTTCAGCCATGGAGCGTTTAGCGTCCTTGAAGGCAGAGGCATGTGCATCTGCGCCCGAATCGAATGCGGCAGACCCTACGAATCTCCCGAATCGGGGTCTATGGCAGATCTTTCGAGTTATCCACAGCTGCAGCCAGTTACGGCCACTTCGCTTCGGGCGGCATGGACATCAAAATGGCTTCCGTGTTGCCGCCGGTCATAAGGCCAAACTTGGTGCCCCGGTCATGCAGCAGATTGAACTCCACATAACGGCCACGCTTGATGAGTTGCCCTTCCCGGTCCGCATCGGTCCATGGTTGATCCATGCGGGAGCGGACAATGCGCGGGTAGATGTCCAAGAAGGCCTCGCCCACGGATTTCGTGAAGGCGAAGTCTGCATCCCAGTCGCCGGTGTCTAGCTTGTCATAAAAAATGCCGCCCATGCCGCGCGGCTCATCGCGATGCGGCAGGTAAAAATACTCATCGCACCAATCTTTGAAGCGCGGATAATAGCTAGGATCAGCGCCGTCGCAGGCTGCTTTCAGCGCTGCGTGAAAATCTGCCGCATCGTCGCCATGGTTCTCCGGGAACATTGGGGTGAGATCCGCACCGCCACCGAACCAGGCTTGGCCCGTCACAATGTGGCGCGTGTTCATGTGCACAGCCGGAACATGTGGGTTCCGCATATGCGCCACCAGCGATACGCCGCTCGCCCAGAAACTGGCGTCATCCTCAGTGCCTGGGATTTGGCCACGAAACTGATCGGAGAACTGGCCATGCACAGTGGATACGTTGACACCTACCTTTTCAAACACGCGCCCGCGCATTGTTGCCATCACGCCGCCGCCGCCTGAGCCAGAATTGGCATCGTCATTGACCGCAGGCCGCTCCCAAGCTTTGCGGGAAAAACGGCCGGGCTCCATGTCCTGATAAGGACCGGTCCCAAGGCTATCCTCAATCGCTTCAAATTCCGCACAGATGCGCGTACGCAACGCCTCAAACCATTGACTGGCGGCGGTTTTGTGTTGGGCGATGGTTTCGGCGTCAGGCAGGGACATTGGGGATCAACTCCGATTCGGTATCAGGCTGCACGTGTTGTACGCGGGATATGCCGCCCGCGTCATGACCTGGATCAATCAACGGCTAGGCTTAGCGGCAAGCCATCCGTTTGACGAAGCGCCTCTCCCAGTGTCATCGCCGCCGCCAAAGCTACATTCAGCGACCGCGCGCCCGGGCGCATCGGCAAACGAATCGCAGCATCCACTGCAGCATGCACCTCTGGCGGTGCACCGGACGATTCGCTGCCCATAACCAGCACATCATTTGCCTGAAACAGGAACTCATGCGCGGTGGCCTCGGCTTTGGTCGTCAACAACACCATTCGACCCTGAACTTGGGCCAGGTAGGCATCAAAGCTTGGAAACTGGCGCATATCGGCCAAATCCAGGTAATCCATGCCGGCGCGGCGCAGGCGCTTATCTGTCACCACAAATCCCATTGGCCCTATCAGATCAACGCCAACGCCAAAGCAGGCCCCTAGCCGTAGGATCGTCCCCGCGTTCTGCGGAATATCAGGCTGGCAAAGGGCGATGCGCATGGTGGATTAAGCTCCAGAATCAGTCCGTGTCAGGCCTGCGAAACTACAGCAAAATCGCCGCCTCTAGCGCCCGGTGAAGTTGCGCGTCATATTGACGCTTAAGTCAATGGCTGCCTTGGGTTTGGGCATTGTTTTGGTCTATCCCAGGGTCATCTTATTAGAGTGTGGGGATTTGCGCGCATGCCCGATACGGCGCACGAAACAAACGATAGCCACGGCAATGTCGATGAAGGTCGTCGTGACTTTTTATACATGGCGACCGGCGCAATGGGTGCCGTTGGCGCTGCAGCGGCGGTCTGGCCGTTCATTGATTCAATGAACCCGGCCGCAGATACGCTGGCGCTGTCTTCCATTGAGGTGAGCCTTGCGCCCATCGAGGAAGGCCAGTCCGTCACGTTCAAATGGCGCGGCAAGCCAGTATTTGTCCGTCGACGTACGGCTGCTGAAATCGCTGAAGCCCGCGCTGTGCCTATGGGTGATCTGATCGATCCAGAATCAGATGATGATCGCGTCAAGGACGGCAAGGACGAATGGCTCGTTCTGGTCGGCGTTTGCACGCATTTGGGCTGCATCCCGCTTGGCCAAAAGGCCGGTGACGCTAAAGGCGAATATGGCGGCTGGTTCTGCCCCTGCCATGGCTCGCACTACGACACGTCGGGGCGCATTCGCAAAGGCCCGGCCCCGTTAAACCTGCCGGTGCCGCCATACGAATTCCTGTCCGACACGCAAATCAAGATCGGCTGAGGCGGAAACAGATGAGCAATCCTGAATTCAGCAATCCGATCGTCAAGTGGGTAGACTACCGCCTGCCGATCTTCTCCATGATGCACCACGAGCTGCATGAATACCCGACACCGAAGAACCTGAATTACTGGTGGAACTTCGGTAGTCTCGCTGGCATCGTGCTGGGCATCATGATCGTTTCCGGCATCGTGCTGGCGATGAACTACACCGCCCACGTCGACTATGCCTTCGATTCCGTTGAACGCATTATGCGTGACGTGAACTTTGGCTGGCTGATCCGCTATATTCACATGAACGGCGCGTCGTTCTTCTTCATCGTGGTCTATATCCACATGTTCCGTGGTCTCTATTACGGCTCATATAAGGCGCCGCGAGAGATTCTGTGGATCCTGGGTGTTGTCATCATGCTGCTGATGATGGCCACCGCATTCATGGGCTACGTGCTGCCATGGGGCCAGATGAGCTTCTGGGGTGCCACCGTTATCACCAACCTGTTCTCGGCCCTGCCGGTCATTGGTGAGTACATCGTAACGTGGCTCTGGGGTGGCTTCGGTGTTGATAACCCGACGCTAAACCGCTTCTTCTCCTTGCATTACCTGCTGCCGTTCGCGATTGCAGGCGTCGTGATCCTGCATTTGGCAGCCTTGCATCAGCACGGCTCCAACAATCCGCTGGGCATCGATATCAAGAAGAAGGGCGATACCATCCCCTTCCACCCGTACTACACGATCAAGGATCTCTTTGGTCTCGGCGTGTTTCTTACGATTTTTGTCGCGGTCATCGCTTACGCGCCGAACTATATGGGACACCCGGATAACTACATCCCAGCCAACTCATTAGTGACGCCGTCGCACATCGTGCCGGAATGGTACTTCCTGCCGTTCTACGCAATTCTGCGGGCCGTACCCGATAAGCTGTTTGGCGTGCTCGCCATGTTCGCAGCCATCGCGGTTCTGTTCGTATTGCCATGGCTTGATCGGTCACCAATCCGCTCCGCCAAATTCCGCCCAGTGTACTTCATCTTCTTCTGGGTGTTCCTGGCGAACTGCGTGTTGCTTGGCTATTGCGGCGCGATGCCTGCTGACGAGCCTTGGGTTACAATTTCCCGCTTGGCAACAGCCTATTACTTCCTCCACTTCATCGTCATTCTGCCGGTGCTCGGCCTCTATGAGAGACCAGTGGATTTGCCCTTGAGTATATCTGGGGGCTCACCAGACGAAGATGCGCCCGCTGCGCAAGCCGCAGAGTAGGAGTAACGGACATGGGCACACAAAGTCGCATTCAACAGATTCTCGCAGTACCGACGCTTGTCGCTAAGCGCACGGTCCAAGCCGGTGCAGCACTCCTAATCGGCACGAGCATCGCGCTCGCAGCTGGCGGTGGTGAGCCAACGGTGTGCACACCTAAAGATCTGCCGCATCATGACCGTCACTGGGGCTTCCAGGGCGTTTTTGGCCAATATGATAAGAAAGCCGCATTCCGTGGTTTCGAAGTCTTCCGGGGCACCTGCGCCGCCTGCCATTCACTGAAGTATTTCACGTTCCGTAATCTGGCAGACTTAGACGTGCCGGAAGACGCGATCAAAGGCATCGCCGCAGAATACGAAGTCATGGCAGAGCCGAATGACGACGGCGAAGTCTTGCCTCGGACTGCGATCCCTTCAGACTACTTCCCGTCCCCGTTCGCGAATGACAAAGCTGCAGCATCCGTGAATGGCGGTGCAGTGCCGCCTGACCTTAGCTTGATGGTCAAGGCGCGCGCTAGCTTTGAAAATCATGTGCCTAACATTCTGGACGGCTACATGGACGCCCCGGAAGGCTGTGAGGTTCCGGAAGGCAAATATTATAACGCCCACTATCCAGGCTACATCATCAGCATGGCACCGCCGCTCGCTGATGATGCGATTGAATACAACGATGGCACCAAGGCCACGAAGGAACAGATGATCAAGGACGTAAGCGAGTTCCTCGCCTATGTCGCAGAACCGAAGCTTGAAGAACGCAAGAGCATGGGCTTCAAGATTGTGATCTTCCTGCTCCTCCTGACGGTGCTGCTGTACCTGACTAAGAAACAGGTCTGGCGCAAGGTACATTGACCTGAAGCCGCCAAAACGGTTCAAGTGGGGCCGCGTCCTGAATAGGGGCGCGGCCCTTATTTTTGGAGCGCACGAAGTTCATGAGCAACAAGCCACACCCCGCCGAAACGCCGGTCATCGCCGTAATTGGCGGCAGCGGCGTTTATGATATTGATGGCCTGGAAGATCGCCGTTGGATCAAGGTGGAGAGCCCATTCGGCGCACCGTCTGACGAGATCATGGAAGGTGTTCTCGATGGCCAGCGCGTGCTGTTTTTGCCACGCCATGGCCGGGGCCACAGAACCAGCCCAACAGCGCTGAACTACCGCGCCAATATCGATGCACTGAAACGCTTGGGTGCTACAGAAATCCTCTCACTGTCCGCCGTCGGCTCCCTCAAGGAAGAACTGCCGCCGGGGCACTTCGTTTTGGTCGATCAATTCATTGACCGGACGTTCGCCCGCGAGAAAAGCTTCTTCGGCCCAGGTTGCGTCGCCCATGTCTCTATGGCGGAGCCGGTCTGCTCCCGCCTTGGCGATGCACTGGCAACAGCCGCCAAAGACGCTGGCATCGCCTTCACACGGGGTGGCACTTATCTCGCAATGGAAGGCCCACAATTCTCCACCCGCGCTGAATCGAACTTGTATCGCAGTTGGGATTGCAGCGTGATTGGCATGACCAATATGCCCGAAGCGAAACTCGCCCGAGAGGCTGAGCTTTGCTACGCCACGGTTGCCATGGTGACGGATTATGACTGCTGGCATGAAGATCATGACGCCGTGACGGTAGAGGCCGTAATCCGCGTGCTACAGGAAAACGCGGCCAAGGCGCGAGACATCGTGCGCCGTACCGTGCCGCTGCTTGCCGGGCGTCAAGAAATTTGCCATGCGGGGTGCCATAACGCCCTCGACGTTGCAGTTATCACAGCCCCCGATTCCCGTGATCCTGATGCTGTAGCGATGCTGGACGCCGTCGCCGGGCGGGTGCTCTGATGCTTATCGACGGGCAGCCTTACCGTTCGATCTGGCGCGATGCAGCGGGCACAGTGCAGATCATCGACCAAACGGTGCTGCCGCATGAATTTCGCGTTATTCCACTGGCAGACATGCCTGCCGCCGCTCATGCGATCAAAGCAATGCAGGTACGCGGCGCGCCTTTGATCGGCGCCACAGCTGCTTATGGCCTCGCTATCGCTATGGCGGCTGACGCCTGCGACGCTAGCCTCGTCAACGCTTTCACCACTTTGAGCGCGACACGTCCGACCGCGATCAACCTGCGTTGGGCCCTGGATCGTGTGTCCACAGTGCTGCGCCCGCTGCCAGTAGAAGCCCGCGCCGCCGCCGCAATGGCCGAAGCAGACGCCATCGCGGAGGAGGACATCGCGATCAATGCGGCCATTGGTGGCCATGGTCTGGCGGTCATCCAAGCCATCGCAGACACCAAACCACCCGGTGCCACCATCAACATCCTGACCCATTGCAATGCCGGATGGATTGCAACTGTGGACTGGGGCACAGCCTTGGCCCCCATATACAAGGCCCATGATGCTGGTATTCCGGTGCATGTCTGGGTGGATGAGACCCGCCCCCGCAACCAAGGTGCGGCGCTGACAGCCTGGGAGCTTGGCGCGCACGGCGTTCCTCATCACGTGATCGTCGACAATGCCGGCGGGCATCTGATGCAACACGGCCTCGTTGATCTTTGCATCACCGGCACCGACCGCACGACGGCCAACGGTGATGTTTGCAATAAGATCGGCACCTATCTGAAGGCACTCGCGGCCCAAGACAATGACGTACCATTCTACGTAGCTTTACCGACGCCCACTATCGATTGGACGATCCATGACGGCGTCGCCGAGGTTCCGATTGAGCAACGCTCGCCAGAGGAAGTCACCCATATCAGCGGCGTTACTGATGCTGGCAGGCAAGCACGGGTCCGAATCACACCAGCGGCCAGCCCGGCCCGGAATGATGCGTTTGATGTCACGCCGGCCCGCCTCGTCACAGGCCTCATCACAGAGCGCGGCGTTGTCGAAGCCAGCGCCCATGGCCTCGCCCAGCTTCGCCCCACAGCTGTTTGAACAGGAGATACCCAATGTCCAGCGCCAACGCACGCCTAAAGGCCTTGAACATAGAGCTGCCGCCCTTGCCCGCACCTATTGGCAATTACGGCGCTTTCCGGATTGGTGGGGATACGCTCTATACCTCCGGCGTTGGGCCGCGCCACAATGATGGACGCATTGAAACCGGCAAGGTTGGCGGCGATGTCAGCGTTGCCAATGCAGCCGGTCACGCGCGTCTCTGTGGTCTCAACCTACTTTCCATCATGCAGCATGCGTTAGATGGTGACTTGGACCGCGTCGCAGGCGTTCTGAAGGTTTTTGGCATGGTCAACGCCGTTCCAGACTTCATGGAGCACCCTAAAGTCATTGATGGCTGCACGGACTTGTTTGTGGATGTCTTTGGCGATGCAGGCCGCCCCGCGCGCTCTGCCGTGGGCATGGGCAGCCTGCCCCGCAGCATTACTGTTGAAATCGAAGCGATTGTGCTGATCAAGCGATAAGCGCCCGCGTGACATGCGTATGACCTAACGGCATGCTATCCGGCGAAACTGAAACCCGCAGCCGGATAGCCTGAACCATGACCAAGAAAAAGCCTGAAGACCTTCGCAGCCATCGCTGGTTTGGCGTTGATACTATGCGTGCCTTCGGGCATCGCAGCCGGACCATGGAAATGGGTATCAGCCGCGAGGATTTCGAAGGCAAGCCTGTCATCGGCATTATCAATACCTGGGCTGACAGCAACACCTGCCACAGTCACATGCGCCAGCGGGCCGAAGAAGTGAAACGCGGTGTGTGGCAGGCAGGCGGATACCCCATGGAAATGCCCGCCATGTCCGTCGGCGAGCAGATGACCAAGCCAACCTCCATGATGTACCGGAACTTCCTGGCGATGGAGACGGAGGAATTGCTGCGTTCCCAACCCATTGACGGCGTTGTGCTAATGGGCGGCTGCGATAAGACCACCCCTGCCCTGCTGATGGGTGCCATCTCCATGGATCTACCCGCGATTTATGTGCCTGCTGGACCAATGCTGCGCGGGAACTGGCGCGGGAAAACGCTTGGGTCCGGCACCGACGTATTCAAATACTGGGCGGAACGCCGCGCGGGCAACGTGACTGACGAGCAATGGGGTGAGCTGGAAGAGGGCATGGCCCGCTCTGCCGGCACGTGTATGACCATGGGCACAGCTTCAACCATGACCTCGATTGCAGAAGTACTCGGCTTCTCGCTGCCAGGGGCATCTTCGATCCCGGCCGTGGATTCTACCCATCAGATGATGGCCAGCCGATCTGGGCGCAGGATCGTCGATATGGTCTGGCAGGATATGAAGCCTTCCGACATTCTGTCGGAAGCCGCATTTGATGATGCGATTACAGCGGATATGGCACTTGGCGGCTCCACCAATGCTATTATCCATCTGACAGCCATGGCTGGTCGGGCTGGTATCAAACTGGACTTGGCGCGCTTCGATGAAATCTCCAAGAAAACGCCGACCCTGCTGAATCTGAAGCCATCGGGCATCTATCTGATGGAGGATTTCTATTATGCAGGCGGCCTCCGTGCGCTGCTGAAGCAGATTGATGATCTCCTGAACCTGGACCGCGTTGTCTGCAATGGACGCACGCTTGGTGAGAACATCGAGACAGCGGAAGTGTACAATGACGAGGTAATTTTCAGCCGCGACAAGCCCCTTTCACCCACAGGCGGAACGGCTGCGCTTTCCGGCAATCTCGCCCCCACCGGCGCGATCATTAAGCCAACGGCAGCAGAAGAACGGCTACTGCAGCACACCGGCATAGCGGTCGTGTTTGAAAACGTGGACGATATGTATGCCCGCATTGATGACCCTGATCTGGATGTGACCGCCGATAGCGTTCTGGTGCTGAAGAACGCTGGCCCGAAGGGGGCACCCGGCATGCCAGAGTGGGGCCAATTACCGATCCCGCAGAAGCTCCTAAAGCAGGGGGTGCGCGATATGGTGCGAATCTCAGACTGCCGGATGAGCGGCACGAGCTACGGTGCCTGCGTCCTGCATGTCACGCCGGAAGCCGCCATTGGCGGGCCATTAGCGTTTGTGCAATCCGGCGATGAAATCACGCTGGATGTTGCAGCCAGGAAACTTGAACTGCATGTGGACGAGGCAACATTGTCCAAGCGCAAAGAATCCTGGACCCCGCCTGAAAGTCCCTATGCACGCGGATATGGCGCACTCTTTATGCAACACGTCACTCAAGCCGACCAAGGGTGTGATTTCGACTTCCTCCACGCCGGGGCACCTACGCCAGAACCGAAGATTTTTTAGGACGAAATGCAACCAGTGCCACAAAATTGGCGCTCTTTGGCCATATAGATTAGCGTTAGAGAATAAAAGCCAAGGGAGGATATAAGAATGCGCCACTTAACACTGTCCATTGCAGCGACAGCCATCGCCGTTGCTATGGCCGCTTCGCCCGCCATGTCCCAGAGCAACTATAACCGCTGGAGCGATCCAGACGCCGACACCAAGCCTGTAGCCGCCAAAAAGTCCACCAATTCAAAGGCAGAGCTTAAGGCGCTGAAAGATGAAATCGGCGCGCTGGTTGATAAGGCTGAAAAAGCAAAAGCCGCAGATCCCAAGTTCCTGAAAAGACCTGCGCGCAGCAATCGGCTCAAATACGCCTTACTAGAATAACCGCCTCGTCGAAGACCAATTCGTGGAC
>JBDQJI010000029.1:0-36970 GCA_040263875.1 Alphaproteobacteria bacterium
AGATTGCCATGGCCCTGAACTCAACGCCGCGAAAGTGCCTCGGATTCAAAACACCCATCGAGGCCATGCTCGCCGAGCTTGGAAATGACGTTCAAATCAGGTTTGCTTGATCGCGTTGCGCTTCGCGTCGGAATCCACCACTGGAGCAATTTGGTCATTAAGGGTACGCATCAGGCGGACCATCTGACAGGAACAGACGGCACGAATTGGATATGGGCCAAAGGTGGCGACGACAAGATTTGGGCGAAAGGTGGCAATGATTACGTCGATGGCGGTGATGGCAACGACTGGATTGACGGCGGCAATGGCTGCGATGTTCTGATTGGCGGCAATGGTTGTGATGACATGTTCGGCGGCAACGGCAATGACCGAATGTATGGCGGCGCGCACAGTGACCAAATGTGGGGCGGGGACGGCCATGATCGTATGAACGGCGGGTCTGGCGACGACTATATGGACGGTGGTGCCGGCTGCGATGTGATGTGCGGCGGGTCTGGCGCTGACGAAATGCACGGTGGTGCAGGCTATGATCGTATGTATGGCGGATCTGGCGATGATTGGATGGGCGGTGGTGATGGCAATGACTATCTGTCCGGCGGCAAAGGCAATGACGACATGGAAGGCGGTGCCGGATGTGACGTGCTTGTTGGCGGCAAAGGCTGCGATGTGATGGACGGCGGCACTGGTAATGATGTCATGTACGGCGGCGCGCACTCGGACACGTTTGTGTTCAAAGGCGATTACTTCGGTAAGGATGTCATCAAGGATTTTGAAGCTGGGTTGGACTCAATCGATCTTAGCCAGCTAGCAGGCATCCACAGCATGGCGGATCTCGATATTCACACGCAGAACAGCTGGTATGGCGCGCAAACTGTTATTGAAGCTGGTGACGCTGGCACGATCGTTCTGTCGGGCGTTAAAGAGCACGAGTTGGAAGCCTGGGATTTCAATTTCGCCTAATCAATCCAAATCATCAACTGGCTAACCGATGGCCGCCCGGAGAAACCTAGGGTAATTCCCGACCAATCTGAGTCAGATTGGTCGGGCTAACTTGCCAGCTATCAATGTAATAGAGTGCCGGGCTGCGTCGCTAGCCACGCACGGCGCTCTAGGCGGCCATTCGACTTTAAAATCCTGAGCGTGTGGGGCTATACTCTCTCCCATCTTAAATCATGTCTCGAACTCATCGCTGAAAAGCCTTCCTGAGTTCGGCCTGCCGGGAGTAGCGCCATGAACATTATGTCCGCCAATCAACAAAAGGGCGCTAGTGCGCTGACACCGTTTGAATATGAGGGCACGATCTCTGCCGGCCTTGCAAAATTCACATCTGAATTTAGCCTTGCCAGCACTCCAGAACGGGTGATTGAGCGGGCAAAGCTGCATATTCTGGATTGCTTCGGCATAGCGCTCGCGTCCACGACGTTCGATTTTGCCCAGCGGGCCGCTAACGCAATTCGTGGGCTTGGCGGCGAAGGCGAATACCCCGTGATCGGCTACGACATGGCCTTGCCTGTGCGCGATCAAGCTTTGCTCAACGGCACGCTGATCCACGGCCTAGACTTTGACGATACCCACACTGACGGCGTTATCCATGCCTCCGCCAGCGCTATCGCGGCGTCATTGGCCCAGGGGCTTCGGTTCAATGCGACGGGTGCGGAAGTCCTGGCAGCCTATATCCTAGGCGTTGAAACATCCGCTCGGATCGCTCAGGCGGCGAACGGCGCGTTCCATGCGCGGGGGTATCATCCAACGGGTCTGGTTGGCATATTCGGCGCGACGCTATCGGCAGGTAAGCTGGCTGATCTCTCCGAAAAACAATTGCAGGATGCCCAAGGTGTAGCGCTTTCGCAGTCCTCCGGCACGCTGGAATTCCTAAGTGACGGCGCTTGGACCAAGCGTATGCACCCAGGCTGGGCCGCGTCTTCCGCAATCACAGCAACGGCGCTTGCTAAAGAGGGCTTCAAGGCACCAAGTGAGACCTATGAAGGGCGCTATGGCCTTTTCAATCTCTATCTCGGCGAAGGCCATGGCTCTGATCTGGCGATGTGCACGGCCGGCCTTGGCCAGGAGTGGGAGCTGGAGAATGTTGGCTTCAAGCCTTATCCCGCCTGTCATTTCAATCATTCCTTCGCGGACGCCACCCTGGCGCTAATGTCCCAGGGCATGACCATGGACAATGTGGAGAGCGTCACGGCCTTCATTCACCCGACCCAGGCCGCCGTTGTATGTGAGCCGCTGGAGCAGAAGCGCCGTCCGCAGAATGCCTACGATGCCCAGTTCTCGATCCCCTATATCGTCGCCACAACCCTGAAACGCGGCCACTTCACGTTGGATGAGCTGGACCCAGAAGCGCTGAACGATACAGATGCGCTCCGTGTTGCCGCTAATGTTGATTGGCAGGAAGACCCCGATACGGCTTTCCCGCGCTACTATTCTGGCAAGCTAGAAGCCCGTTTGAAGGATGGCCGCACCATTGAACACCGCGAAACCGTGAACCGCGGGTCTGATGCCAATCCGCTGAGCGCGGGCGATATCGAAAGCAAATATTGGTCAAACGCGACCCGCGCCGTTAGCCAGCGGAAGGCTGAACTGGTCTATGACAGCGTTATGACCATGGACACAGCTGAAGACGTCTGGGACCTCGCCCGTAATCTTTCACTCGCCACCTAAGGGCGCTTTTTATGTTTATGTCGTCTGCTGACTACCGGGAATCACTCCGGCAGCTAAATCCGCGTGTCTTCATAAATGGGACTCAGATTGAAAATGTGGCGGATGAACCGCTGCTGGCACCCGGCGTCAATGCGATCGGTGCGACCTATGACTTCGCGCTTGATCCTGAAAAGCGCGTGCTCATGCTGCCGACGGAGGAAATGAGCGGTAAGGCTGTGAACCGACTGCTGCACATCAACCGCACGCCGCAGGACCTTATGTACAAGTTGGAGGCGGTGCGGCTGATCTGCCAAGAGGTCGGTTGCGCCCAGCGCTACCTGACGCAGGATGCGCTCAACGCGATCTGGCAAATGACATTCGCGATGCAGGCAGATATTGGCGGCGAGTGCCATGACCGCTTCAAGGCTTACCTGCAAGACGTCCAAGATCGGGATTTGACCCTTGGCGTCGCGATGACGGACGGGAAGGGCGACCGCTCGCTCCACCCCCACGCCCAACCAAACCCAGACGCTTATGTGCGCGTTGTCGAACGTCGTGCGGATGGGATTGTGCTCCGGGGAACGAAGGCCATCGTTACCGGCGCGCCCTATATGCACGAATTCTTGGTGATGCCCTGCCGCACTATGCAAGAAGCAGACAAGGACTATGCGGTCTGCTGCGCCGTGCCGTTGGATGCTGAAGGCCTAACCATCGCCGCGCGCCCGGCAGGCCGCCCCGGTGAAAGTGCAGCCAAATTCACGGCACGCTATGGCCAATCTACCGGCGTATTGATGTTCGACGATGTGTTTGTGCCATGGGACAAAGTGTTCCTCGATGGTGAGTTCGAGCACTCTGGCCCACTCGTGACCGCCTATGCCACGCACCACCGCCATTCCTGCATCGCGGCGCGCGCTGGGTTCGGGGATCTGCTGATCGGCGCAGGGGTGCTGATGGCGGAAGCCAATGGCGTTCCGGCGGAGAAATTCAGCCATATCCGCAATAGCTTGGTGGAGTTGATCAAGATCGTTGAAGGCTTCTACGCCTGCGGCGTTGCCTCATCCGTTTACGGCAAAGTAGATGCGTCCGGCGTGGCGCAGCCGGATGATGTGTTCGCCAATGTTGGCAAGCTGCTCATGGCGACGCAAATCTATGACATGCATAAGCTCGCCCATGAAGTATCCGGCGGTCTGATAGTCACGCTGCCGGGGCCGGATGAGGATCATAACCCTGAAACTGGCGCTGATCTGGCAAAAGCGCTGACGGCAAATCCAGCCATCCCCTATGCCCGCCGCATGGATGTCGCACGCTTGCTGGAGGACCTGACAGCGTCTGGTCAAGCCGGATGGTATTCCGTCATCAGCTTGCACGGTGGCGGTAGCCCGGAAGCTATGAAGCGCGAAATTTGGCGGAATTATCCGATTAATGACCGTAAAGAACTGGTCGACCGCCTGTTGGACCGGGGCGTCTTGGCCGATGAATCTGGTGACGCCTCGCGCAACAAGCAGCCAGGCCGCTGCTGCGTCGAAGGCTGCAAAACACCGGAAGAGGTTGCAAAGCCTGCAGGATTCATCCCGACGAAGGATTGATCAGACGATATCGCCTGATTGCAGACGGCGACTGTCTGCTTTCGCCATCAAGGCTTGGGTTCGTGCTTAGGCTACGCCATTCTTTAATCCACCCGGTGTGTTTAAAAAGGGCAAAACCTGTGTCTTTAACGCGCTGCCGTTACGTCTACCTCAATCAGGTACTGCGGTGCGCCGAGGGCTTGGACGACGACCAAAGTCCAAGGTGGTTTTAATTCCCCCAGCACCGCTTTGTGGGCTTCGACATAGGCGCTGATATTTTCCTGACCGACGATGTAAGACGTGACTTTGATGATGTCCTGAAGGGTCATGCCGGCTTCATCCAAGATCGCTTGCACATTGGCCCAAGCGCGGTGGGCCTGCGCAGCAGCACCGGCCTCGCAAATGCCGTCTGGACGCTCGCCGAGTTGGCCAGACAACGTCAACAGCTTGGCTGGCGCTTCCGTTAGCAAGCCATGGACATAGGCGCTGGCGGGTTCGGCGATCCCGGCTGGCGTGATCTTTGTTTTCATGGCGAATTTCCCTAACGTGGCAGTTCCTATGGAACGGCGGGGTAGATATGGCGAGTGATCTGGCAAGCGCACTGGCAGCGGGCAAGCATGCCCTTTCTGAGCCTGAAGCAAAAGCACTGCTGGAGGGCTTTGGCGTTGCGACGCCAAGATCCGCCGTAGCTTCCTCAGCGGCAGGCTTTGCATCCGCAGCAGCGGACCTCAGCCCGCCGTTTGCAGTCAAAGTGGTCTCCGCTGAAGGCGCGCATAAGTCCGATGTCGGCGGGGTTCGCCTAAATCTTGAAGACGCCGCCGCCGTTGAAACCGCCGTTCAGACCATGCCAGCGGCTGAGGCATATCTCGTTGAGGAAATGGCACCATCGGGTGTGGAGATGGTTGTTGGCGGGTATCGTCATGCGCGGTTTGGGCCAGTGCTGATGGCTGGGTTCGGCGGCGTTCTGGTGGAAATTCTAGACGATATCGCTTTCCGCATTTGCCCGATTGACCGGTCAGACGCCCAAGTGATGCTGGCAGGCCTAAAAGGCGCGCCGCTGCTATCTGGTTACCGGGGTGCAGCGCCCGTTGATCGGGATGCATTGATTGACGTGATGATGGCGCTCGGCGGGCCCGAAGGTCTGCTAATGCAGCATGCGGATATAATCGCAGAGTTTGATGTAAATCCCCTGATTGTCTCAACCAAAGGCGCTGTCGCGGTCGACGCGCGGGCGCGACTTGAGCAAGCGCCTACTGAGGTGCCGCCAGATGCGCCAGGCCTTAGCGCGCTATTGGCACCGAATGCAGTCGCAGTGGCGGGCGCATCGGCAAATAACATCGCCCACGGAAACTTGTATATCCGGCAACTAAAGGCGTTTGGTTTCGCTAAGCCGATCTATCCGATCCACCCAAGCGCTGAAACTATCGAAGGCCTTAAGGCCTATCCGTCCCTAACGGCGCTGCCTGAACCCGTTGACTATGTCTATATGGCCGTAGGTCCAAAGGCTGCGCCAGATATGCTGGCGGCGGCAAATGGTGCCGCGAAGTTCGCTCAAGTCATGGCGAGTGGGTTTGACACCGCTGAAGCACGGGCCGGTCTGGCAGCGGCAGGTAAGGCTGGTGGGGCGCGGGTGCTCGGTCCCAATTGCCTGGGCACCTATGCCCCGGCGAGCGGGCTGAGCTTCATGGCGGGATCATCAAGCCGTGCGGGCGGCGTGACCGTATTGGCACAAAGCGGCGGCCTCAGCATGGATATTCTGCGGCGCGGCCAACGTCGCGGCGTGGCCTATCGCTCCCTCATCACCATGGGCGACTGCGCGGATTTGGGGCCTGCGGACTTGCTGCCTTGGTTCCTGGATGACCCTGAAACAAAGGTCATTGGTCTTTATCTGGAGGATGCACCGGGCGGTCGGGCTCTGTTTGAAGCGTTAGCCAAAGCAAAGGGCCGTAAGCCGGTCGTCCTGCTGATCGGCGGGCGCACCGAAGCCGGCGCCCGCGCTGCAAGCTCCCACACGGGCGCGCTTGCCAGTGATGGACGTGTATGGGACGCGGTTGCGCGGCAAACCGGTGCTGCACTCGTTGACACGTTGGATGGCTTTATTGACGCCTTGCTCGCATGCCAGATGTTCAAGCCAAACTTCGGCGCGCCAACGAAACGAGTTGTGCTGTTCGGCAATGGCGGCGGCGCTGGCGTTCTGGCGGCAGATGCGTTTGCCCGGTCCGGGCTGGAAATCGGCGCGCTCAGTGAAAGTGCAACGACAGCGCTTGCCAAAATAACCCTTCCTGCGGGTGCCAGTGCGGCCAATCCGATTGATGTGCCGGGCAATCTCCTCCAGCGCGAAGACGGACGCTTTGGCGTGAAGGTAGTTGAGGCGGCGCTGGCTGGCGGTGGATGGGATGCATACGTTATGCATATGAATGTACCGGGCCTGCTCACATATGAGCATGTCGATATTTTGGGCCCGCTGATCAGTGCAGGATTGGCGGCGGGTGGCGCAGGCGGCGGTCACGTGGCGCTCGTCCTGCGGTCAGACGGCGAGCCAGACGTTGAGGCCAAAAAGCAGGCTTATGCGGAGCAGGCGCTTGCTGCAGGTGCCGCCGTATTCAATGAATTGCCGGACGCCGCAAAAGCGTTTGCTGCACTGGCGGCTATTGAATCTGCTTGATCAGGCGGGCGGCATAAAACCCATCCATGCCGCCATGTTCCGGCCACATGCTGGGCAGTGTGCGGAGGTCACCATCTGCGGTGATGGCATCTTCTGGCAAGCCAGCAACCTCGCTGGAGGATAGTGGTGCGCGGGCGAATTCTGGGCAGTCTTCCAGGAACGTCACGATCTGGTCCGGCCCTTCCTCTGCCTCCAATGAGCAACAGGCATAGACCAGCATTCCGCCGGGCTTCAGCATATCGGCAGCGGCGCGGAGTAATTCGGCCTGGATTTCCGCCAAGCTCGTCACATCCCTTGGCCGCTTCGACCAAAGCACGTCTGGGCGCCTGCGGATCGTGCCGGTAGAGGAGCAGGGGGCGTCGAGCAAGATCGCATCGACCGGTGTTTCAGGCCGCCATTCGGTGGCATCGGCAATGACCGTTCCCGCCTCCAGACCCAATCGCTTCAAGTTTTCATGGACGCGTGGCATGCGCTCTGCGCCAGCGTCGACTGCGATTACATTTGCCCCAGCGCTCACAAGCTGTGAAGTCTTGCCGCCGGGCGCTGCACAAAGGTCAATAACGCGCTTGCCCGAGACATCACCCAGCATTCGGGCCGGTAAGGTTGCGGCAGCGTCTTGCACCTGCCACACACCATCTGTGAACCCGGCTAGGTCCGGCACGGCGGCGCTGATTGTGCGGCGGAGGCTGCCTGTTGGCAGTAGCGTAGCCTCAAGCTTTTCTGGCCAATCGGCAGGGTCGCCTTTCAGCAAAGATATATCGAGCGGTGGTTCAAGCTGGTGTGCTTCGGCAATGGCGAGCGCCGTTTCATTGCCGTAGCTTTTCCGCCAGCTTTGCCAAAGCCATTCCGGCGTGTTGAGGCGGGCGGCGTTTTGGTCTTCCAGAAGCTCCGGCCCTGCCTCTGCAATGCGGCGGAGGACAGCATTCGTTAGGCCCCGATAGGTTTTGTTCTTGCCAGACGCGAGGTCCGTTGTCTCGCTGACCGCAGCATGGGCAGGTGTTTCCAGAAACAATATCTGCGCCGCACCAAGGCGGAGGATGTTGCGAGGCGTAATTGCGCGTTTGGGTAGGGGACGGCGCAGGAATGGATCAACCGCATCATCAATTTGGCCAAGCCGCCGCAACACAGTTGCCGCCATTGCGCGCGCAAATCCACGATCTGGGCCTGAAAGCTTTTGCTGACCGACGGCGCGTTCAAACGCTAGATCAAGCGGAATCTGGCGGCCAAGCACAGCATCCAGAACGCTAAGTGCAGCACGGCGCGATGATCCTTGAACCTGAACCTTTGGCTGGGCTTTGCTCTTCTTGCCGCTTGGCTTGGCGGCGTTCAACCCCAGGGGCCTTGGCGTGTTGTGGTTAGGCCCATTTGCATCGCCATATCCTGTAATCGGGCGATCCGGTTCGCCATTGCGGGGTGTGTAGAAAATAAGCCATCGCGGGCGTGTTTGTGCAGTGGATTCACAATGAACATATGCGCCGTTTGGGGGTTTGCTTCTGCGGCATGATTGTCGATCCGCTGCGCCCCTTGATCCAGGCGGTTCAGCGCAGACGCCAACCAAAGCGGGTTGCCACAGATTTCAGATCCGATCCGGTCTGCCTCATATTCACGCGTTCGGCTAATCGCCATCTGTACGACGGCGGCGGCCATGGGCGCCAAGATCATCATCAATATCGCGCCGACCATGCCGAGTGGGTTGTTACGGCCGCCGCCAAAGAACAGAGCGAAATTGCCGAGCATGGATATAGCGCCCGCCAATGTCGCGGTAATGGTCATCAGCAAGGTGTCGCGATTTTTGATGTGCGCCAGCTCGTGCGCCATAACGCCGGCGGTTTCTTCGTGGGTCAGTGTTTGTAACAGGCCTGTGGTAGCGGCGACGGCGGAATTTTCCGGGTTGCGGCCAGTTGCAAAAGCATTTGGCTGTGGGTTCTCGATCACATAGACCTTCGGCATTGGCAAATCAGCGGCCTGAGCCAAGTTTTCGACCATCTTATAGAGCTGTGGTGCAGATGCTGCGTCCACGGGATGTGCGCCATGCATCCGCAGGACCATTTTGTCTGAACGCCAATATGCGAACAGGTTCATCGCGGCGGCGATGCCCAGCGCCAAAATCATGCCGCCTGCGCCGCCGAGCATGAAGCCAAGCGCGCCGAACAGCGCTGTCATCGCTGCCACAAGCATGAATGTGCGACCGTAGCTGCTGCCCATGGGGCGGGATTCTCCAGAATTCGGTGGTGGCCGCGCTAAACCAATCGGCGGCAGATCAAGCCCTATTTGGTATCAGCAAAGCGGGCCGTCAAGATCAGGATGAAGCTTTCACTACATGGACAAGCTCATTCACAAAGCGCTCCAGGTGCGCCAGCGTGTTTACTTCACGATGCATGTGGCAGTAGGGCCGGTAACGCAGAATTTCGGAATCGCCCGTGCCCCAAAGCGGTGGAGGTTCAGGGTTCAGCCAGAGAATACGCTTTGAGCGTTCGTGGATTTCTTTCAAGATATCCGCACGCGGTTCTGTGTTGTTGGTGCGGCCATCGCCCAAAATCACCACCGTCGTGCGCTTATCCAGATCATCCAGAAAGCCTTGCTCACGGAAATTCTCGAGGCTGTGGCCATAGTCCGTCGGCATGTAGCCAACAGCATTCATGACATGATCAACGGCGGTATCGACATCATGGCGCTTAAAGAAATCGCTTGTTTCAATCAGCTTGCCGGAGAAGGCGAAGCTACGCACATCATTCAGAATATCATGCAGTGCATACAGGAATTGCAGCAGAAAACGCGCGACTGTAGCGACAGACCCAGACACGTCACAGATCGCCATTACCTTAGGCTTGGCGATCTTTTTGCGCTTCCATTCCAGGTCGAACATAATGCCGTCATTGGCATAGTTCCGGCGCATGGTGCGGCGGAGGTCGAGTGTGCCGCGATTGCGGCGCTTAGGCTTGCGGGAATGAAGTGCAGCAAGTCGTTTCGCAATTTTGGCGACGAGGCGGCGCATTTCTTCCTGGTCCCGCCGGTCCAGATTGCCAAGGCGGGAGCGGCGCAAGCGGCCTTCCCGTAGGTCGCGACTGGTCTCAGAGCCATAGAGCGACAGGCGCTTTTCAACCAGATCACGGGTGGCTTCAAAAAGCCGGGCACGGGCGGCTTCAAGCGTTGCTGCTTCGCCGCCACCTTGGCCGGATGGGTCACCGCCTTCGCCCTGCCCTTGGCCTTGCCCGGAACCTTCGCCGGCCCGGGCTTCGCGGATTGCAGCGTCCAGGCCCTCAAGGCCCATCTGGCGCATAATACGCTGCGTGTAGAGGCCGCGCTGGGTGAAGAACTTGATGTTTTCAATGCCAACTTCTGTGGCTGCCTCTTCCATCGCGACCATCAGTTCGCTTTGGTCGGCGTCCAGCAGCATTTGAGCCAGCTTATCATCCGTTTCGACAGGCCCGTCGGTATGGCCTTCATCGTCGTCGTGATCATCATTATCGGCGACGGCGGCGAAGAACGCGTCAAAACAAGCGTTGAAGCGGGTTTTCTCTTCTGGCGTTTTGGCGACGGCCAGGCTGAGGCCTTGCTTCAAGAGTTCCCGATCTTCCCAGCCGACGAAGTTCACCACTGAAACCGCATCCAAGGTCTCGGCGACGGAGACGCGCACATCTGCGCCGCGTACGACACGGATGAAATTGACGATGGTTTTATCTATCTCGCCAGATGGTGCCCCGCCGTCCATGGGCTATTGCCTCACTGCCTTTTCAGACATGCGGACGAGCTCAAGCGCCTGCCGGTCTACGACCGTGATGTCTTCTTCGAACTTTAGGATGACATTCAATGTCTGACGCACCAGATCGCCGTCAAGTTCCGATGCATTCAACAGCATCAGCGCCTTGGCCCAATCCAGCGTTTCACTGACGGATGGGTGCTTCTTCAGGTCCAACTCGCGGACACCCTGCACGAAAGCAACCAGCTGCTGCATCATTGCGTCCGTCAAATCTGGCACACGGGCGCGGAGAATCTGCTGCTCCAGCTTTGCCTCCGGGAACGGCACGTAAAGGTGCAAACACCGGCGTTTCAAAGCGTCCGATAGCTCTCGGGTATTGTTGGAAGTCAGGAATACGAACGGCTTCTGCTTGGCTTTGATCGTGCCAAGCTCCGGGATTGAGACCTGAAATTCAGACAAGACTTCCAGCAGGAACGCCTCAAATTCATGGTCCGCTTTATCGATTTCATCAATCAGCAGAATGGACCCGCCTTCTTCCCGCATTGCCTGCAAAATTGGACGTGGGGCGACGAATTGCTCGGAGAAGAACAGATCTGAATGCTGGTGCAGCTTGTCCATTGATGCCGCTAGCGTTTCCGCACCACCAAGCACTTCGCCGATCTTATCGCGCAAAATCTGGGTATAGAGCAGCTGTTTTGCGTAGCGCCATTCATACAGCGCCTTCGCTTCATCAAGGCCTTCGTAGCATTGCAAGCGGATCATCGGCAGATCCATGAATGCCGCCATTGTATTCGCGAGTTCAGTTTTGCCGACGCCAGCGGGGCCTTCTACGAGAATTGGTTTCTCAAGATTGCCAGCGATGAAGATCGCGGTGGCGATAGACTTGGAGCAAATATAACCAAGTTCGGCGAAACCATTGGTGATCGCATCAATATCGGCCAGCTTGGCCGCGTGCTGTTCAAGCATGAAAATGTCCGGGCAACGTCAGGATAAGAGGCGGAGATTGTGCGATGACTGGCAGAGCCATGCAAGCTTCTGAATTTAGCGCAATTGCAACGCTATCAACGCGGCGGGGGCGCTTCGGCGTTCAAGGCCGGACCAGCATAGGCACCGCGATAGGCCTCAATGGCGCTGCGGGATTGTTCCAGGTCTGTCAGGGCTTCAGTGCGGGCGCGCGCTAAGCCGGTTTCCAGCGCTTTGCGAAGCGCGTCATAGTCCTGATTGGCCTCCGACCCGACACATTCCATGAAGGTCTTCATTTGGGCGAAATAGCGATTGAACGCGTCTACGGCCAAATTGTAGGACAGCGCGTCTGCGATATTCACAGGCGGCGGCGGTGGCTTATAGCAACGGTTTGAGGACCAAACGCTATAGTCCGCAATCTGTGGATTATCCAAGCTGCCTGCTGTCACCGGAGTGACAAATAGCGCTACCAGAACGGATATAATAGCCAGCCGAATCATATGCGCGGCACCCGTTTGGTGACGGCGCTTGCAGAAAGGATGGACTTATCGCCTGCCGTGATCAGGCAGCGCGCGAACGCCATTGATCTGCCGCGCCGGGTCAGTTCCGCTTTAGCGACAATGAAATCACCTTCAAATCCTGCTGATAGAAACTCTGAATTCAGGGATACCGTAATGGCGCGTTCGCCTTCCAGCCCATCACGGCACGCAGCACAGAGCGCCATGTCGGCCATGGTCATCAATAATCCGCCGTGGATCGATCCGCCTGTATTGCAGTGCTTGGCTTCCGCTAACAGATAGATTTCGCCGATGGGACCACCGGTTCGCATGTAGAAGGGACCGGTCAACGTTTCCAATGGATCAATGGGATCACTGATCTCAAAGGCCGCTGGGAAATCATCGGGCGCGCTGGTGTTTTCGGCGTTAGGCATGGCGATGTGCGTGATCCAGCTCTTCTGATGACGATCCAGCCCGACTCCATGTCGGGCGGGGCAGTTTAGCGCTGGGGCGCTTCAGCCACCATACGCTTAGCGCGCAAAGTCTTCGCCATAAAGCGGGCAATGGTATTCACCGCATCTTTGTGGGTCTTGCTGGAGAGCGAATGCCCGACCCCTTTATAAATCTTCATCTCAACCGGTCCGCCGACCTTTTCAATCGCCCTGGAGACAGCAAGCGCGCGTTTGAACGGCACGACCCGGTCCCTTGATCCATGCACTATAAGCGTTGGCGGCAGGTTGATGACGGCGCTTTTCGGGATATGGCCTGAAAGCCCGCCGCCCAGGCTGACGACGGCCCGCACGCGTTTATCCGCAACCCCAAGCGCCAGTGCGTGGAAGCCGCCGAGCGACATGCCATACACGCCAAGCGAATCCGCGCGCACATCCTTACGGCTGGCGAGGAAACTCAGCGCATTTTTGACGATCCGTTCCCGGATTCGGAAAATGCGGGGGCTTGCTTTGCCTTTTCGGTTGCCAAGGCCTTCATAGTAATGAACGACTGCGGCAGCGACGCCGCGCTCTGCCATTGCTTTGGCGAAGGGGTAGACGAACCATCCGCGCCCCAATCCTGATGCACCATGCAGAACAAGCGCGCCCGGAACGGCATGAGAACCGACTGGGCGGTAGATTTCTACGCGCACAGTCCGCCCCTCATGGCGAAACGACGTAGAAATACGCTGGACAGCCGCGTGGGCGTCCTTAGCGAGCACGGCGAACGCGAGCAGCGCCGCTAGGAATGGGAGTACGAGATATCGCCTCAAGACCGCCTCATTCTATTCTTATTCGGTTGTTAGGATTTCGTTAACGTTATCACCGCGTGCTTGGTTAGGGAACCCGCCAAAGCCTTGGTGCGACTCTGTTTTTCACAAGCAAAGCGACTATGCTGTATGGCTTAATACCAAGCGGAGGCGGCTTCTAAATGGCGATAAGCGCGTCGATAGCAGCGCATCGGTTCGGTCTGGGTGCCTATCCTGGCGAGCTGCAGGCGCTAGCGATTGATCCCGCAGGCACGCTTTGGCGACAAACACAATTTCGCATGCCTCCTGCAGGCCCAACCGCGCTGCGTCGAGCCTTGGCTGAGATGCGAAAGGCAGCCGGAATCCAAGACAAACCTGCCCGGCAGGCAGCATTGCGCGCACTCTTCAAAGACATCCGGCTACGCAGCCGGAGCCAGTTCGATGCCGCATTAATTGCCGCTGCGCAGTCAGCAATGCCGTTCATTGAACGGCTGACATGGTTCTGGGCGAACCATTTTACCGTCTCTGCAAAAGGCAAACCCCGCGTTCTGCCGTTTGCCGAGAGCTTTGTTGCAGACGCGATCCGCCCCCATGTTCTTGGGCGCTTTGCGGACATGCTGATTGCGGTCGAGCAGCACCCGGCAATGCTGATCTATCTGGATAATGCGTTGTCTGTGGGCCCTGGCTCGCGGGCTGGTCGGAATCGTAAACGCGGCCTGAACGAAAACTTGGCTCGTGAAATTCTGGAACTGCATACCGTTGGCGTCGGTAGTGGCTATAGCCAGCGGGATGTGATCGAGTTGGCGCGGTTGATCACGGGCTGGACTGTGCCCATTGGCCGGAAGATCAGCGCCACTACTGCGCCGTTCGTATTCGCTGCAAATCGGCATGACCCTGGCCCAAAGACCATTTTGGGCGCGCGCTATGGTGATGGCTTGGCTGAGGGCGAGCGTGCGCTGAACGATCTCGCATTACGACCGGAGACGGCGCAATTCCTGGCGACGAAATTGGCACGGCACTTTGTAGCAGATGATCCGCCTGCCGCCGCCGTTGCTCATATTGCGAGGCGCTATACCGAATCTGGCGGTGATTTGGCCCAGATGGCCCAGGCGCTGATTGAGGTAGCTGCAGACCGGCCAGATTTGTTGGCACCAAAATATCGCCAACCAATGGACCATATGGCGGCGGCTGTTCGAGCATTCGGGTCAGAGATAGTGAAGGCACGGCAGACTTTGCCGTCTCTCATTCAATTTGGGCATGCGCCCTTAATGGCTGGATCGCCAGCGGGATATCCGGATAGGACCAGCGATTGGGCAAGCCCGGATGCTGTCATGCGCCGCTTGGAATGGAGCATTTTTGCGGCCAAACGCGCGCGCATCGTTGGAACGCCAGAAGCGCTAGCAGAAGCAATTTTTGGGGCTGAGTTATCGCCAGAGACTCGTTTTGCCGTCGCCGGTGCTGAAAGCCCGCATCAGGCATTGACGCTGCTGCTTGTTAGCCCGAATTTTATGTGGAGATGAGTGTTATGCTGACCAGGCGCAGCTTCCTCGCCACAGCCGCTGCTAGTGGCGCTACAATACCCGGCGTCACGCTTGCAAGCGCGCCCGGTGAGCGGCGCTTCATCTTCATTCTACTGCGCGGTGCTATGGATGGACTGGCCGCTGTCCCCCCGCTCGGCGATCCAGATTACGCCGCCGTACGGGGTCGTTTAGCGCTCAGAGCTGATATGGGCGCATTGCCGCTGCACGACGGCTTTGCACTGCACCCGGCAATGACCGAAGCCCATAGGCTTTATCAATCTGGCGAGCTTTTGGTTGCCCATGCGATTGCCCCGCCCCATCGCACACGCTCCCACTTCGACGCGCAGAACATCCTTGAAAATGGCGTGACGCGGGCGTTTGCGAGGGACGATGGTTGGCTGAACCGGGCGCTCAGCGCCATTGGGGGTGACCGGGCCGACCTAGGCCTCGCCATCGCCGAATCGGAGCCACTGACAATGCGCGGCCCGGCCAAAGTCGCTGGATGGGCACCGCGCCGTGTGGTGCTGATTCCAGAAACACTCAGTGAGCGTGTCAGCGCTATGTATGCGGCTGATCCCGTACTCGCACCAGCATTTGCGGAAGGTCTGGATGCCCATGCGCTGGCGTCCGCGAACGCTGGTTCAGACGGGCGCATGGGCGGCGCTCGTGGTGGGCGGGCGTTGGTGCTGGCGGAGAATGCCGGGCTCGCGGCTGAGTTTTTGGCCCGGTCGGATGGTCCCCGGATCGCGATGCTTGAAGGTGGGCAGTGGGATACCCACGCTGGCCAAGGGGTTGCGAGCGGGCGCATGGCGCGGCTGCTCGGTGATCTTTCAGCCGCATTCGAACGGATCAAGAATGGGCTTGGGCCGGCTTGGTGGCAGACTGTGGTCGTCGCCGCGACTGAATTTGGCCGCACGGCGCGACCCAACGGCGCGCTTGGAACGGATCATGGCTATGGCAGCGCTGCGTTCATCGCGGGCGGTGCGGTTAATGGTGGCAAAGTCGTCGCCGATTGGCCGGGTATGAGTACAGGTGCGCTCTATGAAGGGCGGGATTTGATGGCGACGATGGATATGCGGGCGCTGCTGAAGGGCGTATTGGGCGATCATTTGCGTGTGTCTAAACAAGCGCTGGATGCCAGAGTTTTCCCTGCAAGCGGGTCCGTGCGCCCCATCTTTGACATAATCAGGCAATAGCGTTTTCGAGCGATTTTGAGATATACTGCCGGCGTATCGTCCGCTAGCGGCGAGTCGTGCTGGCGATTGAGGAGAGTTTTGATGAAAGCAATGATCATCGTGTTTGCTGCAGCGCTTGCTGTATCAGGCTGTGCCCGAGACTTATCGCCGGATGTTTATAGCCGTGACGAAGTTGGCTCCAAGGTTGATATCCAGGACGCCCGCGTAATTTCTGTGCGTAATGTGCGGATTGAAGGCACACGCTCTGGCGTTGGTGCCGTTGCGGGCGCTGCGGCGGGCGGCATTGGCGGTTCATATGCTGGCCGGGGTCGTGGCGGTGCCATTGGCGCAATCGCCGGTGCCGTGATTGGTGGATTGCTTGGCGCGGCTATGGAAGGTGCGGTTACAGGCTCCGAGGGCGTTGAATACCTGGTTGAGCTTGACAATGGCGAGACCGTTGCTGTCGTGCAGCCTAAAGGTAGCGATCCTTTGAAACCCGGCGATTCTGCGCTGCTGGTATATGGCCATCACATCCGCGTGGTGCCAGCCGAAGCCCACGGCAATGTGCGCCGCAAGGATGTCCGCGAGGACACGCCGGAGCCCAACAAATCCTGGTCCCGGAAAGAAGCGGAGGCTTGATCTCATGGCTGTCACGGTAGAGCCACTGACGCCACATTTTGGCGCCAGACTAACGGGTTTCAACATTCGTGACGGCCTATCGGATGAAGACTTCGCGGCGATTGATTTAGCAGCGAACACCTATGGCTTGGTGGTACTGCCGAACCAGCCGCTGGATGATGAAACGCAAGTCAACTTCAGTGAACGGCTTGGCCCGCTGGAGGAGACGCTTGTCGGTGCCGTGGGCGCTGGCTCCAAGATCGTGCGCGTTACTAATATTCTGGCCGACGGCACGTTAAAGGGTCCAGACAGCCAGTTGGCGCTGTTCACGCGCGCCAACTTCATGTGGCATACGGATTCCTCCTTCAAAGCGCATCCAGCGAAATTCTCCATGCTGTCTGCCCGTGAACTGCCCACAAATGGCGGCGGTGATACCGAGTTTGCCTCGACGGCAGTGGCATTCGATATGCTGCCTCATGAAACTCAAGCCCGGCTTGAAGGCCTGATTGCGATCCACTCGATTGCTTGGTCCCGGGAAAAATTCCAGAAGGGCGCATCGTCCGAAGAACAGCGCAAGCGATTGCCGCCAGTTCCCCAGGCTTTGGTGCGCACAAACCCGGTCACAGGCCGTAAATCCCTGCACATTGCATCCCACGTTATGGGCATTGATGGCATGGAAGACCTTGAAGGCCGGTCCTTGCATGACGATCTATTGGCTATGGCGACGCATCCGTCCAAGGTGTATCGCCACCAGTGGTCGCCCCATGACGCGATCATTTGGGATAACCGCGCGATTGTTCATCGCGCCACGCCATATGACGAGACAGGGGACCGCCGCTTAATGATCCGCACAACAATTTCAGATTTTGGCCCGACCGTCGTTGACGGTGCCATTGTGGCTGCCGCCTGATTTATGGCGATTGATCACGCCCGCCGCCAAGCGACATTGGCGGAAATCAATGGATGGGAAAACTTGCCCGCAATGGCGCTCGGTGCCTTGGCGCGTGGCGGCGATGCTCCATTCCTTTGGGACAAGCCGGACCGTGGCGGCGAATTCGTCTCCCACAGCTTCGCCGAAATCCGTAGGGACGTCATTGCGCTTTCTCGCGCCCTTATAGGGCTTGGCCTTCAGCCCGGTGAGCGGGTTGTCTTGGTTTCAGAGAATCGCCCTGAATGGCTGGTCGCTGATATCGCGATCTTGCTGGCTGGCGGCATTACGGTGCCAGCCTATGTAACCAACACCGAAGCTGATCACACCCATGTGCTTGAGGATTCCGACGCGATTGGCGTGATCGTCACGAAGGGCCAGGTCGGTGCTCGCGCGCTGAATGCAGCTGCGGAACGGCCAGACATTCGGTTCTCAATCTCGCTTGACCGCGAGGACTCGTCCGCTCGGGTCCATGCCTATAGTGATCTTCTTGATGCCAACCGCGAAAATCCGGAGCCGCCGGACACGCTCGCTGCTATCAAGCGCGATGATTTGGCGACGTTGATTTACACCTCGGGCACAGGCGGTGCACCAAAGGGCGTTATGCTGTCCCATCGGGCGTTGTTCGCGAACGCTAAGAGTGCGGCTGATCTGATTTATGAATTGGATGGTGTCAGCGATCTGCGGGATGAGGTGTTTCTCTCGTTCCTGCCGCTGTCCCACGCCTACGAGCGAACGGCGGGCCATTTCTTCCCATTGGCAGTCGGCGCGCAAGTTTACTACGCGGAAAGCACAGATAAGCTGGCCAAAAACCTGACTGAGGCCAGACCAACAATCATGACCGCCGTGCCGCGGCTCTATGAAAGCCTGCATGCACGGATCACCCAGGGGCTGAAAAAAGAGTCTGACCTGAAGCGAAAGCTCTTCAGCCGTGCCGTAGCTCTTGGCATCAAGCGGATTGAAACCGGCAGCCTCAGCATGATGGAGCGGATTGAAGATGCGACGCTGGATTCGCTCGTGCGTTCTAAGGTGCGGGAACGGTTTGGCGGACGCTTGAAGGCTCTGGTCTCCGGCGGTGCGCCGCTGAACTACGATATTGGCATGTTCTTCAGCTCGCTCGGGCTTTGCTTACTGCAGGGTTATGGGCAGACCGAAGCTGGCCCGGTCGTTACGTGCAACAGGCCAGCCTCAATCAATCTCAATACCGTTGGTCCTGCTCTGATTGATGTCGAACTTAAGATTGCTGAGGACGGGGAAATCCTGGTGCGTGGACCGCTTCTGATGGAAGGCTATTGGAAGCGCGCCGATGATACCGCTGAAGCTTTGAAAGACGGATGGCTGCATACAGGTGACGTTGGTGGCTTCGATGCCGAAGGCCGCCTAATGATCACGGACCGCAAGAAAGACCTGATCGTTAATGCAGGCGGCGATAACATTGCACCGCAGCGGGTTGAGGGCATTTTGGCGCTTGAGGAAGAAATTGAGCAGGCCATGGTCTTCGGCGATAAACGCCCGAACCTTGTGGCTTTGATTGTGCCGGGTGAAGACTTCTGCCGCAGCTGGGCTGTCGATCATGGCGTCGATCAGGCGAGTTTGCTTCAAGACGCAGCTTTCCGCAGCGACGTGCAGGCGGCGGTCGACCGGGCAAACGAAAAAATGTCCAGGATCGAGCGCGTGCGGCGCTGGGCCTTTGCCGACGAAGCCTTCACGACAGACAATGGTTTGATGACAGCGACAATGAAAATCCGCCGAAAATTCATCACGGCCCATTATCTCGATCGCTTGGAAGCGCTTTACTGAGCCCGATGACGCTGGCCATGCAGCAGCGTTCACGCCTTTCCCGCTGGCTCCGCCGCAGCGTCTGGCTTTTGCTGGCGCTGATCATTGCACCTATTGCGTTTGTGGTTTTGCTGGTTGGCCGCGTATGGCTTGGCCAGCCAGAACTTGATGGTGAGCGCATGGTTCCAGGGCTTGGCGCAGAGGCGACGATAGCACGGGATGATTTGGGTGTCGTTCACATTAAAGCAGCGACGGAGCAGGAGGCGTACTTCGCGCTTGGTTTCGCCCACGCCCAGGACCGCTTTTTCCAAATGGAGATGCTGCGCCGCTTGGCTGCTGGACGTCTGGCTGAAATGGTTGGACCGCCAGCCGCTGGCTTCGATGTTCGTATGCGCATTCTTGGCGTTGACCGTATGGCGGAACAGGACGTCGCCAACCTTCCGGCAGATATCCGCGCCGTTTATCAGCGTTATGCGGATGGTGTGAATGCCTGGCTTCAGACCCGGCATGGTGTGGCGGCGGATGAATTGACGCTGGCCTTAGCGCCCAACCCGGAACCCTGGACGCCTGCGCACTCCATCGCGTGGACGCGGTTGATGAGCCTTCGCCTTGTCAGTAATTGGGGCTCGGAACTGATGCGGCTTCGTTTGGCTGCCCGATTAACGCCTGAGCAAATGGCGGATCTTTGGCCGGATTATCCAGCGGGTGGCGCAATTACAACACCAGAGATCGCAGAAGCCGCACTTGTAGCGGCGCGGGCGCTCGCGGCGATGTCCAACCCTGATGACGGATCAAACGCTTGGGCCGTGACGGCGGATAGGTCTGCGACGGGCGCGCCCCTCCTGGCGAATGACCCGCATCTTGGCCTCACCGCACCCGCAACGTGGCATCTGGTTCGGATGGAAGCGCCAGGGTTTCTACTTGCAGGTGCGGCCTCGCCCGGCATGCCGGCGCTTGTGTTGGGTCATAATGGGCACGTGGCGTGGGGTCTTACCAACGCGACGACCGACACCAGCGATGTCTACATTGAGACGATTGATCCCCAAAACCCAGACCAATATCTAACGCCTGACGGCCCGAAGGCCTTTGAGAAGCTGGACCAAGTTATTCGCGTCCGTTTCGGCGAGGACAGGAAGATTACCGTCCGCCGTACGCGACATGGCCCGGTAATTTCGGATGGTAATGATACGGCCCCGGAAGGGGCGGCGCTCTCGCTCGCCCACACTGGCTTGCTGGAGAATGAAGGAGCGGCTGTCACGCTGCATCGCATGAACCGCGCCCGCAGATGGGGCGATATGCTGGATGCGCTGAAGCTCACCAATGGCCCGCAGCAGAACGTGTTCTATGCTGGGCCAGATGGCGTTGGCATGGCGACGGGTGGTTTACTGCCTATCCGCAAAAGCGGCGATGGATATATGCCTGCGGATGGTGCCACCGGCGCTGGCGATTGGGTCCGCTTTGCTGATGTTTCCGCCATGCCTCAGGTGTTTGAACCAAGCCAGGGCTGGGTCGCAAACGCCAATAACAAGATAGCGCCCGATGACTATCCGCTCTGGCTTGGGCGCGAATGGGGCTATGCCGGGCGTATGCAGCGGATCGTTGATCAATTGCAGGCGGATGGGGCAATCACGCCGGATCGCATGACGGCCATCCAAACGGATGTCAAATCTCCAATCGCGGTCCGCTTGAAGCCCATCATGCTGTCTGTTCTCGGCGAGAGCGCTTTGCCGGATGCTGCAGCTAAGCGGCTAAAGGCGCTTAATGCTTGGGACAATGAGATGCGGATGGACGATGCACCCCCTGCCATCTTCTTCGCTTGGATGCGCACGGCCATCCGCCAGATATTTGCAGATGAACTGGATGATGACTTTGCTAGCTGGTTTGGACTTTGGGCAGAAGTACTGGAACGTGCGCTCACGGAACACCAAGTGTGGTGTGACAACATCACGACGCCTGAGACAGAGACTTGCCAAAGTATTTTAAAAGCAGCCTTTGAAGCTGCCGTCCTAGAAGTCGAGACGGCGGATGAGTCGACTTGGGGGGCGATCCACCAAGTGAATTTTAGGCATATGGGCTTTGGCCGACTTCCGGTTATTGGCAGCCTGTTTAATGTGCGTATCCCATCGCCTGGCGGTCAGGAGACAGTCAATCGGGCGGCGATGCGGTTTAGTTCCAACACTGATCCGTATGGGCAAGGCCATGGGCCAGGCCTCCGTGCGCTATACGATCTGGCAGATTTGAATAACTCCCGTTTCATGATTGGGCCGGGGCAGAGCGGGCGACTGTTCTCAGACAATCGCTCGAACCTTGCGGAGAAATGGCGGGATGGCGCTTATCTCACACTCGGCCCACTTTCGACGCCGAGCCATGTGCTGACGCTCAAGCCGGAGCAGCCCTAACGTGGCGTCGCTTAAAGTTTGGGCGCACTTGCAGGAACTTTGTTCCCAGCACGCCTTGTTCATCGCATACTGTTCTAATGGATATTTCGATAGACGCTATTCGCGCCGCCGCGACCGACATTAAGGGTGCAGTTGAGCGCACGCCACTCACCCATTCCCGTACGCTCTCAGAGATGTTGGGTGCCGAGATATGGCTGAAGTTTGAGAACTTGCAATATACGGCATCGTTTAAAGATCGGGGCAGTCTGTTCAAACTGTTGTCGATGAGCGAGGCGGAATTTAAGGCTGGTGTTATCGCGGCTTCTGCCGGCAATCATGCCCAAGGTGTAGCCTATCACGCGCAACGGCTTGGTGCGCCCGCTACCATCGTCATGCCCGAATTCACGCCCTACACGAAAGTCGAAGGCGTGAAGCGGTTTGGCGCAGAAGCTATTCTGCATGGCCAATCGCTTGAGGAAGCAGGCATTGAAGCTAGGCGCCTCGAGCAAGAGCGCGGGTTGACTTATATCCATCCCTATGACGACCCGCATGTAGCGTCTGGCCAAGGTACAATCGGGCTGGAATTGGCTGAAGATGGCCCTGCATTTGATGATGTCGTGGTTACCATCGGCGGTGGTGGCCTTTTCGCCGGGGTTGCGACGGCACTGGCAGAGGTCATGCCGAATGCCCGGCTCACCGGGGTTGAGGCCGCACTCTACCCCTCCATGCATGCCGCACTGAACGGCCTTGAAGCGCCGGGACCTGCGCCGACTTTGGCAGAAGGCATTGCCGTTAAAGTGCCCGGCAAGTTGACGCTGCCTATCATCCGGGACCGGGTCGATAAGATTATCCTCGTCGACGAAGCCTTCCTTGAGATCGCGGTTGAGACGCTTTGTGAGATCGAGAAAACGGTTGTCGAGGGGGCTGGCGCCGCTTCCCTTGCTGCCATGCTGGCCGAGCCTGACCGCTTTCGAGGACGCCGTGTTTGTCTAATCCTGTCTGGCGGCAATATTGATGCTTCAATAATGGCGCAGGCGCTGCTGCGCGGGTTGGCGCGGGATAGTCGTATTGCTCGCCTTCGTGTCCAGACGGCTGATCGGCCAGGCTCTTTGGCACGGGCAGCGGATATTATCGCGGAAGCAGGCGGCAATGTTCTGGAAGTCCGTCATGAACGGCTGTTCTTCGATGTGCCAATTAAGGCGACACAGATCGATTTTATTCTTTCAACCGAAGGTGCGGCTCATCTCGCTCGGATAATAGCGGCGCTGCGACAGGATGGGATAGACGCTGAATCTATGAGCGCGCTGGCGCGTCCACCCACACAATCGGTTGCGAGCGGCGATCTGCCTTAATGCTGGAGACGATGTTGCGGTTGTTCCTGTGAATTCCCACATGCCCTGAACAGCAAAACCGTTTAGGGTGCGGCCCCATGAAACATTGGATCAAATCGAGCGCATTGGCGCTGACAGCAGTCCTGACGCTCACGGCCGCTGGGCAAGCGCAAGCACAATCGCGCGCCGTGCCGCAATCAAGCGCTGAGATACAGCTATCATTTTCCCCGCTTGTGAAGCGCGTGGCACCTGCTGTCGTGAATATCTTCACACGAACAACGGTGCGCGAACGCCGGGCCTCGCCTCTATTTGATGACCCATTCTTCCGCCGGTTTTTCGGGGACCGTTTTCCTGGCGGCGCGCAGGAGCGATCTGAATCTTCACTCGGTTCTGGGGTTATCGTGTCTGGGGACGGGATGGTCGTCACCAATATGCACGTCATTGAAGGCGCGGATGAAATCCGTGTTGTCCTAAACGACAGGCGTGAATTTGCGGCGGAGGTCGTGCAAGCGGATGCACGTTCCGATCTAGCCGTGCTGAGGATTGATCCGGAAGGGCAAGGCTTACCTGTCGCAGAACTTGGTCCGTCTGAGAAGATTGAAGTCGGTGACTTAGTGCTGGCGATTGGCAATCCGTTTGGTGTTGGCCAAACGGTCACCAGCGGCATTGTCTCGGCACTTGCGAGGTCGCGGCCTGGGTTGACTGATTTTGGCGTGTTCATCCAAACGGATGCGGCGATCAATCCAGGCAATTCGGGTGGTGCGCTGGTCGATATGCAGGGCCGGGTGATTGGCGTTAACACAGCGATTTATTCCAGAAGCGGCGGGAGCATGGGCATTGGTTTCGCCATACCCTCCAGCCTTGTCCGGCGCATGGTTGAGGCTGCGCGTACTGGTGGTCGTGTTGTCCGCCCATGGCTTGGCGCGCAGGGACAAGAAGTGACGGCGGATATTGCAGGAGCTATTGGCCTATCTCCGCCAAGCGGCGTGCTGCTTGATTCCGTTGATCCTGCCGGTCCTCTAGCCCGTGCGGGTATCCGCCAAGGTGATGTTGTCTTAGCCATTGATGGTCGAATGATCCGCGATCCGGTCGAACTACGTTTCCGGATTTCTACCAAGCAGATCGGCGATCAGTCGGAGATTGAGTTTTGGCGGCACGGCAGGCCCTTCAGCGCCTCCATCCGCTTGGAGGCACCGCCTGAAACGGTGCCGCGCGATCAGGTGACGCTGAATACCGGCAGCCCGCTAGACGGCGTTGAAGTCGCCAATCTTTCGCCGGCTGTGAAGGAGGAATACGGCCTGAATGTAGAGGGCGATGGCGTCGTTGTGCTTGACGTCAAAGGCCGTAGCTTCGCGCGTCGGCTTGGGCTGCGTCCAGGTGATGTCATTGTTGAAGTCAATGATGCGTCCGTCGCATCCGTTCGGGACCTGCTGGAGATCGCGGGTAAGCGTCTCCGCCGCTGGCGCTTCGTTGTCCGGCGCGGCGATAAAATGCACGTGCTGAACGTGAGTTAAAGGCCGGAAAATGCTGCACGCTTTCCGCATTACCAACAAACGAGGCTCTGGCTAATGTCTAGCCTCTTCGAAGCCGCTGGTCTGGAACAGTCCACGTCGCGCCCGCTTGCGGATCGCCTGCGTCCGACTGTGCTAGGCGAAGTGGTGGGGCAGGAAGGCGTGCTTGGCCCGGAAGGTCCGCTTGCGCGGATGCTCAGTGAACGGCGCCTTGCCAGCCTCATCCTTTGGGGACCGCCTGGGTGCGGCAAAACAACGATAGCGCGGCTTTTGGCAGGGGCGGTTGATCTTGAATTTATGTCCCTGTCCGCTGTGTTTTCTGGCGTTGCGGATTTGCGCAAAGCTTTTGAAGCGGCGAAGCAGCGGCGGCTGATGGGGCAGGGCACGCTGCTATTCGTTGACGAAATTCACCGCTTTAATCGCGCCCAGCAGGATGGTTTCCTGCCCTATGTTGAAGACGGGACGGTCGTGCTTGTCGGCGCCACGACAGAAAACCCGTCATTTGAACTGAATTCGGCACTGCTATCCCGGTGCCAGGTATTGGTGCTGTCGCGGCTGGATGATACCGCGCTCGAAACACTGATTACCCGCGCTGAAGGCGAAGCTGACCATCCGCTGCCGCTAAACGATGACGCCCGTGCGGCGCTGAAGGCCATGGCTGATGGCGACGGCCGCTATCTCCTGAATTTGGTTGATGAACTTGTGCGGCTGCCACCAAAGCCAGTGCTAGACGCTGCTGGCCTCGCTGCTGTCGTGCAAAAACGGGCGCCAATCTACGATAAGTCCCAGGAGGGCCACTACAATCTTATCTCGGCGCTGCATAAATCTATGCGTGGATCGGACCCTGACGCAGCATTGTATTGGTTCGCACGAATGATTTCTGGCGGTGAAGACCCGCGTTACATTGCTCGCCGCGTCGCCAGGTTCGCGTCTGAGGACGTTGGTCTCGCTGATCCTCAGGCACTTCCTCTGGCGCTGAGCGCGTGGGAGCATTATGAACGCATCGGCTCGCCAGAAGGAGAGCTGGCGATTGTGGAAGCGATTGTCTATCTGGCCATCGCGCCCAAATCGAATGCCGTATACAAAGCCTACGATCAGGCGATGCGGGCCGCCAAGGAAACCGGATCATTGACGCCGCCAGCTCACATTCTCAATGCGCCGACCAAGCTCATGAAAGATCTGGGTTACGGGGCTGGCTATGCCTATGACCATGACGCAGATGAAGCGTTTTCCGGCCAGAACTACTTCCCAGATGGTATGCCGCGCGCCAAATACTACGCGCCTGTCGAACGCGGCTTCGAACGCGAGGCAGCAAAGCGCTTGGCTTACTTCGAGCGCGTCCGTGCGCAACGGGAAGATGGGCGCGACAATGACGATGAGGGAGCAGGCGAATGAAGGGCCTGATTCTTGTCATGATAGGCGGCGGCGTTGGCGCGGGCCTGCGCTATGGCGTCGGGATCGCTTCCACGCGCGCTTTCGGGTTCGATTTCCCGTGGGGCACCGTGATTTGTAATGTGGCTGGCTCGCTCGCTATGGGCCTATTCGTCGGCGCGATGGCGCAGGGGCTGATGGGCGATAGCGGACGGGCGCAGGATGCGCGGCTGCTGCTGGCTGTTGGTTTGCTTGGCGGCTTCACGACGTTCTCGTCATTTTCGCTGGATGCGCTAACACTATGGCAACGGGGCGAGGCGGCGTTGGCGGCTTTTTATGTGTTGGGCTCTGTCGTGGCGGGGCTTGGCGGATTTGTATTGGGACTGAAATTAATGCGGGGTGCGGTATGAGCGGCGTACAGCAATTGGCGGTGCGCGCGGCGGAAGCCGGGCTGCGGATCGATAAATGGTTCAAACGCCGGTATCCGGACCTGACCCATGGGCGTCTGCAGAAGCTCGCACGCTCTGGACAGATCAGGCTGGATGGCAAGCGCGTCAAATCAGGCGACCGGGTGGAAGAAGGCCAGATTGTTCGCGTACCGCCGCTTGGCGACGCGCAGACATTCCGGGCGAAACCGCCGCCAGCACCGCGGCGCCCTGACGTATCAGATGCGGATGCCGATATGATCCAGTCTGCGGTGATCTACCAGGATGCCTCCGCCATCGCGATCGACAAACCGCCCAGCCTTGCAACGCAAGGCGGCACTGGCACGACGCGTCATGTGGATGGCATGCTGGATGCACTAGCGGAGGATGGCGAGCGGCCACGACTGGTCCACCGGCTCGACCGGGATACGTCTGGTGTGCTGCTTCTGGCCCGGACGCAGAAATCCGCGGCGAAGCTAACGGCGTCTTTCCGGGATCGGTCCGCCAAGAAATTGTATTGGGCGCTGGTTGCTGGCGTACCTGACCCGGCGCGCGGCAAAATCGATCTTGCGCTGAAGAAGGCCGGTAGCCGCGGTAACGAACGCATGGTCTGGGACGATCCGGATGGCGATCGCGCGATCACGTTTTATGCGACATTGGAGAAAGCCGGTAAGGCCGCCTCGTTCGTCGGGCTGCTGCCGCAAACGGGCCGCACACATCAACTTCGCGCGCACATGGCGGCCATTGGCCATCCTATTTTGGGGGATGGCAAGTATGGCGGCGAGGATGCGCGACTGCCGGGAATGGGGCTGCCGAAAGGGATGATGCTGCATGCCCGCGCGCTTGATATCCCACACCCAACGGAGCGCGGTAGGTTGCGAATACACGCGGATGTGCCAATGGCGTTTCAAGAGGCACTGACGACTTTTGGCTTCGTTCCGGGTGAAGCGGGTGACCAATTGCTCGATGAGGATTTCCGATGACGGAATTCGCCGTATTCGATTGCGACGGCACCTTGGTTGATAGCCAGAGACGGATCATTGACGCCGTGCGCGGTGCCTGGACCGGCGTGGGGATGACGCCGCCAGAGGACGAACCCATCAGGCGCATTGTCGGCCTGGCGCTGCCGCAGGCGCTGCAAAAGCTGGCACCAGACGCTAACGCTACAGAATTGGCTGAATTGGTTGAGGGCTTTAGGACGACATTCCATGCCCAAGAATCCGATCCCGCTTATGACGAGCCGCTGTATGAGGGCGCATTAGAGGCGCTAGTGGCGCTCCGCGATGATGGGTTTACGCTTGGTGTTGCGACGGGCAAGGGGCGGCGCGGGTTGCGCAAGACGCTCACGACCCATGGCATTTTAGATTGGTTTGCAGTGCTGAAAACGGCAGATGATGGCCCAAGCAAGCCGCATCCTAAGATCCTAGAAGATGCGATGCTGGAAGTGGGCGCGTCACCAGCGACGACAGTCATGCTTGGCGACACCGCCTATGACATGGCCATGGCGCGCTCTGCTGGTGCACATTGCCTAGGCGTTGCGTGGGGCTATCACGCGCCATCAGACCTAGAAGCCCATGGTGCCACACGGGTTATTCATCATTATGGGGATGCTCCGGGGGCCGTTCGTGAATTTTTGGGCGACGCTGCATGAAGCGGTTTTATAAAGCGGCGGAAGCGCGCGCGGTCGAGGGCGGATTTGAAGTCAGCCTGGATGGCCGACCCGTGCGCACACCGGGACGCCAGCAGCTGACCTTCCCAAGCGTAAAGCTGGCAGAGGCATCGGCAGCCGAATGGAGCGCCCAGGGCGAGACGCTTGATATGGCGGCAATGCCGCTGACAGCACTTTCCTATGCGGCACTGGATAGGATCGCCGAAGACCCGATCCGCTTCGTGGATGATGTGACCCGCTTCGCAGAAACGGACCTTCTATGCTACCGCGCCCCAACACCACCGAAGCTTGTGGCGCTGCAAGCTGATGCCTGGGACCCACTGCTGGCTTGGTTGCTAGAGCGTTACGGCGCGCGGTTGATCTTGGCGGAAGGCATCATGCCGGTGGAGCAGCCAGAGAGCGCTGTCACTGCTATTCGTCAGGCTTTTGCAGCACTTGATCCATTCCGGCTAACGGCAGCGCATGTCGCATCCCAAGCGGCTGGGTCTGCAGTGATTGCGCTGGCACTGGTTGAAGGTGAAATTACCCCAGCCATCGCGGCGGACGCCGCCCAGATCGATGATGATTGGCAGCTAGAGCAATGGGGTGAGGACGAGGAGGCGCGCGCGCTTATGGTTCGTCGTCGCTCTGATCTGGAAGAGATCGGGCATTTTCTCTCATTGCTGAACTAAGTTGATGCCAAAGCCCGCCACGTTCACCTTCCGGGAGCCACGCGTCGGAGATATGGCGTGGATTGCCCATCGCCACGGGGTTCTCTACGCCGCTGAATATGGCTGGGACGCAACCTTTGAAGCGATGGTTGCTGAGATTGCTGCAGGCTTCATCAAAACCCGTGATCCAACTTGCGAGCGCTGTTGGATCGCTGAATCTGACGGCGCAATCGTCGGCTCGGCGACCGTCGTACGCGAGGACGCAGAGACAGCCAAATTGCGCATGGTTTATGTGGAGCCGGAGATGCGCGGTTCGGGGCTCGGGCGCGCTCTGGTGAATGAAGCCATCGCCTATGCCCGGCAGCAAGGTTATCGGCGCATGACACTCTGGACGAATTCAGTATTGATTGCGGCCCGGCGAATTTATGAGACCAGTGGTTTCGAACTGATCAATGAAGAGCCGCATCAGAGCTATGGCCATGAGCTTATCGGCGAGTACTGGGCGCGTGACCTTTAGCGTTCCGGCGTCTCGGCTGGTTCAGTAACTGCCATGGCCGGACGCTTGGCGAAGTCTGTGTACCAGGAGGTCAGGTGGGGCCGACCATCACGGTATTCGTGCAGCCATTCCCGCCAATCCTGATAGCCGCAGGCGATGCCGACCGTGATTTCTGCAAGGTTCGGTAGCCCGCCTTCAGCCCCGCATTGGAGTTCGCTGGTGCGGGCTTCGATAGCGTCGAAGCAGCGGTCGATCCGATCTCGCTGCTTTTGCAGGAAGCTCTCCATCCAGTTCTCAGCGGGACGTAGCATTTCTGCCCGCATCAAAATTTGCGCTTCAATGAGGCCGTCAGCGATGGCGTAGAGGGACCACATCTTCCAGGCATCTGGCGCTGTCAGCTTGCCGCCGGAGAGACTGTCCAGATATTGGCAGGCAAGGGTCGAGCAGCTCAGCGGCACACCATCATCCGTGATGAGCGTCGGGATACGAGCGATGGGATTATTCTCTGCCAGTCCAGGCGTGAACGGCACCGTTGCGTAGCCCCAATCATGAGGCCAGGTGGTTTTATGAATTTTGATCTCATCCCAAAGCCCAAGTTCCCGTGCTGCGACAGAGACTTTGCGGGTGAAAGGTGATGCCGGCGTCCAAAACAGTTCCATTATAGATCCTTCAGCAGGCGGAAGATGGATTTGCCATTTTCCGTCACGATGCGCCCGGCGTTCGGCGTGCAGACATGGGCGGAGAGGATCATGCTGTCGGCGTCGCCATGTTTGGCGATGAACTGGCGGCGGGCGTCTGCCGCACCGCTGCGATCAACATCGAACTTGCTAGACCATTCAGGCCGGGCGATCTGCAATGGACTATGAAAGAGGTCTCCGGTGAAAACCAATTGTTCCGTTCCGGCGTCCATATGCAGCGTGAGTTGGCCCGGCGCATGGCCAGCAGCGGATTCGAACCAGAACGCGCCATCACCGCCGCGCCCGCCAGCTTCGATTAATGTCGCAAGACCCGCGTCGTAAACCGGCAGTACGCTGTCGGCATAGCAGCCGTCATTAGCACCGGTTCCGGTGACTGTGTCATTGGCTGGGTTGGCCCAGAAGTCGAATTCGTCCTTCGGGAAGAGGTATTCCGCATTGGGGAATGTCGGGACCCACCGGTCGCCGTCCAACCTGGTATTCCAGCCGCAGTGATCGACGTGAAGGTGGGTATTGAATACGTGGGTCACATCATCCGGCTGCACGCCAAGAGCATTCAGTTGGTCCATCCAATCAGTGTTCAGCTTGTTCCATGTTTTGGAGGAGGGGCGGTCCTTGTCATTTCCAACACAGGTATCGACCAGCAAGACCATCCCAGGGCGGCGGACGACAAATGTGGCGTTGCCTTGCAGCAAGCGGCCAGAGTCTGTGTCTAGGAAATTCGGCTCCATCCAATGCTTTTCAGCCGCAACGCCAGCGTCATCAGCATCAGGAAAGATGTAGCCGGGGAAAAAGGCTTTGCCTTCGCCCTCAACAACGCGGTCAATGGTTAGATCGCCGAGGCGGATTTGGGGCATGGGGCCATTTCCAAAAGGTCAGTGAAGAAAAAACTATCCCCTCTACGTGCTAAGCGGAGAGGGGATAGGGATCAGTCATTCATGGAACAGCCGTGGCATCAGTCGACGCGCGCTGTCGCATTGCCCATGACGACGGTTTTGCCGTCCTGGTTGGTCGTCGCGACTTCGATGTCGCATTCGCCGTCCCGAATTTCGACGATTGTCGCCTTCGATGTCAGCGTGTCGCCGGGCCATACCTGGTTGGTGAAGCGCACACCGTATTTCTTAAGCCGCCCATCGCCGACATAATTGGTCAGCATCTTGCCGGTCAGGCCCATAGTCAGCATGCCGTGGGCAAAGACGCTTGGGTAACCAGCGACTTCCTTGGTGTAGACCTCGTCCGTGTGGAGCGGATTGTAATCGCCCGATGTGCCGGCATACATAACCAGCAGGCCGCGAGAGAGATTTTCAGCGACGACTTCTTCGTGGGTATCGCCAACTTTGAGATTGGATGCGGATAACGCCATTGCTTTTCTCCCCTTAACCCTGGTCAACCGGACGTTCTGTCTTCACGCCGACAGACCGGGATGTGACGACGAGCAAACCATCCTGATTGTGATAATCCTGGATGGTTTCAGAGAACATGAGCTTGCCTGCGCGCGCGCTGACTTTTTCCCATTTCTCGCCATCACGAGTCGTCACTGTGAGGACATCGCCAGGCTTCACCGGGTGATGATATTCAAAGTGCTGTTCCGCATGCAGACCACCGGATGAGGCTGGCTTTTCGTCAATGCCGGATGGGCCTTTGGCGGACCCGAACCACTTTTCGCCGACCTTCGGGCGCAGGAAGTAATCGGGATCAAACTGCGCCACAGAGCGATAGAACGTTGGCGGCGGCAGAATGTGGCCGACCTCCGTTTTCGCTGCGTGGGCCGCATCGTAATAGACTTGGTTGTCGTCATTGACGGAGCGCGCAAACATCATGATATGCGTCGCTTCCACCGGCATGGTGACTTTATCAGCCATGGTTTTCTCCTAGTTATTGCAACAGTGCGGGAGAAACTATGGACGGTTCGGGGCCGGGTTCGCAAGCGTTAGAAATAAGATTGCTGATCAGCTAATCAGCGCCTGGATTTCGCTTTCCTCAGGGAAGCGCCCAAGCGCCTTTTTGGAAAACACGAGCGCGCCGTCCCGTTCAATCTCGAACACGCCGCCGCCGCCACGGATAATCTCAACCTCAGTATCGGGCGCTAAGCCTTGCAGAACGTCCCGCGCACGGCGGGCTCTCGGTTCGTAGTTTCAAGCGCCGCAATATTCGATGCGGAATTTCATGAGCACAGTCTCCTGCGATGTTGGTCTGACAGCCTTATCTACCGCCGCCGCCTGCCGCGCAACCGCTGCCAATTGGCGCTTGCCGCGATGAGCGGAGGCGTTGGCCAGAGAAGTTCTGCATCTGCCGTATCCAGACAAGGATAAACGCGTTTGGGTGGGCGCATAGACGACTGCATGACCGCTGGTGCTACTGCCGTTTCGGGTTGGGGTGCAGGCATTGATTTCTTAACCCACAGCAACTTGAAGCCCATGAACAGCGCTGGGATAGATGCAATATAAAAAATCAGATCATAGCCGATACCCAAGTTCAAAAGCTGCTTGGCCATGAAGGGGTATGAGAGCATCCCAAGCGCACCGAAGAAGAGTACGCCGCCAGTTACTGGTCCAACCTGACCCGGCGGTGCCATGCGTGCAACTTCGGATAACAGAAGACCGTGCCAGGATAGAGCCGAAGCGCCAAACGCTAGGGCGGCCGTCGCGATTAGCCACACTGGGACTTCTGCCGTTGATGCACCAAGTGCAATCGTCGCGATGCCCATAAGGAAGGCAAGCGCCGAAAGTACAATCCGAGACGGGGCGAGTGACGACCCAATCCAGCCCCACAGAATTCTGGAAACGGCCGCCGTGATATTTACTACGACCAGGATATCCAGCGCTGTTCGCTTATCCATGCCAAGATCAAGCTGGGCAAATGTGGCGAAGATAGAATTGAACAGCCCTTGCAAGCCGACAAAAGCGAACATCCCCATACATAGGTTGCGCAAGTTTGGGTCGCCGGAGGCTGTGCGAATATTACGAATGCCATCGCTGAACCGAACAGGATATCCCGGTTGCCTGTTCGCATCGAATTGTCGCCGCATGGGCTGTAAAATGACCATCAGCGCGAGGCAAATTAGCCCGGTCGCCAGGAATGCATCCGGCCAGGTAGCAACATTGTCGTCATCAACCAGCACTTGGACCATCACGACCGCGATCAGGCCGCCCACGGGAACGCCAGTTTGCTTGATCGAGAATATCAGCGGCGCAAACTTCTTCGGGCTGTGGTGCGCCAGTAGATGCGAACTGGCGGGTGTCGAGAAAGAATTTCCAAACCCCATGATGATCGCTGCGACTGTGAAGGCCCAAACTTCACCAACCATGCTGAGCAGCAGCCCCGCACCCAGTGTGACGAGCGAGATTTGGCTCGCACGAATGGCCCCCCAGCGGATAATCAGTCCGCCAACGCTCGCCTGGAAAATGCCGGAAACCGCGTAGAACAATGCCGTGTGATACAGCACCAGATCTGCCGCGAGGCCCAAGGCTTGTCCAACTTGCGGAGCGGCGCTAGGCAATACCTGCGCTGCCATATAGCTCATCGCCTGCTGAAACAGCATCGCGACGATGACGACATAGAGCGCTGCGGTCATAGGTTTGGTCGCCGGTCGGGCCACATGAACAAAAATCCGCAAATTAGGGCCGGCAGTGCAATCACGATGAAGCCGATACCAAAGAGATCAAGCGTGACGAAAACAAAGCCGAGCAGAGCTGGAAGCGCTATCAAGCCGAGGAAACAGCATGAGATCACGCCGCCCATGACGACCGCGACTTGCCCTGCCGGTGCATGCCGCGCGACTTCTGCCAAATGCACGCCGTTCCAGGATACGCCTGTTGCGCCAAACGCGAGGGCCGCTGCGCCAAGGCCCATAGCACCCCAATCCGGAGTCGCTAAGCCGAGGGCAGCTGTGGCTGCAAACATGCTGAACGAGAGGAACACAAGCAGTGCGCGCGATGAGAATATGCCGCCAGCCAGCCACCCCCAGAATATCCGGCCTACAATCGCAAGGCCCATGGAAATTCCATAAATCTGGCCGGCGGCAATTTCAGTCAGTCCCATTTCTGAAACAGAATATGTGATGAAATAGTACATGAATGCGACTTGAAGACCGGAATACGCCATGCCCGCAAACGCAAGTTTTCGCAGCGCTGGCGTCGCTGTTGCCGCACGGAAGGACGTGCCAACATCACTGACCGAGATCCGGCGGTTATGATCCCGTTCGTCGTCAAAGCGGTCTCGGAACCGTTGCATCCATATTGCTGCGACCCACGCTGCGACACCGCAGAGCAACAATGCCGCTTGCCAGGAGACATATTCTGCAATTGGCACCAGCACGAACCCTGCTAGCGCTCCGCCTACGGGAACGCCCGTTTGCTTGATCGAGAATACAAGCGGAGCACGCCGAGGCGTCGAGAATCGCGCCAATATCTGAGAGCTCGCGGGCGTCGACGGTCCCATGCCGATGCCAAGCATTAGTGCTACTGGAACAATCAGCCAGATCGCGCCAAAGCTGAAAATAAGCATGCCCCATGCCGTGCCTATCAGGCAGATTTGGCTGGCTCGCAGCGGGCCTATCTTAAGGATGGTGCTCCCCGCTGCGCTGGAGGCAAAGAACCCAATGCCGTAAACCATCAGCGAATAGACGGCGATCATGCCGTCACCCAGGCCGAAGTCTGGCCCAATATACTTCCAAAGGTTTGGGATCGCAGATGTCGACATGGTCATCAGCGATTGCTGAATCAGCATCGCGATAATCGCAGCCGTTAACGGCGCCATTGGGACCAAACTTTCTGAAGCGGATCGGCGCGGGCGCGCCCTATAGGTGCCTTGATATAATCAGCTTCATCACCTCTGACGACCCGGCGTAGATGCGGTTGATACGCGCGTCTGCATAAAGCCGCGCAATCGGGTATTCCCACATATAGCCGTAGCCACCGAATAGCTGCAGGCATTCGTCCACTGCTTTGCTCTGCACCTCTGAGGCCCAAAGCTTTGCGATAGCGGCTGTTTCCAGATCAAGCGTGTCGTCCACCTGCATTTGGATGCAGCGGTCTATGAACGCGCGGCCAACAACGGCGTTCGCGCGGACTTCAGCCAGCTTGAACTTGGTATTCTGGAAATCAAAGATCGCCTGGCCGAATGCTTTCCGCTCCTTTGTGTATTCCACGGTCCAATCAAGTGCTGCCTCTACGGTGGCGATGGCGCGGAGGGCTGAGAGCAGACGCTCCCGGGGCAATTGCTCCATCAAATAGCGGAAGCCCTGGTTCTCTTCGCCCAACAGATTGCCTTGGGGGACACGGACATCCTCAAAGAAAAGCTCTGATGTGTCCTGTGCTTTGAGGCCAATCTTGTCGAGGTTGCGTCCGCGCTTGAAGCCTTCCCGGTCGCCTTCCACCAGGATCAAAGACGTGCCTTTGGCACCCTTTGAAGGATCAGTCTTGGCGATAACAATCAGGATATCAGCGTTCTGGCCATTGGTAATAAACGTCTTTTGTCCATTGATGACGTAATCGTCGCCGTCCTTCTTGGCAGTTGTCATCACGCCCTGTAGGTCAGACCCAGTTCCTGGTTCGGTCATGCAAATAGCGCCGATGGACTCGCCGCGCGCCATGCGAGGTAGCCAATGCTGCTTAATCTCCTCAGAGCCATAATGCTCGATATAGGGGGCTATGATGTCATTGTGCAGCGGAATGCCGAGGCCGGACGCACTGGCGTATCCGACTTCTTCGGTCAATACAGCACCGAACCGAAAATCGCCGCCGGCACCGCCATACGCATCAGATGTTGTGGGTAATAGCAGCCCGGCTTCGCCCGCTTTCGTCCAGACCTTGCGCGGAACCTGGCCGTCCTTCTCCCATTGGGCGTGAAACGGCGTCACTTCTCTTTCCATAAAACGACGGCAGGTTTCGCGGAAGAGATTGTGCTCAGGTTCGAAGATCGGACGGTCTAACGGCATAGCATGGCCTCGCTTGCTTAATGGGTGGCCCATGCTAGCGCCCGCCTCTGGCGCTCGACAAGACGCGGCGCCACTATGCTTTTGGCAATACCTAGAATCCCAAGAGAGAGGAACATCAAAATGCAAAATCCATACAGCATGGAAAACCGCCGAATCATCGTTACAGGCGCTGCGCAGGGCATTGGCCGTGCAGTCGCGCAACTCGCGGTCCAGATGGGCGGACGCGTCGCCGCCATTGATCTCAATGGCGATGGCCTGAAATCCCTGGGCGAAGAGCTCGGCGATAGTGTCATGACTTTCACAGGGTCAGTCACCGACCAGGGTCAGACTGAAGCTGCAATCGAAGCAATGACAAATGAATGGGGCGGATGCGACGGCCTGTTCAATAATGCCGGCATCGTCCGTGCTGCTATGATCCATAAAATGGAACGTGAAACCTGGGATCAGGTCATCGAAGTGAACCTGACGGGTGTTTACCTGACACTACAAGCGGTTGGTCGCCACATGAAGGCACGGGCCGAATCGCCGGAAGCTGGTGTTTGTAACGGTCAGATCGTCAATGTGTCTTCGATCGCAGGCACAGCTGGCACGATTGGCCAGATCAACTACGGTGCCGCCAAAGCTGGTGTGCTCGGCATGACCATGAGTGCAGCCAAAGAATGGGCGCGCTACGGGGTTTCGGTGAACTCTGTCGCCTTCGGGACGGTCGCAACGCCCATGACAGAAGTGATTCGCGGGCCAAAGTTTGCAGCGCAAACAAAAGCGCGGATTCCCCTCGGTCGGTATGCCGATCCGGAAGAAGTCGCACCTACCTGCTGCTTCCTGATGGCACCGGGTTCTGCCTATATTACTGGCAAGAACATCACCATCGATGGCGGCGTTACCGCTATGTAAACGCTCACAATGCCAAGGCTTCTGCCGCTTCCAGGCTATTCTATCGCCAGGAGCGGCAGATGCTTTCGGCATTGTGTCGAAAATAATTGCGCTGCACTGCAAAAAAGACTTGCAGAATCATTTTAGGCGAATATATTGATAGGTCTGTCGCGGGCAGGCAATGCTTCATGCGACATTGTTTTTGGACATAGAGAATAAGACTGAGAGGGGAGACGTGGTCGGCGTTTGGTCGTCTGCATCTGGTCTTTTTGTTTGTTTGGTTGGGTTGGCTTTTGGGCTGGTTTAATTGGGTAAATGGGGAGGCCGAGGTGTTGGA
>JBDQJI010000030.1:0-36206 GCA_040263875.1 Alphaproteobacteria bacterium
AGGGAGAAAGGCGGCGTGCGTTATCAGACATGATTAATCTCCTTGATTTCAAGCATCATAGCGCTTCCTGAATTCCTGCGTATGCTTTTGATTGGACATCAAAACTGGGCAGGCGTTTGGCGTTGCAGCGAATAGACTTCAGAACCGTTGTGCATTCAGCCGATCTGCTGCTGTGGCGCTTGCAGGCCCGCAGTATGGCTAAATACATGGCAGTAGACGTGCCGCGTAGTATTACGGTTATTGCCAACGACCCCTCGGGCGAGGTGTGCCTGGATTACCTCAACGCTAATCTGGATGCCTACGGACTTCATTGTCCACTGGTTTCAGTTAGGACTGCAAAGGATTTTATGGATGCGCCGAGCGCCTTGCCAGGCTGGCGCAGTCAACAGGTGCTGAAATCGTTGGCGGGTGCCGCATCCGCCGACGCATGGATCGTGTGGCTGGATGGCAAGAACCATTTCCTGGGGCCCATTGATTACGGGTCTTTCTTCACGGAAGACGGTCGTGCCCGGACAATCTACACCCCGAAGAAGCTCCGTCATGACCGTCTCTGGCTGGCGCGTAGCCTAGATTATTTCGGCATATCTCATCGTTGGCTGGAGCAACTTGGGCCGCTGACATACACGCCCTACCCAATGCGGGCTGACACATTAAGGGCAATGTTGGCAGACATTGAGGCGCGCGGTGATAATATCGAAGCACTTTTCCGGCGCCGCAAGCGCTATACCGAATTCTACCTGCTCTATGCCTATGTTCTCAGTCAGCATGGCGCGGCGGATGCGATATATGATTCTTCACTGCCCTGGCCAGCAACGATTTGGAAGCACGGCCCGCCAACACTGGAACGGCATATAGAGCGGTTTGAGCGATTGGGTGGGCCATTCTTCGCGGTGCACCAGCAGCGGCGCGGTACTTTCCTGCAGGCGGATCGTGAGGCATTGATGCGGCTCTGGTTAGGCCGGGGCCTCATGACAAAAGCGGAGGCTGAGGACCTGCTGGGGGCACCAGCTGCGGTATCTAGCAGCAAAAGACCATGGTGGCGAAAGCTTCTCAGACGCTAGAAATAACGTCCGGCTTTCAGGCTGACATGGCCTTTCCTGCCAACGATGATGTGGTCCAGCACCTCTACACCAATAGCGTCCCCAGCCTTGGCGATTGCTTTCGTAAGCGTCACATCGGCTTTGGAAGGCTTCGGGTCACCGGATGGGTGGTTATGGGCCAGGATCACAGCGGTGGCACCTAGCTCCAGTGCCCGGCGAATCACCTCGCGGGGATATGCTGGAGTTTGATCAATCGTTCCTTCGCCCTGCACTTCATCCCGGATCAGGCAGTTCTGTTTGTCCGGGACCACACGCGGAATTGCTCGACAGGCTGGCGGGCCATGGCGACACGGCAATAATCAACCACCGCCTGGAACGATGATAGAATGGGCTGTGCATGGGCTATTTCCCGCGTGAGGCGTTCTGCTCCCGCGGCAATTGTCTTCAGCGCGACGACGCCTGCCTCGCCCATACCTTTGATCTGCTGTAGTTCTGGCGGGGATGCGCTTACCGCTTCAGCAAAGCTGCCAAAGCGGTCAATCAACGCCTTGGCGATAGGCTTGGTATCTGCGCGCGGAATTGCCAGGAATAGAATTAGCTCCAGCAGCTCGTAATCGGCGACAGCATCTGACCCGCCGTCCATAAAGCGCTTGCGCAAGCGTTGTCGATGTCCTGCAAGCGCTGATTTACGGTCAGGAACAGTTTCTTCCGCCATCGTAAAGCTCAGCTGTAGGGCGTCTTTGTATGACCGGCAGGGGAGAGCGTGAATAACTCGCAGCCCTCATCAGTGACTGCCAGCGAATGCTCATACTGCGCGGAAAGCGACCGGTCGCGGGTGACGGCAGTCCACCCGTCCGCGAGGATTTTACTATCAGGCCTGCCGGCATTCACCATCGGCTCAATGGTGAAAAACATGCCTGCTTCCAGCACTGTGCCTTCACCCTTGCGGCCATAATGGAGCACGCTTGGCGGCATATGGAATGTCTGCCCAAGGCCATGGCCACAAAAATCCCTCACGACAGTAAAGCGCTGATCTTCAACATAGGATTGGATGGCCCAGCCAATATCGCCCAAGGTTGCACCAGGTTTGACCATAGCGATACCGCGCATGAGCGACTCATACGTGACGTCCATTAGCCGTTGCGCTTTCACAGAAGGCTTGCCAGCGACATACATCCGCGAGCTATCGCCATGCCAGCCGTTTAGAATGACTGTCACGTCGATGTTTAGGATATCGCCATCCCGTAAACGCTTGGGACCTGGGATGCCATGGCAGACCACATGATTGATAGACGTGCAGATGGACTTCGGAAAACCACGGTAATTTAAAGGTGCCGGCACCGCACCGCGCGTCGTCATAAATTCATGAGCGAGGCGGTCGAGTTCTTCGGTCGTCACACCGGGCTGAACGTGCGGCGTGATGAAATCCAAAGTTTCCGCGCACAATTTGCCCGCTCGTCGCATACCGACGAAGTCTACTTCCGTGTGGATCGTGATTCCATCCCGGTTTACTCGGCGTTGTTGCAGCGCGCTTTGGTTCATCAGCGAAATTCCATGTCCAAATCAGTCAATCGAAATAGGCAGCGCGCGGTCAAGCGTGATCCCATCCATAGTAATCGCGCATTGATAGCATAAAGTTTCGACACCTGCAGTCCGTGCGGCCCAGTATGCGGCGGCATAGGCCGGGTCAATATCTTCAGCTAGGCGGAATGTGCTGCAATCTCCACGTTGCACGATGTAGAGCATGACGGCGCGATGGCCAGATTTGACCATATTTGCAAGCTCGACCAAATGTTTGGCACCGCGCGCTGTTTTAGAATCCGGAAATTCAGCCCGACCTTCGCGTTCCAGGTGGACGTTCTTGATCTCAACATAACAGTCCGGCTTGCCGGGGTCTGTCAGAAGCAAATCAATGCGGGAGTTCTCGCCGTATTTCACTTCCCGGCGAATAGTCTCATAGCCAGCCAGCTCCGGTATAAGACCTTCCGGTATGGCGGCCTCGGCGATTGGATTGGGGCGACCAGTATCAATGCCAACCAGACAATTATCTAACTCTGTTAGCTCCCAGGCATAGGGCAATTTCGCTTTCGGATTCTTTGCATGTCGAAGCCAGACGCGCATACCGGGTTCTGCTAACCCCAGCATGGCCCCAGGATTGGGGCAATGGATGGTGATTGGATCAGCATCTTCCGCGGCGTCTTCGAAGCGAATATCCGCCAGGAATCGCTTGTAACGCTTGATCAATTTCGCTGGCATTAGCGGCTTTTCAAACTGCATGGGACATCACGCCTGATTAAGGATCGGAATCGCACTTGGACCTTTGGATAAGCGCGCCTAATATCATTGCCAAGTCAGCACCGCTCAGAAAGACCGCCGCCATGGCCGATCAAGACGCCGAAACAGGTACAGTCACAGCCGCTATGCTTGTGATTGGCAATGAAATCCTGTCTGGACGCACCCAGGACGCAAATATAAATTTTGTAGCGACTGGATTGAATGAAATTGGCATTCAACTGCGTGAAGTGCGGGTGGTGCCGGATATTGAGGCTGAGATCGTCGCTTCGGTCAACGCGCTGCGTACCAAGTTCGATTACGTGTTCACCACCGGCGGCATTGGCCCGACCCATGATGACATTACGGCAGAATCGGTAGCGGCTGCATTCGGGAAGGACGCCACCTATCACCCGACGACCTACGCCATGCTCGAAGCCAATTACAAAAAATCTGGCCGGGAATTCACTGAAATGCGCAAGCGCATGGCGCTGACGCCAGAAGGTGCTGATGTGATCGAGAACGATCTGGGCGTGGCACCAGGATTCGTTATGGAGAATGTGTTTGTTATGGCGGGCGTGCCGCAGGTGGCGCAGTCCATGTTCCGCGCTGCCGCGCCACTGCTGCGCCGGGGCCGCATTATGCGCTCTCGGTCTATCGGAACCCATCTGGCTGAAGGGGTGATCGCAGCGGGATTGTTATCAATCCAGAATGACTATCCAGACTCTGACGTTGGCAGCTATCCATTTTACAATACGCCTGGCGGCCATGGGACGACACTAGTCGTGCGGAGTTTTGATGCGTCTGATCTAGACGGGGCAGGCGATGCCATTCTGAAACTCATCGCCGATCTTGAGGGCGAAGCGCTCTCGGATGAGCGCGGATAAGCCCATGAGCATTCTTGGCGCAATATTAGGCGGTGCGGCAGGGTTCGCGGTTGGTGGCCCTATTGGCGCGCTTGTCGGTGCAGCTGGCGGCTATGCCGTTCAGCGCTTCGGCGAAAGCGATGCTGCAGGCGGTGAGCCTTCGCCACTTGGGGAAGATGCGACCAAGCAAGGCACGTTTACGATCGGCGTGATCGCCCTTGGTGCGAAGATGGCGAAAGCCGATGGTCGCGTTACGCCAGATGAAATTGCCGCCTTTAAGCGCGTCTTCCGCACCGCACCTGAAGATGAGAAAGATGTGGCTGCGCTGTTCAACCGAGCTAAGCAGGATACAGCCGGGTTTGAAGCTTATGCCCGCCAACTCGCCCGTGTGTTGGAAGGTGCCCATGAGGTCAAAGAAGAGGTCATCGATTGCCTTTTTGAGATTGCGATCGCGGACGGTGAAGTTCACCCGAGTGAGCTTAAATTCCTTGAAGACGTCGCGGAAATTCTTGGCCTCAGTCCATCGGATTTTGCGCGGATTCGGGCTGTTCATATGGCGGCAGATGGGGGTGATCCATTTGCAGTTTTGGGTCTGCATCACGATGCAGAGAATGCTGAAATCAAGGCGCGCTATCGCCAACTTGCGCGCGATAACCATCCGGACAAACTAATGGCCGAGGGTTTGCCGGAAGAGGTGATCGCGGTTGCTAATCAGAAGCTGGCACGTATCAATGCCGCTTATGATGACATCGCCAAATCCCGTGGCATCCGCTAGCGGCGTGCGCCTACTGGCGCCGTCTATTGGTGCCAAATAGTGGCCGCTACCGCTCAACCTGCTGCCGCTGAAGCCTTTAGCCCCGCCGCACGATGGCTTGCTACGCTGGCGGTGTTGTCGGCATTTTTCACGTCCATATTTACCGGCACCATGGTGAATGTCGCAGTGCCGGATGTGATGGGCGCCTTTGGTGTGGGGCAAGGGCAAGCGCAATTCCTGTCCTCAACGTTCCTGGCAATGAACACCACCGGGCTGCTTGCAAGCTCTTGGGTGATTGGCAAGCTTGGGCAACGGAAGACCTTCATGTTCGTCATGCTGGGCTTCGCGGGTGCCAGCTTGGTTTGCTATTCAGCACCGACGCTGGAAGTTCTGATTCTGGGCCGTGTGATGCAGGGCTTCGCGGCGGGTATTTTGCAGCCCCTTGTTATGTTGGTGTTGTTCCAAGTGTTCCCCATGGAGAAGCGCGGCCTTGCCATGGGCATGTTCAGCATGGGTGTCACGGTTGCGCTTGGGCTGGGCCCATCGATTGGGGGCATGGCGATTGATGCTGTGAGTTGGCGCGCGATCTTTCTTGCGCCGATCCCGGCCTGCATGCTCGCAATCTTGCTAGGCGTATTGTTTTTGCCGCCAGAAGAGCAACGCATGCCGACGGGCAAGTTTGATTTACTGGGCTTTGGGTTAATCAATGCGACGGTCTTCTGTTGGTTTACGATGCTGGGCAATGGCCAGAAGTGGGGGTGGGCATCCGATAACATAATGCTATTGGCGCTCGTCGCTGTCTTGAGCGGTATTGCATTCGTGATGTCTCAAAAACGCCCTGGGGCGTCATTGTTGGATCTAAGCTTGTTCAGGAATGCTGCCTTCGTCGCAGCACTCGTTATGTCATTTCTGTTCGGGTTCGGGAATTTTGCCAGTGTTTATGCGTTCCCGATTTTCGGACAGATCGTCCAAGGCTTTTCGCCGTCCGTTGCCGGATCAATGTTGCTGCCGGGCAGTCTTTTTGCTGCCGCTGTATTGCCGCTGACGGGCCGGGTGTCCGATAAAGTCCCGGCACCATATGTGATGATTTTCGGGCTCTCAATCATTGCCATCAGCATGTTCATGCTGGCGGGTGCTGATACGAACACGGTCTTTGCTTATATCGCCTTCGCGTTGCTTATTGGCCGGGTTGGATCAGCTTTCGTTTCGCCAGCGCTGAACACCACGGCAATCGGTGCTCTCTCCCCTGCGCAGATGCGGCGTGGGGCAGGGGTCGCCAACCTTTCGCTGATGCTTGGTGGATCAACCGGTATTAGCGTCTTCGTAATCCTGTTGGAAAAACGAACAGAGTTTCACGCAGTTAATCTGGGCGCCACGCAAACAACATCGAATAGCGCCATGATGGAGATGCTGGGCAGGGTCGCCAATCAGCTCTCCGTCGCCGGATTGCCAGAGGCGGCACAGCAAGGCATGGCGATGGTTTACCTAGACCGTGTTGTCTCTGCACAAGCGCAAATGCTTGGATTCCAGGATGGTTTCGTGGCGCTAACGATGATCGCGCTGGCACCGCTTCTTCCGGTTATGTATTTCCTAAGGCTGCAGATGCGCCGAAAACAAAGCTAAGCTGCTACGCTGTATTCTAATGCGCGTTCACGTGGCAGCTTACGGGCATGGCCTGTGCCTGAAACACCCGGCACGGCTTCAATGATATCGCCTGCATCCAGCAGCTTTTCCAGATCAATACCTGTCTGAATCCCCAGGCGATGCATGAGATAAACAAGATCCTCGCTGGCGATATTCCCTGTGGCTCCGGGCGCAAACGGACAGCCACCAAGGCCTGCTACAGAAGCATCAAAGCTCCGAATGCCAGCGTCTATGCAAGCCAGCACGTTGGCTAGGCCAAAGCCTGCTGTGTCGTGTCCGTGGAAGATGAAGTTCGCATCGTCGCCAAACTGCGCCAAAGCCTGCGTCGCTAATGATTTCACTCGGTCAGGTGAGGCAAGACCCGTTGTATCGCTGAGGGCGAATTCCAGGTTTGGACGGAATTTCAGCATGCGTTCAATGTTCCGCAACACAACAGCATCATCCGTCAGCCCTTCGAACGGGCAGTGGAATGAGGTCGCCAAGCCAATGCGCAGGAATAATTTGTTATCAGGGTCAACGTCTTGCAGCAGATATTCCAGGTCCGTAATGGACTCTTCGGTTGGCCTGCCGACGTTACTTTCATTGTGGGAGGTGGACATGGAGATCACCATTTCCAGGTCCATCACCCCTGCATCGATTGCCCGCCTCGCACCCTTTGAGTTTGGCACCAACGCCATGCCCATCACACCCGGCATAGGGCGGAGGCCGCGGACGACTTCGTCCATATCTGCCATTTGCGGGATCGCTTTTGGACTGACGAAAGACCCGATTTCCATACGCTTATAGCCTGAGTCAACTAAGGCATGAATGAGTTGGATTTTGATGTCCGTTGGCACGGTCGTTGCGATGTTCTGTAAGCCATCCCGTGGGCCGACTTCAACGATCTCAATACTATCCATAATGCGTGTCCTCATTGCTCAATGCGTGGCAATTGTGTAGCGCTTCTGGACGTTCCGTACAAACGTTGAAGGCCAGTATGTCAGACCAGAATTCTACGCAGCCGCTATCCGGGTATCGTGTTGTCGATCTGACCCGCGTACTTTCCGGCCCATTCTGCACACAGATTTTGGGTGACCTGGGGGCAGATGTGATCAAGGTTGAAGCGCCTGTCGGGGACACGGTGCGCCGGCAAGGCGATGGGAAAAATGGCTTCAGTTGGTACTTCGCCAATTTCAACCGCAATAAGCGTTCCATTGTGCTGGATTTGAAAACAGCTGAAGGCAAAGCGGCGCTTGAGGCGTTGATAGCCTCTGCCGACGCGTTGGTTGAGAACTTTAGGCCCGGCGTTTTGGAAAGGCTTGGCTTTGGGCCAGAGCGACTGCAGGAATTGAAGCCGGGCCTCATCACGTGCAGCGTTAGCGGATTTGGCCCTGACGGGCCTTATCGTGACCGCCCAGCGTTTGATTTCATTGCCCAAGCCGTGAGTGGTTTCATGAGTTCCAATGGGCGGGAAGATGACCCTCCGCTGCGCAGTGGGTTGCCGATCAGCGACTTGGTGACGGGCATCTATGGGGCACTTGGCATCACCGCCGCATTGCTCCGTAGGGAGCGGTTTGGTGGCCCTGAGCATGTTGATGTCAGCCTGACAAATTCAATGGTCAGCCTCTTGGCCTATCTGGCCTCCAACTACTTCGCGACGGGCAGGATTACTCCGAGGTCTGGCAATGATCATCCCATCGCCGCGCCATATGGCCTGTTTGAGACTGCAGACCGGCCAATAGCGGTAGCGCCTAATGACGATGTGTTCTTTGGCCGGCTTATGGATGCGCTGGATTTATCGCCGCTCAAGGACGATCCAGATTTTGCCTCCAATCATTTGCGGGTGGAGAACCGAGAACGTTTGAACGCCGCCGTGCTTGAACGCTTTGCGACGGCTGACGCGAATACCTGGGTAGAGCATTTGAATGCCGCGGGTATCCCATGCAGCCATATTTATGACGTCGCTGGTGTTTTTAATGACCCGCAGGTCCAAAGCCAGGACATGCAGATGACCGTCACACACCCAAAACACGGCGATATGGAGGTGCTTGGATTCCCTCTCAAGTTTGCTGCAGCACCTTGTGACGTGCGTATGCCGCCGCCTGATCTGGGCGAGCACACGGCTGAGCTTCTGGCCGAATTATATCCCTCTGGCGACTAGCGCTCACTTCGCCGTTTCAAGGATGTAGCTGAACAAGCGTCGCTGCTGGCCATTGCCTGGAACGGGTTCAACGCCATGGAAGGATGTGTCTGTCTTGAAGAAGCAGAATGCGGTGTTCGGCGCATAGGGCATTGTTGCCACGCGCTGGAACTTGTCAAAGCTATGGTGGGGACCGCCCGGGCAAGTAAAGTTCGGGTCTTTTGGTAGGTAGAGCGATGTACCAAGCTCTGGGTTTGATGGTGAGTGCGGCATGTAGAACAGGGCGGCCAGAACACGTTCCACGCGGTCTGTATGTGGCCCAAGCGCATATCTGCCATTGTCAGATAGAAGCATCGGCGTGGCGGAGAACCGCATTGTCCCAATATCGTCGCCAAAGCGCTCGGCTATCTGCGGTAGGAATTTCCGCAACATGGTGAGGGCGAATTGCTCACTGCGGAATTGCTGGCCAATATCTTGCCAGAACGCAGCGAGTTCTGGATCCAGGCGACCAAGTGCTTCTGTTGAGAATTCCAGGACACCGCGTTCGCTCTCAGTACCAGCGTCGCCTTGCACCCAGCCCATGTCGGTGATCGATGTGAACTTGGATGGTTCCGGCATGCGCGCCATGAGTTCAGCGTAGAAGTCCGCCGGAAAAACCTCATTGGCATACCAATGCGGCGTTGGGTCCAGTGCTACCGGTGCTTCGGCGATATTCGCACTTACGGCTTCGAAGGCTTCAGCGGCGGAAAGACCGGCAACCTTTGGGCCAGCAGAGCGGATTTGCACAGGGGCAGCAGGTTCCTCGCCAGCCAGAATTGCGCCCAGACGCTCTGCATCCTCTGCATCACGCCAAAAAATCACATTGCCGGCACCTTTGAAGAAGCCCTCTGTCTGCAATGATGCTGCGCGCTGACGGTCGTCTACGTGGAAGCCGATTTCGGCCATATGTTTCAGAATTGCTTGGTGTTCCGCCAAATTTCCATTGATTTCCACCAACACGGATTTAAGCGCTGGATGATGCAACGTGCCCGCCATTCCGGCGACAACGGCATGCTCCAGGCCGTCCACATCAATCTTGATATGTGTGGGTGGGGGCGTGACGCCTGCCTCAATCAACTCATCTAGCGGTGCCGCAAAGCAGCCTTGGCTGAATTGGACTTTCATTGGCGCAAGGTTTGGATCAACGGCTTCGCCGAACGCATGACAAGAGCCGCCAGCTTCAAAACGACCAAGGTAGAATTTGTCGAAGCCCGCTTTCTCTGCAATGGCCATGCAATAGGCTAAAATCTGATCAGACAGGCCATTGATGAAGATGTTCTGATTCAACAGCGCGTAATTCTGTGATTCGGGCTCAAAGGAGATCACGCGAATACCGCGGGTGGCTGCTGCCCAGATCGAATACATGCCGACATTGGCACCGATATCGACCAGCACATCATCTGCCGAAAATGTCTCAATCCACGCAAGCGTATCCCGTTCCTTCGAATGGAAGGTCTGTACGCGCCATTCGGTGAGCTTATTCGGTGTCACATATTTTGCTGCGCCCCCGAAATAGGGGATCGACGAGATGCCTTGGGTGGCAGCTTGCGGCTGGGCGGGAACATTAGGCTGGGCATTGGCGGTTGCTTGCAACATTAATAAAGCTTTCCGTGAAATTACAGAATTCACTCACACCCTGAACCCCACTCGGTTAATAGCGCGTGAACCATGTTCGAATGACGGCTATTGGCCGTGTCCGCGCTTGTGCGCCTGCTTGCGGTCGGGCTAGCCTTTCATCTGAACAAGTAATCTCAAGATTTGGAGTATGACGATGGGCGAAGCGGCCTATGACGTTGTTGTAGTTGGTGCGGGCAATGCAGCCTTATGCGCCGCAATTTCGGCCCATGAAAATGGCGCTCGGGTACTGGTGCTGGAGAAAGCGTCAGAGGATGAGAAGGGCGGTAATTCTTACTTCACCGCTGGCGGCTTCCGTTTCATGCACAACGGCTTGGATGATGTCCGTGAGGATGTGTTGGTCGATATGTCTGATGACGAGGCGGACAAAATGGTCCTGCCGACCCATGACCGGCAATTCTTCTATGAAACGCTAATGAAGGTGACACGCGGCCAGTCCAATGAGGACCTAGCTTGGACGCTGATTGACGGTTCCCGCCCTGCAATGGCTTGGCTGCGGGAGAATGGCGTGCGCTTCATTCCAATGTATGGCCGTCAATCCTTCCTGGTGGACGGCAAGCAGCATTTCTACGGCGGCGTGAACGTTGAGGCAGTCGGCGGCGGCGCTGGCCTGGTAGAGTTTTTGATGAAGCGCTGCACTGACCTTGGCATCGAGATTCGGTATGGCACCGGTGCCACCAAGCTTTATCAGCAGGACGACTATCGGATCACCGGCCTACAGGTGCGCGCACCTGGCGGATATGAGGATATCGACTGCAAGTCTGTGATTCTGGCCTGCGGCGGGTTTGAATCCAACCCTGAAATGCGTGTGCGGTACTTGGGCCAGGGTTGGGATCTGGCGCGGGTGCGCGGCACACGGCACAATACCGGCGATGGCATTCAGATGGCGCTTGATATTGGCGCTGTGCCATACGGCAATTGGTCCGGCTGCCATTCCGTCGGTTGGGATATTTCCGCACCTCCGTTTGGTGACCGGTGGGTGCTAGATAACTTCCAGAAGCACTCATATCCGCTCGGCATCATGGTCAATATGCACGGTGAGCGGTTCGTGGATGAGGGTGAGGACTACCGGAACCTCACATATGTGCGCTTCGGCAAGGCGATTATGGGCCAACCGCATTACACTGCAGTTCAAATCTTTGATCAGAAGACTGTGGGCCAATTGCGGGATGAATATCGCATCAAAGAGATCACTCGCGTCGTTGGCAATACAATTGAGGAACTGGCGGAAGGCCTGGATATTCCAGCCTACAAACTCAAGGAGACAATTGAGGCCTATAACGCGGCTTGCCCTGATCAAGCGACCATCGACGCGCAGTACAATCCAGCCATCCTAGACGGCATTGGTACGAAGGGTATTTCGCCTGCCAAATCTAACTGGGCGCTACCGATTACTGAGCCGCCCTATGAGGCCTGGGTCACGACGACGGGAGTCACGTTCACATTTGGTGGCCTCAAAATCGACGAGAAGAACACCGTGCAGGACAAAGCCGATCGCCCAATACCCGGATTGTATGCCGCGGGTGAGCTGGTCGGTGGTCTGTTTTATGAAAACTACCCAGGCGGAACCGGCCTTATGTCAGGCTCCGTTTTTGGTCGTCGCGCTGGCCAATATGCTGCCGAACACGCCCGCACGCTAAACGCCTAAGGACACAGAATAATGACTGAACCAAATATGCTCGGATTCGTCGGCGTCGGCGTTATGGGCGAAAAGATGTGTCGGAATATGGCCATCAAAGCCGGCAAGCCAGTACTTGCGTTTGACCAGAACAAGGAACCGCTGCAGCGCTTGTCTGAGCATGGCGTTGAAAGTGCTAATAGCCTTACCGACGTTATGGCCCGGACGGACATGGTATTCCTCTCACTCCCCGGCGAGCCACAAGTGCGGGCAGTCGTGCTAGGTGAGGGCGGACTGCTAGAGAACGCAAAGCCTGGCCAAATCATTGTGGATTGCTCGACTTGCCCTGTGGCTCTCGCCCAAGAGATTGCTGAGGCGGCAACGGCCAAGGGCGTATTTTTCCTGGATGCACCGGTATCTCGTGGCACGAAAGCGGCAGAGAACGGTACGCTGAACTTTATGGTCGGCGGCGATCAGACCAGCTTCGATGCCGCCAAGCCATATATCGAAACCATGGGCGTCGACATCATTCTGTGCGGCGGTCCAGGCGCAGGGCAGGCGGTCAAGCTGATGAACAACATGATCGTCGTACAGACCGTGCGCGCGATAGCCGAGGCACTGAAAGTCGCGCAGGAATCGGGTGCTGTGGACGGCAAAGTGCTGTTCGAAACACTGACGACTGGCTCCGCCGACAGTTTCGTCCTTCGCAATCATGGCCTCAACAGCATGTTGCCCGGCACACATCCGGCCAAGACATTCCCGGTCAAGTACATCAAGAAAGACCTGGGCTACGCTCTTGAATTGGCGGAATCTTGCGGCGTGGTGATGACTGGTGCCGAGACGACCATGGACCTACTGAACAAGGCCGAGGCCATGGAATTCGGTGACCGCTACTACACCATCATCATAGATGCTTTGGAAAAGCGGGGGTGATGCAGGCTTGGAAAGCGTAAGCATTCCATACGCCAGCATGCCGGAGCAGTATGAGGTCCAACTGCCGATGGAACATCTAGGAATTTAGCTAATGAGTGACGTCTGGAAGATTTACGGCATTCGCTACACCACCCAGCCGTCGCGCCCGGCTCACCGCACGTTTCTGTTCGGCGAGCCGGATGAGGAAACGGGCGGGCTCGATTACTATTCCTGGGTTTTAGTATCCGATAACCGCGCGATCGTTGTTGATACGGGCGCTGCAGAGCAGAAGATGAAGGCCCTTGGCCGGGATTGGTTCGGCACGCCATCCGCCGCGCTGAAGCGCTTGGGCGTTGACCCGGACCATGTGGAAGACCTGATTATCTCTCACGCTCACTGGGACCACGTGGGTGATCTGGGTGCTTTCCCTAAAGCGCAGTTCTACATGAACGACTTAGAAATGGAGAGCATTACTGGTCCGGATATGAGCTACAAGGTCATGCGCGAGGCCTATCATATGGACGAGGCGCAAGAGATCGCCGGTCTCGTCTATGAGGACCGGCTAACGTTCCTGCAAGGCGATGGAACATTCGCACCTGGGGTTGATTACACGCTAATCGGCGGTCATAGCGCTGGCCAGCTGGCGTTAACGGTCAACACGGAACGCGGACCGGTCGTACTCGCGACGGACGCCATTCATTTCTGGCAGGAAGTTGAGCAAGAGCGTGCATTCCTGATCTTCCACGACCTTCGCCAAATGTTGGCCGGATACCGTAAAATGCATGCCATGGTTGGTGGAGATCTTGGGCGACTTATCCCCGGCCATGACCCGCTCATCGCCAAACGGTATCCTGTTGTTGAGACCCTACCGGATGGATCGCCGTTCATTCTGGATTTGGGCGCAGCACCAATCGCGTGGTAGCTGAATCATTCATTGCGCCAACGGGGCCTAACCGCCTATAAATACGGTCTATAAAGCGCGCCGCAAATCAATGACGAGCGCGGGTACAAGCAGCAGGGCAGGCGGATAAGCGAATGGATGAGAAACGCATCGTCGAAGCGGTGGATTTGAAAATCCATTTTCCGCTTGAAGACAACACGGTTAAAGCCGTGGATGGCATCAGTTTTCATATTGATCGCGGCGAGACGCTGGCTGTTGTCGGTGAGTCCGGCTCAGGCAAGTCTGTGACGGCCATGGGGCTGATGCGGCTGAATGATTATGCTGGCGGCAAGATCGTCGGCGGGTCCGCCCGTATCCGACAGTCGGATGGCACGGTTGTTGATATCTCCAAAGCGGATCAGGACGAGATGCGCCTTATTCGCGGCAATAATATCTCCATGATCTTCCAGGAGCCGATGACCAGCCTGAACCCAGTGTTCACGGTCGGCTTCCAGATTATGGAACCGATTATGCTGCATCAGAATAAGTCGGAAGAAGAGGCGCGGGAAACGGCGCTTGAAATGCTGCGCCTTGTGCGCATTCCAGAGCCTGAAAAGCAGATGTCCCAATATCCGCATCACCTTTCCGGCGGTATGCGCCAACGGGTGATGATCGCGATGGCGCTATCCTGCCGCCCAGATTTGCTGATTGCCGATGAACCGACAACCGCACTCGATGTAACCATTCAGGCACAAATCCTGGACCTCATTCGCCACCTCCAGAAGGAGATTGGCATGGCGGTTATGTTCATCACCCATGACATGGGCGTTGTCGCTGAAATGGCTGATCGGGTGCTGGTTATGTACAAGGGCAACGTGATGGAGGAGGGGACGATCGACCAGATCTACCATGCCCCGGAACATCCCTACACAAAGACGTTGCTCAGCGCCGTGCCAAAGCTTGGCTCGATGAAGGGCAAGACAAAGCCAGAACCGTTCCCGGATATTGTATTTGATGAGAGCTTCAAGGCTGTTAGCTAACAGAGTTTGATTTAAGGATTTTTCTGATGAATGTGATGGCGTCCGACGAACCGATTATTGAGGCCCGCAACCTCACCACCCGCTTTGATATCCGCACCGGCCTGTTTGGCCGGGTGACGGGCCGTGTCCATGCGGTGGAAGGCATTAACTTCCATGTGCAGCCTTCTGAAACCCTGTCCCTGGTAGGGGAAAGTGGGTGCGGCAAGTCCACGACGGGACGTTCGCTTTTGAAGCTGGTGGAGCCAACGCGTGGCCAAATCATGTTTGAAGGCAAAGACATCACCTCATATTCCTCGAACCAGATGCGGCCCCTGCGCCCACGCCTGCAGATGATCTTCCAGGACCCGTTTGCCAGCTTGAACCCACGTCTCACCGCCGGTGCTTCTATTGCTGAGCCGATGAAGGTCCACGGCATCGCATCTGGTTCCGAGCTATCTGACCGGGTCGCTGCATTGCTGAAACGCTGTGGCTTGCCACCGGAATACGCGCAACGCTTCCCGCATGAGTTCTCCGGGGGCCAGCGGCAGCGCATCTGCATTGCTCGCGCGCTTGGCCTGAACCCGCGCATGATTGTTGCGGATGAAGCGGTTTCCGCCCTTGATGTGACCATTAAGGCACAGGTCATCAACCTGATGATGGAGCTTCAGGATGAATTCGGCATCGCCTTCCTGTTCATCTCCCATGACATGGCCGTCGTTGAGCGCGTCAGCCACCGTGTAGCCGTGATGTATTTGGGCCAAATCGTCGAACTCGGCAGCCGCCAAGCCGTATTCGAAAACCCAAGCCACCCCTACACCCGGAAGCTAATCTCGGCTGTTCCCGTAGCCGACCCTCGCAACCGCAACCTGAACCGCGCTCTAAACGCCGATGAAATCCCAAGCCCCGTTAAGTCAGTCGGCTACGAACCGCCCGACACAGCGCTGGAAGAAATTGAACCCGGCCACTTCGTGATGCCGCATTGATAGACCAAGCCTGTCCGTTTAAGCGGCTGGATTGTCGTAGTTCACAATTGTTACGCTGTTCTGATCACGAATATTGGGGCTGTCTGTTAACCAAAGTCAAAATTGGAAATATCTAGGCGGAAAAGTATTCACGTGCTTTTGCAATGGATCGGTCGTTGACGCTGATTGCCATTATCAAACCGCTGCCTAGCGCAGCGATGACTAGAAGGTATGAGATCGCAATGTAGCCGAATTGTGCGACCAAGAGACCGCCAATTCCAGCGCCAAGGGCAGCACCAGCCCAATTTGTGCAGGATATGACACCGGCCAGGGTGCCGCGGTATGCGCCGCCAATTTCTGCAAAAGTGATCGACAGCATTGTCGTTACAGGCACAATCAGCAACATGAAGGTGCCTGCCAAAATCACGGTTATCCAAGTGTCTTCAGCTAATAGAAATATACCAAGCCCAGGCACTGTCGCGGATATCAACATCGCCGCGACGATCACTAGTCGCCTGCGCCCGCGCCCTATGTAACCAGCAAACAAAGGTGCCACTGTCGCCCAAATGGCGACAACGGCGACAGGCAGGGCAACTTCCGCAGTTCCAAGGCCATAGCTGGTTATTAAGAAGGCGGGAAAGAAGGTCATTATTGCGCCCCAGGTCATACGTGCCAGCAGGTTTGTGGCCACGATTGACCGTGTGACCGGTAGCCTAGCAACCCATTTTAGCCGTTGAAATAAGTTCAGGCGTGTGCCCATCGGGCTATTATTTGGGACGAGCTCAATCAGCAGAGCTGCTGCCAAGAAGAAGCAAAGCCCGACCGATAGGAACGGAAATCGCCACCCGCCAAATTCCGCCAATACCGCACAGGCTGGCACGCCTAGAACGCTGCTCACCCCAGGCATCATGGTTAGCACCGGGATTGCCTTCTTCTGTTGATCGGTGGGTAAGAGGTCACCAATCAGGGCGACACATGTTGGTGGGACCATACCGCCGCCGATACCCAAAAGGACGCTAAAGCTTGTTACTACGGTAAAATTGGGGGATAGGCCAATTCCCAATGAGCCAATGCCCATAAGGAAAACGCCAGTGAGGAGCAGAGGCTTCCGGCCATAAGCATCTGAGACTGGGCCTATGAATATAGCTGTAACTGCCCATGTCGTCGACGCAACGGCGATCAACTGGCCAACAAGCGATACGCTGGCGTCTAACGCTACAGACATATCAACGAGCAATGGCCCAGGCATCATCACCGCAGTAACGGTGAAGAAAATGGAAAAGCACAAGGCCCCTATAAGCAAAGGTGGGCCCGTTATCTTGGCTGGGTCAGATGCCATGGCGGCCATACAGCCGCCTCAATTCAATACCCTAACGTGGTAACTCCGTAGCACCCATCAATTCCAGATCAATCGCCCGGGCGCATTGGCGGCCTTCGCGGATGGCCCATACGACGAGGGATTGGCCGCGGCGCATGTCGCCGGCTGTGAAGACCTTGTCCATGCTGGTTCTGTAGCTAAAGTCGTCGGCGAAGACGTTGCCGCGGCGGTCCAGGTCCAAGCCAAGCTCTGTGACCATGCCGTCTTGCATGGGGCCGGTGAAGCCCATGGCGAGGAGGACGAGGTCACAATCAACGGTCTTTTCGGTGCCAGCAATAGGCTTCGGCCCTTGGGCGGTCCATTCAACTTCGCTGATGGTCGCCTGTTTGACTTTGCCGTTCTCGCCCTTGAATTCCATCGTACTCGCCGCGAAATGGCGCTCAGCACCTTCCTGGTGGCTAGATGACGTGCGCATTTTGATTGGCCAGTCGGGCCAGACCAATTGCTTGTCTTCGGTCTCTGGTGGTTCCGGCATGATCTCAAGCTGAGTCACGGAGATAGCCCCGTGACGGTTGGATGTGCCGATGCAATCGGACCCCGTATCGCCGCCGCCGATCACCAGCACGTTCTTGCCGTCAGCGCGGATGCTGATGGTGTCGGGAATGGTATCGCCAGCATTGCGCTTATTCTGCTGCGGCAGGAATTCCATGGCGAAGTGCACGCCATCGAGGTCACGGCCGGTAACAGGCAAATCGCGCGGGAATTCAGCGCCGCCAGTGAGGGCGACTGCATCGAATTCTGCAACAAGGTCAGCCGCCTTAATATCCACGCCGACATTTACGTTCGTGCGAAATTCTACGCCCTCTGCCGCCATCTGCTCCATGCGGCGGTCAATGAGATGCTTTTCCATTTTGAAATCAGGAATGCCGTAGCGCAGGAGGCCGCCAATTCGGCTTTCCTTTTCAAACAGCACCACATCATGGCCCGCGCGCGCGAGCTGCTGCGCAGTGGCCATGCCAGCAGGCCCAGAACCGACGACGGCAACCCGCTTGCCGGTTTTCGTGTCCGGCACTTCCGGCTTGACCCAGCCGTTTTCAAAGCCCTTGTCGATGATCGCGCATTCAATGGTCTTAATTGCCACCGCATCATCATTGATGTTGAGAACGCAGGATTCTTCGCAGGGTGCTGGGCAAATGCGGCCCGTGAACTCTGGGAAGTTGTTGGTGGAATGCAGGTTCAGCAATGCCTTTTGCCATTGTCCGTCATAGACCAAATCATTCCAATCCGGGATCTGGTTATTGACAGGGCAGCCGTTGTGGCAGAACGGAATACCGCAATCCATGCAGCGCGCACCCTGGGCCTGAACTTCGGCTTCCGACAGTGGTTCAACGAACTCCTTGTAATGGCCAAGGCGTTCGTCGACAGGTCGGTAGGCGCGTTCGGCGCGGTCGAGTTCTAGAAATCCGGTTGGCTTACCCATGGGCTTCGCTCCCCTTGGCGGCACTTTCAGCCTGCATTTCCAGCAGGGCGCGGCGATAGTCTTGCGGCATCACTTTGACAAATTCACCGATAGCGGTATCCCAGCGGCCCAATAGATCTTTGCCGACTGCACTGTCTGTATAGTGGATATGGCGCTCAATCAGTGTTTTCAGACGCATCTCATCATGTTCAAGCATGGAGCCCTTGAAGTCATGGGACGACATAGCGCCCGACGCTTTTTCAACGGCTTCAAGATCAACCATGGACAGATTGCAACGGTCCCGGAACCGCCCGTTCGGATCGTGGACATAAGCCACGCCGCCAGACATGCCAGCCGCGAAATTCACGCCTGTCTCGCCGAGCACGACGAGGCAACCGCCCGTCATGTATTCCGCACCATGGTCCCCAACGCCTTCGACGACTGCGAATGCGCCAGAGTTTCGAACGCCAAAGCGCTCGCCACCAACGCCGCGCAAGTAGCATTCACCTTCGATAGCGCCGTAAAGCACCGTATTGCCAACGAGGATGTTGTTTTCAGCCTTATACGGCGAGTTCTTTGGTGGGTAGATTGCAATGCGACCGCCAGATAGGCCTTTGCCGACATAATCGTTGGCAACACCTTCAAGCTCAATCGACATACCGCGTGTAGCAAAGGCACCGAAGCTTTGCCCGCCGACACCGGTCGCCTTAATGGCGATAGTGTCTTCGGGAAGGCCGGCATGGCCGTAGCGCTTGGCGACCTTACCAGCGAGCATGGCGCCGACTGTACGGTTCACGTTTCGCACTTCGGTATGGATCACGATAGCTTCGCCATTCTCCAATGCAGGCTTGGCTTCTGCAATCAGTGTCTGATCGAGCGCTTTGTCGAGCTGATGGTCCTGAACTTCGCAGTTATACGTATTCACGCCTGGGCCAGGGGTTGGCTTGTAGATCAGGCGGGAGAGATCAATCCCATCTGCTTTCCAATGCTCCGCAGCGTCCCGCATGTCGAGCTTCTCGGTCGCACCAATGAGTTCGTTCACCGTGCGCACGCCAAGTTCCGCCATAATCTCCCGCATCTCCTCCGCTAGGAAGAAGAAGTAGTTGATCACGCTTTCGGGCGTGCCCGTAAAGCGCTTGCGAAGTTCCGGGTTCTGGGTCGCAACGCCAACCGGGCAGGTGTTCAGATGACACTTCCGCATCATGATGCAGCCCATAGAAATGAGTGGTGCGGTTGAGAAACCAAATTCTTCCGCGCCCAGGATCGCGCCGATGATCACGTCCCGACCTGTGCGGAGTCCACCGTCAACCTGCACGGCAATCCGTCCACGCAGCCCATTCAGCACGAGCGTTTGATGTGTTTCCGCCAAGCCGATTTCCCACGGGCTGCCCGCATGGGTGAGCGAGGTGATGGGGCTGGCGCCCGTACCGCCTTCGAAGCCAGAGATCGTCACATGATCCGCCCGCGCCTTGGAGACGCCGGCAGCCACAGTGCCAACGCCAACTTCAGACACAAGTTTCACACTAATTCGAGCACTTGGATTAGTGTTCTTCAAATCATGGATGAGCTGTGCCAGATCCTCAATCGAGTAAATATCATGATGAGGCGGCGGTGAAATCAGACCAACGCCCGGCGTTGAATGCCGGACGGACGCGATATTCCGATCCACCTTATGGCCGGGCAATTGTCCACCTTCGCCTGGCTTTGCGCCCTGGGCCATTTTGATCTGGATATCGTCTGCGTTAGCAAGATATTCCGTCGTCACGCCAAAGCGACCACTGGCGACCTGCTTGATGCGGCTCCGCATGCTGTCGCCGTTTTCCATCGGCGTAAAACGGTCGGGCTCTTCGCCACCTTCGCCAGTGTTTGAGCGTCCGCCCATGCGGTTCATGGCGACTGCCAAAGTCGTGTGCGCTTCGCGGCTGATAGAGCCAAAAGACATGGCACCGGTTGAGAACCGCTTTACGATTTCCGTAACCGGCTCAACTTCATCCAATGGCACAGGCTTATCGGCGTAGTTGAACTTGAAAAGGCCGCGCAGGGTCAGCAGGTTCTTGTCCTGCTCATTAATAGAAGCTGCGAACGCCTTGTAGTCCTGGGTGTTATTTCCACGGACAGCGTGTTGCAGGTTCCGCACGCTCGTTGGGTTCCAAGCATGTTTCTCGCCGCGCAGGCGGAAGGCATATTCGCCGCCCACATCCAACATGTCTTCAAGGGTTGGGTCATCGCCAAATGCGCGGGCGTGGCGGATAACGGTTTCTTTGCCGACATCTTCCAAGCTGATGCCTTCGACCGATGTCGCCGTGCCGGTGAAATAATCTTCCACCAGCCCGGTAGACAGGCCAACAGCATCAAAGATTTGCGCGCCACAATAGGATTGGTATGTGGAAATGCCCATTTTGGACATAACCTTCATAATACCTTTGTTGAGCGCCTTCGTGTAGTTGGCAAAAGCTTTCTCAACTGTGGTGCCCTCTGGTAACTCTGCCAACCGGTCCCGGATGCTTTCGAATCCGAGATATGGGTTGATTGCTTCAGCGCCATACCCTGCAAGTACGCACATATGATGCACTTCGCGGGCTTCGCCGGTTTCGATCACAAGCCCGGTTTCGGTACGCAGGCCGGTGCGGATCAAATGATGATGCACAGCAGAGCAAGCAAGCACAGACGGGATAGGAATGCGATCTGGGCTCATTTCCCGATCGGAAATGATCAGAATATTGTAACCGTCATTAACGGCTTTCTCAGCCTCATCTTGTAGCCACTTTACTGCACCTTTGAGCCCGCCAACGCCCTGGTCAGCTGGCCAAGTCGCGTCCAGCGTGCGTGTTTTGAAGGCATCGCCGACAAGATCGGTGACATGGCGAATTTTCTCCAATTCCTCATTCGTGAGGATCGGCTGCTTCACTTCAAGCCGCCAATGAGGGTTTTCCGCCTCGTCGCCAAAGCCGAACAGGTTTGGGCGCGGGCCAATCATCGAGACCAGCGACATAACCACTTCTTCGCGGATTGGATCAATCGGCGGATTGGTGACCTGGGCGAAGTTCTGCTTGAAGTACGTGTACAGAAGCTTTGAGCGTTCTGACAGAACCGAAATCGGCACGTCTGCGCCCATGGAGCCAAGCGGATCATCGCCGGAAGCGGCCATGGGTTCCAGGAAGAATTTCAGGTCTTCCTGTGAATAGCCAAAGGCTTGCTGGCGGTCGAGCAGGGGGATCGCGGACATTGGGGCTTGCGCTTCAACCTGATCCAGGTCTTCCAGGCGGAATTGCGTCTTTGATAGAATTTCCCGGTATGGCTGAGCCTTAGATAGCTTTTCCTTGAGCTCCAGATCATCAATGATCCGGCCCTCTTCCATATCAATCAGGAACATCTTGCCAGGCTGCAAGCGCCATTGGCGGGCGATCTTCTCTGGTGGGATATCAAGCACACCGATTTCGGAAGCCATAATAACCTGATCGTCCGTGGTGACGAGATATCGGGCAGGGCGAAGGCCGTTACGATCCAATGTTGCACCGATCTGGCGACCATCAGTGAATGCAACAGCAGCCGGACCGTCCCATGGCTCCATGGCGGCAGCGTAATATTCGTAGAACGCGCGTCGTTCTTCGTCCATCAATGGATTGCCAGCCCAGGCTTCAGGGATCAGCACCATCATGGCGTGGGCCATGGAATAGCCGCCCAACGTCAATAATTCGAGCGCATTATCAAAGCTTGCGGTGTCCGATTGGCCATGGGGGATGAGTGGCCAAATTTTGTCTAAATCATCGCCAAAAACATCTGATTTCATGGCGTGCCGACGGGCGGCCATCCAGTTGACATTGCCCCGTAGCGTATTGATTTCGCCATTGTGGCAGATCATGCGGAACGGATGGGCCAAACGCCAAGACGGGAACGTGTTGGTTGAGAAACGCTGGTGGACGAGCGCCAGAGCGGATACGAAATTTTCATCCTGTAGGTCCGTGAAATATGAACCCACCTGGCCAGCCAGCAGCATGCCTTTGTAGACGATCGTCCGGGAGGACATCGAGCAGATATAGAAATCCTGATATCCAGGAACTTTCTCAAGCGTCGATTTATTGCCCAGCATTTTGCGGATAACGAAAATCTTACGCTCAAACGTATCTTGGTCGAAGCCAGAACCGATTCGTGAGATAAAAATCTGACGGGTCACAGGTTCGCTGGCCTTGACGGTATGCCCAAGCCCATCGTCATTCACAGGCACATCGCGCCAACCAAGCACGGTCATGCCTTCGCCTTCGGCAAGCGCTTCCATCTGGGATTCCAGATCGTTCCGCGCCGAAGCTTCCTTGGGAAGAAACATTTGTCCTACGGCGTATTCGCCTTCAGCCGGCAGGTCAAACCCAAGGTCGAGCGAGCGGAAAAACGCGTCTGGAAGCTGCGTAATAATTCCAGCGCCGTCACCAGCTAATGGATCAGCACCAACGGCACCACGGTGGTCAAGCTTCAGGAGGATTTCGAGACCTTGTTCAACAATACCGTGCGATTTTCGGCCCTTTACGTCCGCAACAAAGCCAACGCCGCAGGCGTCATGTTCGTTTTGGGGGTCGTACAGACCCTGGCGCTCAGGCGTCATTGACACAGGCTCAATCCTTATACTCTCGGTCGCACTTCACCTAGCGGCGGAATGCGCAGATCATCGGGCGAGTTTCAGGCGTACCGGCCTCGTTAGCAGGCGGAGCGGGACGCACCCGACTTCCGCTGCTTGTTGCCGTAACCCCCTCACCACCCGCGGTTACCCCCTTGCTGCAGCGCTCACCGGCAAGGCGACTGAGCTTCAGCCGCTGCACAAAACGGATGCTGCCAGATACGGGCAGACTACGTTGGCATTAAGCGCGGCTAACCGCAAAGGAACGCACCTCTTACCTAATAATGAACGGCGCGCCAAGCATTACCGGTGCATTTGGCCCGCGACCCATTGGCCTTGAGGTAAGGGGTTAGCCTTCCATCATGCCGGATGTGCTGAACCCACCGTCCGCGCCCCAAACTTGGCCGGTCACGAAGCTGGCCTCACCAGATGCAAGAAACGCTGCAACAGCGGCGACTTCTTCTGGCCGGCCAAAGCGTTTCAACGGCATGCGCATTGCGACGCTTGGTGGCAAGTCGGCAGTTTTGGTGACGCGGGTATAGGTTGGCCCTGGGGCCACGCAGTTCACGCCGATATTATGCTCTGCCAGTTCTATCGCCATGGATTGCGTCAGGTTGATGATGCCTGCCTTGCTAGACCCATAGGCCGCGCGTCCTCGACCGCCAAATAGACCGGAATTTGATGACACCGTTACGATTCGCCCACCACCGCCTTGGCCAACCATCTGCTTGGCAGCAGCCTGTGCGCAGTAAAATGTCCCCTTGAGATTGATTGCGATTACCCGCTCAAAGAATTCAGGCGTCATCTCTAAGAACGGCGATCGGTCTGTAACCCCAGCATTGCAGACCATCACATCAATTTTGCCCCAGCGGCTAACAACTTCGCTGACAGCACCTGCTGCTGTTTCTGGCCGGGAGACATCACCCTCCAGGCCAACCGCACGACCGCCCGCTTGCACAATAGCGCCCGCGAATTCAGCCGCAGCATCACCCTCGCGGTCAAGCAGGCCGATGGCAGCGCCTTCGGCCGCTAGGCGGTCTGCTATGGCGCGGCCAATGCCGTTGGCGGCACCGCTGACGATGGCGACCTTGCCTTCAAACCTGTTCATCTAATTTCTCCTGCCGTTTTAAGCGACGCCAAGGCGTTTTGCTTCATCCCCGAATACAACGGCCACACGGCCAATCGCCTTCCGGCCCAGCACCATGTCCATTGCTTCGCGGAATTGGTCAAGGGAATAAGCAGCAGCGAGTTCAGGTTTGATCTTACCCTCTGCATACCATTGGCCCAATTGCTCCATCATCGGGCGGAGGCGGCTTTCGCTTTCGAAGCGTGCATCATGGGGTGACCAGCCGCCATAATAGCCCATATTCAGGCCGGTAACGCTGATATTCTTCACCAATAAGATATTGGCAGGAATGTCTGGAATTTTGCCACTGGCGAATCCGACGGGCATGATTCGGCCCTCGACTGCCATGCACCGGAGCGATTCTTTGAATACATCGCCGCCAACAGGATCATAGCAGGCGTTGACGCCTTTGCCGCCTGTAAGCTCCATCACCACTGGGCGGAAATCCTGTTCGCGATAATTGACAATGTGATCAGCGCCATGGCGGCGAACGATCTCCATCTTCTCGTCAGACCCAACGGTGGCGATCACGGTCGCGCCCAGAATTTTGCCGATTTCAACAGCCGCGATCCCGACTCCACCTGCAGCACCATGCACCAGCAGAACATCTCCTGCTTGAACGTTCAGCAGATGCTGCCAAGTGAGTGCAGCGGCTGACGTGCCGTAGGAATTGGTGAGCGAGATTGCGTGGGCGTATTCCATGCCATCTGGCATCGGATAAGTGTTGACCTCAAGCGCTGCGGCTTTCTCTGCCAAGCCGCCCCAATCGACCATTGAGAACACGCTGTCGCCTACCTTGAAGCGGGAGGCACCTGGGCCAACTGCTTCAACAATCCCAGCGACTTCGGAGCCTGGCGTGAAGGGCAGAGGCGGTTTCCGTTGATATTTCCCCTGCACGACAAGGCTTTGCGCGAAGCTGACGCCAGCAGCCAAAACACGGATGCGCAGACCTTTTTCTGGCGGTGTGGGGTCCGGCAGATCTGCGATTTCCAGATCGTTGAATGGCTGCCAGTCCCGGCAATACAGTGCGCGCATATTACTTCGCCCTCTTCCGCAAACGATTCTCAGGCGCTAAGCATAGCCGCATGCGAGGATATTACGGTATAGGCGTTGAAGGGCTGAGCAAGGCTCAGAACCTTGGCGCATTGATGCGGACGGCGCACGCCTTTGGCGCGCAGTTCCTATTCACCATAGGTGCGACTTACAAAACCAAGCACGGGCGTAAGGTCGATACATCGAGCGCCACAGAAAACCTGCCGCTCTATGAGTTCGATACGCTGGGCGAGCTACTGCTGCCCAAGGGCTGTGGCCTTGTTGGCATTGAGCTGACGGATGATGCGATTGAGCTGCCAAGCTTTCGCCATCCAGCGCGGGCTGCCTATGTGTTGGGCCCGGAACGCGCCAGCCTGTCGCCGGAGCTAACGGCGCAGTGTGAGTATGTCATAAAGATCCCGACGAAGTTTTGCGTCAATGTCGGCCTTGCAGGCGCGCTCGTTATGTATGACCGCATGATCTCCATGGGGCGCTTTGCTGAGCGGCCCGTTCGTGTAGGCGCACCGACAGAGCCAAAGAAAGAGCATGTCCACGGCAGGCCAAAGCTTCGCCATTTGGAGAAGACTAATCGGCGCCTGCCGGGATAGGTGTTTTGGGTTTAGGTGCTGCGGGCTCCTCTGCCTGCATACCGCCGCCCGGTAGAATAAGGGCCGCCAGTACAGCAACGATTGCTGCTAACGCCATCACCAGGAAGGCATAGTAGAAATCGCCCGTACGGTCGAAGACCTCACCGAGCAACGGTACCGCGAGCACCGCTGTGCCGAGCGATAAGGCAAAGCGGAATCCGAACGCAGTATTGACCCAACGCTTGGGCACATATCGCGAGAACAGGAAGTCTGAAACAGGTTGGTTGCCAACGGTGATCATCATGATCAGCCACAGTGCCAGGATCATCAGCTCGTTCGTTGCAAACGCCGCCAAAAGCAGGGCAGGGGTCATCAGCGCATAGATGCAGATGAACAGCCATTTCAATGGGAACTTATCGGCCAGGAACCCGCCTGCAAGCTGGGCCAGCGCACCAATGAAGAAGATGCAAGATGCGATGAACCCAGCGCCTTCAGCGTCACCAATCCAGTCGACCCGAGCTTGCAGGATCTTTGGAAGGCCGATTGTCATGCATTGGAAGACCAATCCGGCACCGAGCGTCATAAGCGATAGTGCGCCCATGATTTGTAGGAATTTGCCCAAGCCTAGGGCGCGGACCATTTCGCCAAGGCCTTCTTTCTTCTTATTGTTCGCGGCTAATAGTCTACGTGCTGCATTGGTTTCAGCAGCTAGCCGTCCAAAACGCAGGGCGAACCAGATGCCGAGAAATACGCTAAGCGCACCCGGAACCACATAGGCCATACGCCAGCCGGCAATATAAATCATGAGTGCTGCGACGCCGCTGGCTAAGGCCATGCCATAGCTGCCGAATACGCCATTCACACCCAACATCCGGCCGCTCTTTGATCCTGCGACGCGCATCACCATCGGAATGCCAACGGGATGGTAAATTGATGCAAACAAACCAATGCATGTCAGTGCCACGAACATCTGATCCGGTGTTTGCGCCAGCCCTGCGCCCATCGTCGAAAGGCCAATTCCAATCAGGAATACAGCGAACATGCCGATGTCGGACCATTTGTCCGCTAACCATCCAGCAAATGGCGCACCAAGGCCGAATAGCACCAGTCCCAGCCATGCAAGCCGCACACCCTCATTGAAGGATAATCCAAATTCCCGTTCTACCTCCAGCACGACAACGCTGAAAAGCAGGATGAACATGTGGTCGAAGGAATGGCCGACGCACAAGAATGGCATTGGGCCGCGGAAGAAGGCGCGCATGTGCGGCTATCCTATAGAAGTGGCTATTGATTGCGCACAGTATAAGTCCAGTGCGGCACTCCGGTCGAGCCAGCGAAATCGCATGGCATGTATGCAAGTTGCATTAGCCCCAAAGAGAAAGGGGCCGCTTTTTCAAGCGACCCCTTCCGGACGACCAAGAGATTGATCTGCGAGACTATTTCAAGTTAGCCGCGCGGAACTCATCCCAGAATGCTGGCCATTTGTCTTCTTTGATGCGGTTGCCCTTGGCCTTTTCGGCGACGCGCATGTCATCAAATTCGCCACGTGCATTGTCCCAGGCTTCAATGACAGCTGCGAGACGAGCGCTACGAGCGTTCTGCCAAGCTTCACTTTCAGCTGTCCAGTAGCCTTTTTCCTTCATGTAACGCACTGCGCCATCGTGAGCAGGCGCGTCATACGGAGGGTTGGCAGACTTCTTAACTTCCCAGTTGAAGGAAGAGGCCGTGGTGTTTTTGTAGTCATCAAACGCCATGTCGAGGGCTTTAAGCATGTTGTATGCTTCATCCTCAGACGTACGGGCATACGTCGTGATCATCGGATAACGATAGCCAACGAGCCAAACAGGGTTTTCAGCCGATACGCCAGCGCCGCGCGTTTCCTGTGCCGGAGCGGCGAAGGAAACAACGTCGGTCACAGCTTTCCAACCAGCTTGGTTGTCTGGGCGGAACTGCGGCCAATGCAGGCCACGTGGGCTTGCTTCGATCTCGCGCATGTTGGCAGAGGATGTCACGGAACCAAACGCGTCAAGCTGACCTGCGATCAGTGCAGTCTTCATGGCTCCATAGGAGCCAAACCAAACCTGCTGAACGTCATCAGGCGTCAAACCACCGAATGCGAGATAAGCAGCGTTTTTGACGTTAACGGAAGGATTGCCCTTTACGAAGCCAACGCGCTTGCCTTTGAGATCAGCAATTTCCACAACGCCGCTGTCTTTTGCGACGGCGAAGCCGACGGTCGCGATGCGGCCAGCGATGATGCGGATATCCTGCGGACCCCACTCTGGGGATGCGAAGTCATAAGTGCCTTCGGCTGCGAAGAACGCTTCGTTTGCGAGGTAGCCGTATTTGGCCTTGCCCGTTACGAGCGGCAGGAGACGGCCAATGGACGTGCCTGACGGAATGATGCGGACGCGGGCTTTGTACTTCTTCTGAAAAGCGTTCGCGATGCCAGCGGCTTCAGCGTAGCCTGAAGACCCAAGGTCATAAGCGGTCCAAACGTTGGAGCGCGGCAGTTTCGGCGCGTGGCCGTCTGCAACTGCGGCGCCGGCAAATGCGGCAACCGATACGCCTGCGACGAGTGCGGCGAGTGTACGAGTCATACGTTCCCTCCAGGGCTGTTAATGAGCGAGGCCGGACGCAACATGCGCCGCCAACCCCTAGTTAGCGCCACGTAACCGGGCGCTTAGCTATAACATGGCGCCACTGAAGGGCTTAGTCACGGAGAATCTTTTTTGCCCTAAAGTGATCCAAGTGTTGTCACGATATGCTTGATGGCGATTACTGCCAAAAGCGTCAACACAAGTGATCTAAAGCGTTCAGGTGAAACCATTTTCCGCACCTTGCCGCCTGCCCACATGCCGAGTAGCGCAGGTCCGCACGCTGCGACAGAGGCATAGAAAACCCAAGCTGGAAATGCGCCGAGCAATGCGTAGAACAGGCCAAGTGCGGAGGCTGTCAAAAGCAGTAATACGCCCATCGCCCACATATATGTTTCACGCGGCCAGCGGAGCGAGAGAAGGAAAATCGCTAAGATCGGCCCAAATCCACCCGTCATTGATCCGATGAAGCCTGTGAATCCGCCTGCCGCCAGGCCAAATAGGTTGCGCCCGCGTTTTGGCGCTTCAGGATCAATCTTAAAAAGACTGAGAATAACGAATCCTAGAATAAGCACGCCAAGAACCCCAAGCATTAAGGCGGGGTCAGTCGCGATCGCTAAACTTACACCGAAATAAGTGCCTATCAGCAGGCCTGCAATAATTGGCGTTAGTTGCTTTACAGGCATGCTGGAATGCCGCGTTTCTGTAACCTGATATACGTTCGCTACAAGCGCTGGCATCATAATCATTGGCGTTGCGTCCTGCACATCTAGGACCAGTGACATGATTGCGATGGCGACCAGCGGCATACCCATGCCGGTGACACCTTTGATGACGCAGCCTGCAAAGAAGGCAAAGCCAATAACGGCAGCAATTTGAGGGTCTGGCAAAAGCACGCGCTCCCAAGTCCGCCGGGAGATACGGAACTTGGCAGCGAAGATATCAGATTTTGCGAAAGTGGCGAGGCAGCTTGCCGTGCGCTTTAGATTGCGAGTTCTGCCATATCTACTGCATCCGCCATTGCTGGATTAGCGACTGCGGCATCATCAGTACGCCGGTAGGGGCCGTCATACGTGCTACGACGGTTCCGGCGACGACATGGGCCAGCATACTCAGCGGCGCGGATAAACGGACGATCGCTTTCGATGATCGTGCGAATACGCTGATAAAGCGTGTGCACCGTTACGGGCTTCACTAGGAATTCATTCACGCCTGCATCCCGAGACATGATGACCCGCTCAATTTCAGAGTAGGCAGAGGTCATGATAACGGCGACGTCTGGGTCCGGGCTTTCCGGGCTTGTGCGAAGCCATTTGGTGAAGTCGATGCCGGATGTGGGGGACATTTTATAGTCAGTAATAATGATGTCTGGCTTGAAGGAGATGACGAGCTTTTTGCCAGTTTCGCCATTCGCTGCACTTGCGATATGCCGGACAGCTAAACCTGAGAGCAGGCTCCGAAACAGCGTTGCGAGTGCAGGATTATCTTCGATGATCAGAAAACGAACCTGGCTGATGTCATAGGCCATACGCTGCCGCTCCTTGCATACGCATTACTTCAAGTTCAGTCACGCTAGCGTTCTGCAGTTAAGCGCAGGCTAAGAATGGTCAAATTATTCGATAACTTGCACAAATGCGCTATTTTCCCATGTGCTCTCCACCATCTACGCAAAGGACTTGCCCTGTCGTTTTTTCAGCGCCGATCAAAAAACGGACAGCATCGACGACATCTTCGACAGATGCGCCACTGCCCAAGGGTTGACCAGCCTGAAGTTCCGCAAAGCGGGAAGGCGACATACTTGGCGGCGGCATAGTCAGTCCAAGCGCCACGCCATTAACGCGGGTAATTGGCGCATAGGCGCGGGCTAGAACTTCTGTCAGTCCAAAAAGCGCATATTTGCTTATGGTGTAGCTAAAGAATGCTGGATCTGGATTGAAGGTCTTCTGATCCAGCATATTTATAATGACGCCGGGCATATCGCTTGGGAGTGCATTTTGCATGGATTGCGCCAGTAAAGCCGCGGCACGGCTATGGACGGCCATGTTCAAATCGAAGTCATCTGCGTTAAAGGATGTTGGGCTGTCGTGTTCAAACACTGATGCATTGTTGATGAGGCACACGATCGGCGCGCCGATCGCCTCTGACGCCTGGTTGCACAGAGCAGTCGCGGCGGCAGCGTCCGAAAGGTCAGCGGGTAGGGCGGCTGCGCGTCCACCAGCATCTATGATCTCAGCGACCAGGGTTTCAGCGGCCTCCCTCGAGCTATTGTAATGGACGACGACCGGCGCTTCTGAAGCAGCGAGCATTAAAGCCAGCGCTTTCCCGATTCTGTGTGCAGCGCCAGTGACGAGTGCAGCGCCGTCTTTGGGTAGTATTGGGCCAAGCCCAAATTTGCCTGACATTTTATCGGATTGTGGCGCGTCTTGTATCATCTGGCATTCCATTAAAAGGCCATTGCGAAGCTTAAATACAGCCTTCAATACGGCTGGCGATACTCATTCTCGATACTACAGAAATCCGCAATTGTTGCGGCGAGGGAGAAATAAAATGTATCAGACTAATCCAGGCTTGGAAGACGTAGTCGCCAACTCAATGTCTAGCTTAAGCTTCAGCGGGGTCACATTGGTGTTCGCTTTAGCGCTTGCCGGTGCAGTTTGGTGCGCAGTGCCACTTGTCCTGTTCGCGATCCGCCGCCGCATGGATAGCCTTGAACGCGCAGTCGATGAAAATTCGCACGTTGTCGCTAATGATCTGCGTCGAATTACGGACATGTTATTGCTCGACCGAATGCAGCGCGCCCATGGCGGCTCAAGCATGGACAGTGGTGATGCTGCTGGCAAAGCGCCGCATCTTCAGTCTGTGCACACATCCATTGTGAATCCAGCACCTGCGCAGGCTATTCAGGGCGGTAAGCAGCCGTCAGCGTTCATTCAGCCACGGAGCGCCCAGGTAACCGGTGCGCCTCGACGCATTAATGCGGCCTAAGTCCGGCTTCAGTGGCATGGCGGGAGGCCCATTGGCGTCCCGCTGCCATTGCCGCGTGCCGATAGGAATTCCTGGGAGGGAAAGATGATGATTGGAATTGGCGCAATGACTGTGACCACTGCAGGACGACTAACAGAATGTGCGGCGCGAACTTATTAGAGGAACTCTGGTGATGTCAGGCTTGGGCGTTCAAGCGTTTGCGGTAAAACCGGCTGGCTATGGTGAGGCCAAAGGCCATCATTCCGCACACAGCGCCCAGGCCTGAAGCTATGCCGCCGGTAACTTCAGGCGGCGCGTTGACGATAGCGGCCCAAAATCCAACGACGACGCCTGCCAGCATCGCTGCAATAAATCCGTATCCCGCCGCATGAAACATGGTGTTACACCTAATTCGCTCGTTAACGCATTCCTAACTTTGGCGCGTTGAAGAGCAAAACGCTCGTGAGATTTAGGCTTACTATTTTGTCGTGTTTCCATGGGGATAGCCAGAAGTATCGTAAATCTTTGGTTAACAGGATTGGCCGGGTTTTAAAGTATTTCTTGTTCTATGAGGCGGTTAGCCGCCAAACACGGGTCGGCGTGATCGGATATTGTTCCAGCGCAACAGGCGTTGGAATGTCGTAATCAGCCAACGGTTCTAAGCCTTCATCCGGAAAATACCGCCGTCCGGGATCGCCGATATAGACGTCCGTGCCAGAATTTACCGCCTGGCGGAGCCATGCGGTGGCCGGATCAGCCTGCCGTCGGTCATAGCAGACGTCCGCTGCAAGGATGACATCGAAGTCAGTTGGGGTGAGAGTGGTTGCGTCGCCGGCGAACGCTTTGGGCACCACACCGTTCTCTGTTCCGTTAAGCAAGGCAGATGCAGCGGCGAACTCATCAAGATCAGCGGCGAGGGCATCCTCGGCACCTGCCAAAAGCGCTGCAATTGCGACCATCCCGCACCCAGCGCCGAAATCGAGCACCCGTTTATCCTTGACGATCTCGGGGCGATCCATCGCAAATCGGGCCAGGGCTTGGCCGCCGGCCCATGCGAACGCCCAAAACGGCGGCGGAAGCCCTTTTTCGGCCAAGAATTCTTCCGTCGCTTCCCAAAGCTCAGTCGCTTCTTTCGCGAGCTAAAGTTTAAGTTCTGGCGTTAATGGCGGTGATTCGACCGTCGCGTGGGCTCGAATGAAAGCGATCCGGTCCGCGTGCTCGTCTGTCATAATGGAATGTAAATGCTGGCGAACGCTGCTAAGATCAACGCTGCAATAACCAAAAGCCCAATATCCCGATTGCTTCTGAATGCCGCCAGACAAGCCTTCGGGTCATTCAGGTCCGTATCACCGGCTTGGCGCACGAGCAGCCACGCCACTAAACCAACGCCAATGATGAACACCCAGTGCAGGCCGCCAAACAAGCCCATTAAGATCAGCCAGCCGACCTGAGCCGCATAAAAGCTCATAATCCAGCGACGGCTGTTGTCCTGAAACAGTCTGGCGGTAGATTTAACGCCGACAAGCGCATCGTCTTCTTTGTCCTGATGCGCATAGATTGTGTCATAGCCCAGCGTCCAGAAAATACCGGATAGATACAGCAGCACTGCTGGAAGCTGCAGTTCGCCTGCAAGTGCCGTCCACCCGACAAGCGCGCCCCAATTAAAAGCAAAGCCTAAGAATAACTGCGGCCACCACGTGATTCGCTTCATATAAGGGTAGATCGCCGCAACCGGGATGGACGCTAGCCCGACAATGACCGTCGCCCAATTGAATTGCAGGAGCACGAGCCCGCCAATCAGCATCAGGCCAGCCATAAATATCAGTGCTTGGCGGAGGGAGACCTCGCCGGAGGGAATCGGCCGGTCTGAAGTTCGGGCAACGCTGCCGTCAACATCGCGATCTGCAATGTCATTCTGGGTACAGCCCGCGCCACGCATAGCGAGCGACCCGATTGCAAAGAGTGCAGCAAACCAGAGATACCGCCATTCGAACTCCGCGGCACCTGCCGCCAGCGCCAGCGCCATCCCTTGCCAGCAGGGCAAAAGCAGCAACCATGTTCCTATTGGGCGATCAAGGCGGGCGAGGCGCGCATAGGGGCGAGCGGGAGCGGGCAGAGCACGCAGCATCCAAGCTTGGCGCACAATGTCGCTTGCGTTTCCGGCAGCATCGACTGATATCTTTGGCTTATTCGAATCTTCGGTCATTCGCTATGGATCCATCCCATAAACCCACATATCGGCCCCCGCGCTTGTTTGTCGAGGCGAACCTTGCCGCAGGGCTAGAGATCGCGACAGACCGGGAGCAGGCGCGATATCTGCTGAAGGTGCTACGCCGCCAAGCAGGCGCGCCCATTTTGCTATTCAACGGTAAGGATGGGGAGTGGCTTGCGAGCGTTGAGCCGCTCGGTCGGGCTGACGCAAAGCTTGTGCTTAAGGAGCAAACCCGCCTCCAGCCCCCAAAGGATGGACCATGGTTGGTCTTTGCGGTGATCAAGCGCGGCCCAATGGAGCTTCTGGCAGAGAAGGCGACCGAACTTGGCGCTGCGCGTTTGTTGCCTGTTAAAACAACACGGTCGCAATCAGAGAAAATCAACGAGGGGCGCCTGCACCGAATCGTTCATGAAGCAGCGGAACAATCAGAGCGGCTCACTGCACCAGAGATCGCTGCCGTTCAGACATTGCCCGAAATGCTAGAGAAATGGCCGAATGACAGGCTTTTGATCATTGGCGATGAGAGTGGCACAGCACCGCCAATGCTTTCGGTATTGGCTAATAACCCTGGCCAGCCGTTTGCATTTATGTGCGGACCGGAAGGCGGCTTTGCGCCAGGTGAGCTTGACGGACTGGATGATCTCCCGTTTGTTGCAAAGGTAGGGCTTGGCCCGCGCGTGCTGCGCGCCGAAACTGCTGCTATCGCTGGGCTAACGCTTGGGCAGGCGGCGCTTGGTGATTTCAAGGCATCGCGCGGCTAAGGCGTTCGATAGGTTAAGGATTTAAGGTACATGGCGGCGCCTCCAAGCTCGGGCGGAGACCCGATTACTTCCAAGCAGCAGCTTGTGGACTGGTTCGCAGTCGGCTCGAAGCCGAAAAGCGACTGGCGTATTGGCACAGAACACGAGAAGTTCATGTTCCGGCTGAGTGACTTTAGTCGGCCAGAATATGAGGGGCCGGATGGCATCGGTGCCATCCTGAATACTCTGGCGGATTGGTTCGGATGGACCCGGCTTAAGGAGGACGGAAATACCGTCGCCCTGACGCGGGATGGCTGCAACATCACGCTGGAACCAGGTGGGCAGTTCGAACTTTCAGGCGCGCCTGTCGAGAACCTGCACCAGACCTGCTCTGAAGCGAATGCGCACCTGAATGAAACGCGCGAGGTTTGCGCTGAGCTTGGCCTTGGGATGTTGGGCGTCGGGTTTGATCCGATATGGACCCGTGCCGAAGTGCCTTGGATGCCCAAGGGCCGCTACAAGATCATGCGGGAATATATGCAGAAGGTCGGCACACGCGGCCTCGATATGATGCAACGCACTTGTACCATCCAAACGAACCTGGATTTCGGCAGCGAAGCCGACATGGTCGAAAAGTTCCGCATCAGCTTAGCTTTGCAGCCGCTGGCAACAGCGTTGTTCGCTGACTCGCCCTTCGTTGAAGGCAAGCCTACGGGCCGGGTGAGTGAGCGGTCTTTTGTTTGGACGGATACAGATCCAGACCGCTGCGGCATGCTGGAATTCGTATTTGAGGATGGTTTCGGCTTCGAGCGCTATGCAGACTATATGCTCGACGTGCCGATGTATTTCGCCTTCCGCAATGGCGACTATATGGATGTTTCTGGTGAGAGTTTCCGGGAATTCATGAAAGGCAAACTGCCCCAACTTCCAGGCGAAGAAGCCCATATGGGCGACTGGTCGGATCACATTACGACGGCTTTCCCGGAAGTCCGCATGAAGCGGTTCCTGGAAATGCGTGGCGCAGACGGCGGGCCATGGGCTAGCATTTGCGCGCTTTCGGCATTCTGGACCGGGCTTTTGTATGATGACGCAGCGCAGAAAGCAGCGCTGGCACTCATCTCCGACTGGACATCTGAAGATAGGCTGACCTTGCGCGATCAAGCACCGATCACTGGCCTTAAAGCCAAAGTCGCGGGCCGCAGCCTTCAGGATGTCGCAAAGGATGCGCTGGCCATTGCACGTGATGGCTTGAACGCGCGCGCCTGCCTCGACACATCGGGCAATAATGAAGCGCATTTCCTTGGACATTTGGATTCTATTGCGGAATCGGGAGTCACACCAGCAGAAGCGAAATTGGCGCTCTTCAATGGTGCATGGGGCGGCGACGTCCGTAAAATCTATGGAGAATTTGCCTATTAGGGGCTGATTGGCGTTGATCTGTAGTAGCGGTCACATCTGCTTTGTAGCGGCGGTCACATGCAATTTCTCCAACAACGTCCATATTGGAATTGTGCGTGGCGAGACGGCGCTAAGAGGGTTCGCCCGGGAAGTTCAGACGCCGCCCACGTGCAGGTCGTTGACCGCTCTTCGGATCGGTCGGGCGCTCGAAGCGCGCTAAGTCCCGCCACGGGGCGACTTGCATGGTTCTGGACTTGCGGACGGTAACCGGTGAATTCCGGAGCGAAGTGCAACACCGCGGGCAGATTTGGTATCTGTCTGATGCACAACGTGAAACGGTGTCGCCATGTCGAACTATACGCATCTCACGCCCAGCGAGAGAGATCAGATCGCTGCCTTGAAGGG
>JBDQJI010000031.1:0-35280 GCA_040263875.1 Alphaproteobacteria bacterium
ACGCATCAAGCGAAAGACCATCGACCAACGGCGCTTGCTTCACCGCAAAGCCGCAGCATAATCATCAACAATCAGATGAGGCCAATCCTCCGTTAAATCGAACCCAATCCTGTCTCAAATGATTTGATGACGGACACTGCGATATCGGAGCACCTGGGCTGATGTCGAGAGATAATGCAGCACCCTCATGTATGGTCCAAGTCGGAGCTAAGGCCCAAAGGCTAATAAGCCTTGCCCTGAGGTTATCAGCCTTAATTTTCTCCAACTTTGCTAACCCAATGGGCTTTCCTTCGTAACGTGGTAGACCTTCCGGACCCAGCCATCTTGGCGAAACGGCTATTTTCACACTGTCAGCCCAGCTGATGAATTCTGCTGGTGATGGCCGCCCATGCAGAGTTCCAGCTTCAATCGCAGCATATGCCCTTTGCTCAATTTCGACGCGCTTTGCCTCAAATTCCGCATCGGATGAAACCGCGCTTGCAATGTCGGATGCGCGTTCCGGGTCCAGGCCGAAAATAAAGTAACTACCTTGGTTCGCCGTCCAAAATGAGCGCTGCTTCCATCTTGCAAGCAAGGAATTTGGTGGTCTCCCTCCCAATTCTCCCGGCTTTGGTTCTGAACTAGGAGCCATCGACCATCGTTCCGTTGATTTCGGATAGCCCCCAAAATTGAGAGCCGCCAAGTCTCGCATATTGCGTCTTAGTGCAGGCTCTCTCAAGCACCATGCTGTGCCTGCTGGAGATCACAAGAGGCGCAACCCATCCAAACAATCCGCCCACCAAGTCATCATGCGGATGCGGTCTTCCCAATGGTCTCCGCGCGCGTATGCCCGGCGGATTTCATTGGCTTCGACATGCGCTAGCTGCCGTTCAATGACATCTGGCGACCAGAGGCCGGACTCGTTCAGCAATGTGGAAGCCGTCGCACGGAAGCCATGCGCCGTCACTTCATCCTTCGTATAGCCCATGCGCCGGAGCGCTGCGTTCAGCGTATTCTCTGACATAGTTCGGTGGGCGGAGCGGATGGATGGGAATAGATATTTGCCGTTGCCAGTCAGCTCTTTCAGGTCTTGCAAGATTACTAAGGCTTGGGCGGGAAGTGGGATGCGATGGTCCCGGCGCATCTTTGTGCGACTTGCGGGGATGGCCCAGGCTGCGGCGTCAAAGTCGATTTCTGACCATTCAGCCGCACGGAGTTCGCCAGGGCGCGGGAATAGTAGCGCCATAAGCTGCAAGGCCGCCTTAGTCGTTGGCTGCCCGTCGAAGCCGTCAATGGCTCTCAGGACGCCGCCTAGCGCCTTTGGATCAGTGATGGCGGCACGATGCGTCACTGTCGGCGCAACAAGTGCGCCACGTAGCGCAATGGTTGGATCGTTCTCTGCCCGCGCCGTCGCTATTGCATAGCGAAACACGCTGCCGATGGTGCTGCGAAGGCGGCGGGCTGATTCAAGCCGTCCGCGTTTCTCGACCCGGCGCAGAACATCCAGCACTTCAGCGGATGAAATATCAGCAATAGGCCGTCGACCTATCAAAGGGTTTGCGATCCCGAGCAACCATTGCACTTTCGAGAGCGTTGGAGGCGCGCGGCCTTCACGCCGGAGCTTCTCGACATACTCATTAGCGACGGCTTCAAAGGTGTTTTCAGCGGCGATGCGTTGCTGGCGATTTTCGGCCTTCTTGGCTTCGCTTGGATCAATCCCATCTGCTAACAGCCGCTTGGCAGCGCTTCGTGCTTCTCTCGCTTTCTCCAGCGATACGATCGGATAGCTGCCGATGGAGAGGAGTTTATGCTTGTTCGCAAAGCGATATGACATCCGCCAGAGCTTTGATCCTTTCGGCGTGACAAAAATATGCAGCCCACCGCCATCAAACTTTTTAAAGGCGCGTTCGCTGGGTTTTAGGTTACGAATTTGCAGATCATTCATCGACATGTGGGTATCTCCTCAAAGGTATATATGGAGATACCCTGAAAAATACCCACAAACTAGTTGGACACTAAGAGACGTTAGCCGATCACTACGGTTTCTATTTTCCGTAAAAATCGCGAAAATCTGCCGTTTATAAGTCTGTATCAGACTGTCTTGGAGGGGTAAATGGTGCCCAGGGGCGGATTCGAACCACCGACACGCGGATTTTCAATCCGCTGCTCTACCAGCTGAGCTACCTGGGCGACGGCTACGGAAATGGCGTAGCGACGGCGGTTTATAAGCGAGGGGGTGCGGCGTGTCCAGAGGGATATTAGTCGCTTAGCCTAGCCATGATGATAGGGCTTGCCCGCTAATATTTCCTGGGCACGGTAGAGCTGCTCGGACAGCATGGCGCGGACCAGCATGTGGGGCCATGTCGCTTGGCCGAAAGCGAGGATGAGATCGGCGGATTGGCGGGCAGCATCAGGGAAGCCGTAGGCACCACCGATCAGGCAAGCAATGTCGCGCCCATCATCCCGCCATTGGCCAAGCCGCGCTGCTAACTTAGGGCTGGTCAGGTCACGACCCCGCTCGTCCAGCAGTACTCTAGCCGCATCAGATGGAATGCGGGCTTCGATCTGGCGCCATTCATCCAATGCGTCGCGGGTTTTGCGGCCATCAATTTCGATGAGCTCCGGCTTGGGGCGCATCCGGGCCAGATAGCGGGCGACAATGCGCGCCTCATCCGCATCCCGGGCGCGGCCAACGGTGATGATGGTGAGGCGCATGGCAAGCGCCTTAGTTCAGGTCTTCACCTTCGCCTTCACCTTCATCTTCGGCGAAGTAGCTCGGCGGGATGGCGGGTGCTTCCAGGCCCCACATGCGTTCCAGATTATAGAACACGCGCACTTCCGGGCGGAACAGATGCACCACCACGTCGCCGGCATCTATTAACACCCAGTCACCCTGGGGCAGGCCTTCCATGCCGGGCGCTGCCGGTAAGGATGGCTTTATCGCATCGTGCAAATGTTCCGCCATGGCCGAAACCTGGCGCTGGGAGCGGCCTGATGCAATGACCAGAAAATCGCACATGGCGGATTTACCGGACATTTCGATGGTGACGATGTCCTGGGCCTTGTCATCTTCCAGGCTTTCCAGAACGCGCTGCAGCATTGCATGCGCTTTGTCGTCTGCAGGTTGAGGGGGAACGGCGTCTGCCGTTTCCGGTGTGTCTTCAGTCTCGTTGACGTCGCTTAGGATGCCCAGGGTCCTCCGAAGGGTGATTGGCGACCGCTGCGGATATCCGTTGCAGAGGTCGGGTTCAATCGCATTGGCGTGTAAGTCCATGCTGGCGCGCGGCGCGCAGCCAAGCTTCCCGCAGCGTGGGGGCCTAGATGTGGACCAAGTCGAGAGCGCTGAAATCGCGTCGCCGCTTTTCCGTGCATAGCATTCCAACAATATTCCGGTCGCGCGATGACGGCAACCGGCGTCGTTTCAAATATCTCAGCCCAGCGCTTCCAGCGTGGGATTTGCAGCATATTATCCGCGCCCATTAGCCAAACAAACGAGGCTTGCGGAAAGCGTTGGCGCAGTTGGCAGAGCGTGTCTGCCGTATAGCGGCTAGCCAAATGCCGTTCAATATCCGTCACATAGATGCGGGGGTGGCGCGCGGCTTTGCGGGCGGCACTCATCCGATCTTCCAGCGGCGCCATCCCAGCTGCTGCCTTCAGCGGGTTCTGGGGCGAGACCATCCACCACACCGCATCCAGCCGCAGCCGCTTCAGCGCGACCAGGCTGAGCTGCAGATGGCCAGCGTGAGCGGGGTTGAACGACCCACCCAGCAAGCCGATCCGCCCGGATTCACGGCCGGGTCTGACCGTCGCCAGCGATGACATATTTGTAACTCGTGAGTTGATCCGCGCCGACGGGGCCGCGCGCGTGAAATTTATCCGTCGAGATGCCGATTTCAGCGCCGAACCCGAACTCACCACCATCGGCATATTGGGTGGATGCGTTGACGATGACGATGGCGCTGTCGACCTCTGCCGTGAAGCGGGCGGCGGCGTTTCTGTCTTCAGTGATGATGGCGTCCGTATGGCCGGAGCCGTAGCGGGCGATGTGATCCAACGCGCCAGTCATGCCGTCCACAACACGAACCGACAAGATGGCGTCCAGATATTCAGTTGTCCAATCTTCCTCAGTGGCCGTTGTAACACGGGCGTCAGCGGCTTGGACTTCTGGGCAGCCCCGGATGGCGCACCCAGCGGCAATTAGGTCGTCTAGCAACGGCGAGAGGGCTGTATCAGCGATGGCGCGATCCACCAGCAGGGTTTCAGCCGCTCCGCACACGCCCGTGCGCCGCATCTTAGCGTTGACGGCAATGGCGCGGGCTTTGTCGATGTCCGCCGCACCATCCACATAAACGTGGCAAAGGCCTTCCAGATGGCCAATGACCGGCATGCGCGCTTCTTCCAGCACGCGGCCTACCAGGCTTTTCCCGCCGCGGGGCACCATCACGTCGATCAGGCCATGGGCACGCAGCATGGCACCGACATATTGGCGGTCTTGGGTGGGTGCCCGTTGGATGGCGTCTGCGGGCAGGCCTGCCGCTGCAATGCCGGTGCGGAGTGCGTCGACGATGGCGGCGGAGGAATTGGCGCTTTCAGATCCACCGCGCAGGATGACGCAATTCCCGGCTTTCAGCGCCAGTCCTCCTGCGTCTGCGGTGACGTTCGGGCGGGATTCGTAGACGACGCCGATCACGCCTAAGGGCACAGCAATCCGCTGGATCACAAGGCCGTTCGGGCGGGTCCAATCGGCCTGGATGCGGCCCACGGGATCAGCCAAATCTGCCACAGCCTCTAGGCCCTGGGCGACGCTTTCCAGGCGGGCGCCGTCAAGCTTGAGCCGATCCAGCATTGAACCGGATAAGCCCTTAGCCTCGGCCTCCGCCATGTCTTTGTCATTGGCTGCTAGAATTTCTGCGGCTTGGGTGCGCACGGCATTTGCGGCAGCCCTGAGAGCCAGGGTTTTGTCTGCTGGTTTGGCGCGGGCAAGGGCCGGTGCGGCGGCGCGGGCGCAGGCGGCGGTTTCAGCCACCATGGCGTCGGCGTCTGCTGGGGCCAAAGCCTGCGGAGTGTTGAGGCTGTTAGAATCAGGACTCATGGGGCTATGCCTCCTCTCGGCTTAATGATCCGGCGCGGCCGGTCATGCTCATGTCGTCGCGGTGGATGAGTGCTGCCCGGCCATGATATCCGAGCGCATCAGCGAAATCTGCACTTTGCATGCCTAGAATGCGCCGGGCGTCTTCAGCACTGTAGGCAATGAGGCCGCGCGCGACTTCCCGCCCGTCTGGCCCGCGCACGATAACTGGCGCACCGCGTTCAAATTTACCGTCGATGCGCGTGGCGCCCGCTGGCAGCAGGCTGTTGCCGCGCCCGAGTGCACGGGCAGCACCAGCGTCAATCCATACTTCGCCCTCCGCCGCCAAGCCGCCTGCGATCCAGCGCTTGCGGGCTTGTACCGGCGTTTGGTCGGCGACGAACCAAGTGGCGTCATCTTCGGTTTCAAGGTGGCGAAGGGGATTGTCAGCAATGCCAGAAGCGATCGCCATGCTGCACCCGGCGTCAAGCGCGATGCGGGCAGCGGCGAGCTTGGTCGGCATGCCGCCAGACGCCATGTCACTGCCAACGGGGCCAGCCATTGCCTCGATGTCTGCCGTGACGGCTGTGACTTCTTTCAGCTTTGTCGCGGAAGGGTCGCGGCGGGGATCTGCAGTATACAGGCCGTCCACGTCGGACAGCAGCACAAGTGCATCTGCGCTGGCGCAGGCAGCGACCCGGGCTGCGAGACGGTCATTATCGCCGAAACGAATTTCTTCGGTCGCCACGGTGTCATTTTCGTTGATGACGGGGATAGCGCCCATGCGGAACAGGGTGGCCAGCGTGCCGCGTGCATTCAGGTAGCGGCGGCGTTCTTCGGTGTCGCTCAAGGTCAGCAGCAATTGGGCGACATTGAAGCCATGGGGTACAAATACTGACCGGTATGCGTGCGCCAGATCAATCTGACCAACGGCAGCGGCTGCCTGGCTTTCTTCAAGCCGAAGTGCGCCGGATGGAAGGCCGAGCTTCCGTCGCCCAAGAGCAATAGCGCCAGAGGAGACGATGCCAACGTCCTGGCCGCGTGCGCGCATGGCTGCCAGATCATCTGCAACCCCAGCCAGCCATTCGCGGCGGAGTTCGCCCGTTGCTGCGTCCACGAGCAGGGCTGAGCCGATCTTGACGATCACCCGGCGCGCCTTGGCCAATCTTGAGGGTGTTGCATTCGTCATATGGGCGACCAAGCACCGCCTGAGCCTTCCTCTGGCTGATCATCTGCGGGGATTGCATTCCGGTCTCGGCCAATCGCTTTCCAAAGGCGCTCATGCACCTCCCGCACGCCTGTTCCAGCGGCACCAGAGATCAAGAGAATATCTTCAGGCGCGCAGCCTGCAGCTTCAGCCAGCTCTTCGCGCTGGCGAATAGCGGTTTCATCGTCAAGCGCGTCTGTTTTGTTAAGCGCCAGGATTTCAGTTTTGTCGGCCAGGTCGCCGCCGTAGGCTACAAGCTCCTCGCGCACGACTTTATAGGCGGCGGCAACGTCTTCGACCCCTAACTCGCCCAGACCAGCGCCATCCACCAGATGCACCAGGGCTTGGCAACGTTCTACATGGCCGAGAAATCTATCGCCGATACCCGCACCTTCATGAGCGCCTTCGATAAGGCCTGGGATGTCTGCAAGCACGAACTCACGTTCGTTATCTAGCCGGACGACTCCAAGGTTCGGGACCAGCGTCGTGAACGGATAATCCGCGATCTTTGGGCGGGCAGCGCTGGATGCGGCAAGGAAGGTGGATTTGCCTGCATTTGGTAGGCCAATCAGCCCAGCGTCTGCAATCAGCTTCAGGCGCAACCAAACCCAGCGTTCTTCACCGGGCCAGCCGGGAATCGCTTTACGGGGGGACTGCGTGACGGAGCTCTTGTAGTACAGATTGCCAAATCCGCCATCGCCGCCTTTGGCCAGCACGACCTCTTGGCCAGGCTCCGTCATGTCAGCCAGGACAAAGCGTTTGTCTTCGTCCAGCACTTCGGTGCCGGGCGGAACCTGGAGGATGATGGGATCAGCACTTGCGCCAGTGCGTTGGCGACCGGCACCACCTTTACCGCTTGCGGCGCGGAAATGCTGGGTATAGCGGAAGTCGATCAGCGTGTTCAGGTTAGGGACACATCGCAGAATAACGTCGCCACCGCGCCCGCCGTCCCCGCCATCAGGACCGCCAAATTCGACAAACTTCTCGCGCCGGAAGGAGATTGCACCCCCGCCGCCATTGCCACTTTTTATGAAAATCTTGGCTTCGTCAAGAAACCGCATCGGTCAAACCCTGTCCCGCTGAACTGCCCCCAATTCCATGCTCGGGGCGTCCGGCGATCCTGATTGAACCGACTTGACGCCCGCGTCGGAGCGTCGTCTGCAGCGCCTATTCGGCTGCGACGGCTCCGTCATCTTCGTTCGCCGGTGGCGCTACCTGCACATAGGTGCGGCCGCGTGCTTTGTGTGCGAACTCAACATTGCCTTCGACGAGCGCGAACAATGTGTGATCCTTGCCCATACCGACGTTTTCACCCGGATGGAATTTCGTGCCGCGCTGACGCACGAGCACATTGCCTGGAACGACGTTTTCGCCACCGAACTTTTTGACGCCGAGGCGCCGACCAGCTGAATCGCGACCGTTACGTGAACTGCCGCCTGCTTTTTTATGGGCCATAGGTCTTTACCTCAGTGCTTAGGCAGAAATGCCGGTGATGCGGACGATGCTCTGGTGCTGGCGATGGCCATTCTTGCGGCGTGAGTTCTGCCGACGGCGCTTTTTGAAGATAATCACCTTCTTATTGCGCATCTGCTCAACGACTTCAGCCTGCACGGAGGCACCCTCAACCAAAGGCGCGCCAATCTTAGCGTCGCCTTCGCCGCCAACCATCAGCACTTCGCCAAAGGAAACGGCGTCGCCTGGCTCGCCTTCCAGCTTTTCGATCTTGATCACGTCATTTTCCGCGACGCGATATTGCTTGCCGCCGGTGCGGATCACTGCAAACATCGGTTTTCTCTCATTGGCTGGGGGCGGTTTAGCGCCGTCCGACAGCTAGGAAACTATGCAACGCCACACGCCCGGCAAAGCTGCTGGGTTGTCGCGAGAAGCGGGAGTTATAGCGATCCCGCCAGAAAGGTCAACGCTTTGGCGTCGTTAGAACCTAAGAATCTTACGAATTCGCGCCCGTCGCCGTTGCAAAACCGGGTGACGCCGGATGGTCGAATCGAAGCCGTGCCAGCACGAGGCCTGTTTACGGGCAATCGTGGTGTTCTGCATAGGCCGGATAAACGGCTGAATCCAGCGCTTTGGCGGCATAAAAACTGGATCATCTGCGCGCTTCAGTTCAAGGGCCGCCACCGGCAGTTGATGACCCCCAATCGCTGGACGGAGTTATTTTTCCTTGACGAAGCCGTGGCATTGGCTGCTGGTCATCGCCCCTGCGCTGAATGCCGCAGGCAGGCTTATAACGCCTGGATGGACGCCATGAGCGCCGGTGCGGGGGTCCCAAGGCCCTCCGCCCCCGATGTCGATAAGCGACTCCACGCAGAACGTGCAATTCCGGGTGCTAGGGCCATGCAAACGCATCAAGCCAAGCTGCAAGACTTGCCTGATGGCGCGTTTATCTTAGAGCCGGGTTCGGGCACGCCCGCTTTGGTGCTGGGCGATAATCTGCTGCCCTGGACGCATACGGGCTATCGCAAACCTGTTCACCGGGGCGTGGGCACAGTCACGACATTAACGCCGCCAACGTCGCTTGCAGCTCTGCGTGGCGGATATGCGCCGCTCTTTCATCCCAGTTCTGCTTGACCTATCGGCGTCGGCGCCAGACGTTCATACCTGATCCGCTTTCCAAAGAAGGACCCTGAGACCATGCCCGCAGCGCAAGACCTATATGACCCGAACTTCATCGTGCAGGCGATTGCTGGCGGCGAAGCCATCTATCCAAAGGTAGAGGCAGGTGCTGAATTCCAGGACGAGACCTTGGTTATCAGCCGCCAATTCCAGAACGACATGCTGGATTTCTGCGATATAGACCCCGCACTTTATGGCGATGAGGTCGACCTGGGGCTTCTGGCGCGCCGCCCGATCAGCACTATCGGCTCAGCGTTGTTCGACCACCACCCGGAACGGGGCTATGTCCATACGGTCCAGCAGATTGAGCGGATCCTGCCGATCCACGTGGATACGCCGGTCGCTATGTCTGGCCAATTCACGAAAATTGAAGACCATCCGCGCGGATGGCTGATGCATGCACGGTTTGAGTATCGGTTAGAAAATGGTGACCTCGCGCTGGTTGTCTCGCCAATTGCGCTGATGGCGGACCCGACGCGGAATACCGAAGCACCGCCCAAGAAGTCTGGCCCGCAGCCAACAACAGCAGACCGTATGGCGGATTTGGCAGCGGAAGGGTGGCAGAACCTGAAATCGAAAACCTGCACGCCGGAGAACGTGGTTGGGTATTGCGGTGCCACCCGCAACCTGATCCATACCGACCCGGCCTATGCCCAAACCTTCGGCTTCCGCGCACCGATCACGGCAGGCAATCAGATGGTCAATTGGCATTTGGAGGCGGCAAAGCTGGCCGCACCGGCAGAGCAATTTGAAGGCGAGGTCCGCTTGTTGCGCCCTGTGTTCTGGGATGACGCCATCACGATGATGACTCGCAATCAGGACTCAGCGCTTGAGATCATCGCGGTCAAGGATGACGGCCGCATCGCCAATCGCTCCCAATTCCGCAATAAGGGATAAACCCGCACCATGGCCGAAAGTCGCCTTAGCGAAGAGCAGCAAAAGAAATTCGCGCTCGATCAATTTCTGGAAGCATGGGACAAAGCCTGCGAAAACGGCGTTGAGGCCGATCTTCTATGCGAAGTGATGATCTATCTGGCGATCACAGACCTCGTCGCAGACCGGGGCGAAGAACTCACCGCCAGCCTGTTCGAAGACCTGCCCGCCCGCATTAAGGACGGCGAGTTTTCGTTGGAGAACGCGGACGAGTAGACCGGCGAAAGGTCAGGTCGCTTTCTGCCAGTCAGTGAGCGTCTTCAGCCATTCAACGATTTCTGGGCTGTCCCATTCGGCAGCACCTTCCAGTTTCGCCACCACATTGCCATCCTTGCTGATGATGTAAGTCGTTGGCAGCCCACGCATGCCGAATGCGCGTCCAAGCGCACTTTTGGCGTCTAGATAGGGTGCCAAGTTTTCGGTTTTTAGCTTCTTCAGGAACGGCGGGACTTTCTTAGGACCGCCGCGATCCGTCGAGGTTATGAGGACGGCATGGGTTTCTGAGGGGAGTGCGGCCGACAGTCGGTCGAGCGATGGCAGCTCCTTGACGCAGGGCGCGCACCATGTGGCCCAGAAGTTCAATACAACGATCTTACCCCGCCAATCGGACAGTTTGGCTGAGGTACCGTCTGGCAGCGCGAAGGGCGTATCTGGTGCAATTGCGGGAACTTCCGCCATCACAAAAGCATCTGACGGCGGTCTTGGGATATCCGCCGCCATGGACGCGGCTGGCAGGATGTTCCATAAGGCGGCGGCAAGAATAATGGCAGGTAAGGATCGGCGCATGTCCGGCTCCAATGACAGTTCGAATGGCACTCCCGCAGCAAACACAATGTGGGGCGGGCGCTTTAAAGGTGGTGCTTCGGATATAATGGCCGCAATCAATGTGTCCATTCATTTCGACCAAAGAATGTACGCACAAGACATCGCCGGGTCCAAAGCCCATGTGGCGATGCTGGCGAAACAGGGCATCGTTTCAGAGGGTGACGCGGCTGAAATTACGCGCGGGCTGGAGCAGGTGCGCCAGGAAATCGCCGCTGGCAGTTTCGAATTCAAGGACGCCCTTGAAGACATTCATATGAATGTCGAGGCCAGGCTGTCTGAGATCATCGGTGCGGCAGCTGGACGCTTGCATACAGGCCGTTCGCGCAATGATCAGGTCGCGACCGATTTCCGGCTTTGGCTCCGGGATGAGATTGATACGGTGCTCGCTGCATTGAAGGACCTTGAAGCCGCTTTGATTGATCAGGCGGAGGCAGGTGCCGATATGGTCATGCCCGGCTTCACGCACCTGCAGAACGCCCAGCCCATCACGTTTGGCCATCACTTGCTAGCTTACGTAGAAATGATCGCCCGTGATCGGGGCCGGTTTGAAGATTGCCGCAAACGATTGAACGAATCGCCGCTCGGTGCGGCCGCGCTCGCTGGCACGCCCTATCCCGTGGACCGGGATATGACTGCGAAGGCGCTCGGGTTTGATCGACCGATGGCGAATTCGCTGGATGCTGTATCGGCACGGGATTTCGCGCTGGAGTTTCTGGGCGCTGCGTCTATCAATGCCATGCATCTCTCCCGGCTGGCGGATGAAATCGTGCTATGGATGAGCGCGCAGTTCCGCTTTATTCGCCTGACGGATGCCTTCACCACGGGCTCCTCGATCATGCCGCAGAAGCGCAACCCAGACGCGGCAGAGCTTGTTCGCGCCAAGATTGGGCGGATTGCAGGGTCTTTCACCAGCCTGCTGATGATGATGAAGGGCCTGCCGCTGACATATTCCAAGGATATGCAGGAAGACAAAGAGCCGGTCTTTCTCGCCGTCGATTCCTTAATGCTGGCAATCGCCGCTATGTCTGGCATGGCGCGGGATATGCAGCCGAACCGGGAAGGCATGTTGGCCGCCGCTAAGCTTGGCTTTACCACCGCGACCGACCTGGCCGACTGGCTGGTCCAGAACCAAGGCCTGCCATTCCGTGAAGCGCATCATGTGTCTGGCTCGCTGGTTTCTGAAGCGGAAGCGCGCGGCTGTGGATTGGAGGATTTGCCGTTGGACGTCATGCAAGGCGTTCATGCTGGCATCGATGCGAGTGTGTATGAGGTGCTCAAGGTGGAGAATTCTGCCGCATCCCGCTCCAGCTTCGGCGGTGCCGCACCTGATAACGTTCGCGCGGCGGTGAAAGCGGCGCGGGCGCGCTTGGAGGCGGCGTGATGGCGCAGTTGTTCTGTGTAAGGAGGGCGGCGACAGTTACGGTGTGTATCCTCGCCGCAGCGCTTGCCCTGTCCGCCTGCGGTAAAAAGGGCGAACTTGAGCAGCGGGAGGGCGTTAAGCCTGTATATCCGCGCACATACCCTACCCGTTAAGGCGAAGCCCATGACTGATCTTGAAGCGACACTTGCCAGCATCGCGCCCGCTTTTGCCTATCGCGATGGCCGCCTGCACGCAGACGCCACACCGCTCGATGCCATTGCGGACGCCGCTAATGGCCCCGTATACGCCTATGCGCTGAACGCCATTGCGGACGCCTATCAAGACTTCGCAGATGCTTTTGCGGGCCAACCAACCCGCATTTGCTATGCACTTAAGGCCAATGACAGCGTCGGGGTGTTGAAGACATTGCTGGCAAAGGGTGCCGGCGTGGATGTCGTATCCGGTGGGGAGCTGGCTTTGGCGCTGTCTGCTGGTGCCTCTGCAGACAAAATCGTGTTCTCAGGTGTTGGGAAAACCAACCAGGAATTGGCAGACGCACTCGATGCCGCCGTTATGCAGATCAACGTCGAGTCTGAGGCGGAATTGGAGCGGCTGAACCAGGTTGCCGTCTCCAAAGGTGTCCAGGCGCCGATTGCGCTCCGGGTAAACCCGGATGTGGATGCTGGTACGCTGGATGCAATCTCCACTGGGCGCGCGACCGATAAGTTCGGCGTCAACTACGGCGATGCGGAGCGCCTTTATCAGGAAGCTGCCCGTGCGCCGGGTCTGAAGCCCATGGGCATCGCCATGCATATCGGTTCACAGATCGGGGACGTTGCCCATTCCGCCGCCGCTTGCGCCAAGCTCCGCACGCTTTGGGATCGCTTGGCTGTAGATGGTGTCATGCTCCGACGGTTTGATGTCGGCGGTGGCCTTGGCATTCGCTACAAAGATGAAACGCCGCCTTCAATCCAAGCCTACGCCGATACAATCCGCGCTGCCGTTGCCGATATCGATTGCGAAGTGATGCTGGAGCCAGGCCGCAGGATTGTTGGTCCGGCTGGCGTGCTCATCGCTAACGTGATTGGCGAGAAGATTGCGGGCGATCATCGTGTCGTCATTCTGGATGCCGCAATGAATGATCTGATCCGCCCGGCGCTCTACAAAGCGTGGCATGAAGTCGTGCCGCTGACATTGCCGGCAGGGGACGCTGAATGGACGGCGGCTGATATCGTCGGGCCAATCTGTGAATCGACAGATAAGTTCGCTGACAGCCGCATGATGCCGCCTTTAGCGGCTGGCGACCGTGTGGCTTTCCTGGCGGCAGGTGCTTACGGGGCCGTTATGGCAAGCGAATATAATGGCCGTCCGCGCACACCGGAAGTCGTTGTTCAAGGCCAGAACTGGGATTTTGCCCGTAAGCCGCGCACGTACCAAGACCTAATCCAGGAACAATCTGCGCCAGATTGGATCTAAGCGGATTTCTTGATAGTGGTTGGGGGCGCTGGAGCGTCCGTTGGATCTGGCGTCATAAAGGCGTCCAGATCGGCCACCAGTGCTTCAAGGGCACTTGTTTCTGCTTTGACCGTTTCTGCTGGTTTCGGCGGGGGTGGCTCGGCCTGCGGTAGATGGCTGATCGGGTCCGGTACGCTGGCGGCGCGGGCGATGGTGTGCAGCAGTACGTGCTGGTCCAAAGGTTTTGGCACATAGTCTGACATGCCAGCCTTCAGATAGGCTTCCCGGTCACCGGTCATAGCGTTGGCAGTCAGGGCGATGATCGGCGTGTCGGCGCCCGGGCCGTCTAGCTTGCGGAGGTGGCGGGTGGCGGTGACACCGTCCATTTCCGGCATTTGTACATCCATCAGCACCATGTCGTAAGCGCTGCTGCTGACAGCCTCGAGTGCGAGCCTGCCATTGCCGACAATCTCAATCTCGGCGTCGAATGGTTCCAGCATGTACTCAATGACCTTTTGGTTGGTCAGATTATCTTCTGCCACAAGAATGCGGAGCTGCCGATTCTGCAGCATGGGCGTGGGCGGTTGGACTGCAATGCGAGACGCCGCCTTCGTCGTGCCAGCCTTACAAGGGTCTGTGATTACAGTGAACCAGAATTTGGATCCCTGTCCGTCCGTGCTTTCAACGCCGATGGCGCCACCGAACAGAGCGACCAAGTTCTGGCAGATTGCAAGTCCAAGGCCCGTGCCACCGTATTTCCTGGTGATCGATGCGTCCGCCTGGGTGAAGCGTTGGAACAGGCTCCGTTGGTTCTCAGCCGAAATACCGATGCCAGTGTCTTGAATCTCGGCGCGCACTGTGATGCGCCCGTCCATCGGTCTGGTCGCAGCAAATATCTTTACTGTGACGCTGCCTTCGCTGGTGAATTTGATAGCATTGCCGATCAGATTATTCAGAACTTGGCGCAAGCGAATGCTATCGCCGCTGAGATAATTGATATTGCCAGTATCAGCGTGAACGCTAAATTCCAGGCCCTTTTCTGCCGCGTTCGGCCCCCAGAGCGCTTCTGTTGACTGGACCAGCTCGGAAAGTGAGAAATCGGTTTCTTCCAGCGCGATATGACCTGCCTCAACCTTGGACAGGTCCAGGATATCATTCAGCAGGTTCAGCAGTGTCTGACCAGAATCCCTGATGGTATGCACCATCTGTAACTGGTCACGGGTGAGGTCTGTGCGTGCCAGTTGCGCTGTTAATCCTAGTACACCGTTCATCGGTGTGCGCAATTCATGGCTCATGGAGGCCAGGAATTCAGACTTGGCTTTGGTCGCGGTTTCAGCCTCGCGTATCAGCGTCGATTGACTAATGGCGGTGGCGGTGAGGGCCAGCATTGTCAGCAGGATTGCGCCGGCAATGATCGCCAATACCATTGTTCCTCCATCGAGGCCTTCGACTGGCGAAGACGGATTGAGCGCTGTGACAAAATAGGTCGCGCTCATGCCGGTGTAATGCATGACGGAAATGGACAGGCCCATCAGCGCGGCACTGCCAATGCGGTTTAAGCCTGATGATTTGCTTGAGGATGATTTTCGCCCATCGCGGTCTTTTAAAAGCAGCCAAAGTGCGCTGGATGAGAGGCCGACGGCGACAAGAATGTAGGCAAGGAACAGCAGCGGATCATATTTGACAACAGCTTCCAATCGCATTGCCGCCATGCCGACATAGTGCATGCCACCTATACCGGCCCCTAGCACCAGTCCGCCGCTTAGCATCGCGCCGATGTTGTGTCGTGCAGACGCCGCGATGAGGAAAGCGCCGCCGCTTGCAAGTATCGCGATTAATACGGATGCGACCGTCAATACCGGTTCGAATAGGATCGTTTGCGGCATGTCCAGTGCCAGCATTCCGGTGAAATGCATGGCCCAAATGCCCGCGCCCATGATTGTTGCACCGACGAGCAGGCGGATCAGCCGGACAGAGCGGGTCGGCGCGCTAATGAGGCTGCTGACAGAATGGAATGCGGTGTAGGAGGCGAGAATTGCTATCAAAATGGATAGGCCGGCCAGCTTCAGGTCGTGGCTATACTCGAGGCAGGATTCTATAATCCATGCCCTGTCAGACCCGGCGATAAACCAGCGATCAAACACTTGAAAACTCCAACGAGCCTGCGCGTGGTGCGCGTCTCGGTCAGGAGTGTCCGCCTGTTGTTCCTAAAGACGGCTTAATTCAGGGACCAGCGTCTCATTTCCGCATTTGCCCTAAAGCACAACGCCACTGGTGCGGAGGGCGGCGATCGCGGCGTCGCGCATGCCGAAATCCTTTAATACACTGTCCGCGTCTGCGCCAAGGCGTGGGGCGGGGGATTTTGCAGCGGGCATCGATCCGTTGGCTTTGAAGCCTAATGTCGGGGCCTGGGTTTTCCGGTCAGTGCCGGAGATTTCATATTCCTGCATCAATCCGCGTTGCTGGACCTGCGGAGAGTTCATGGCGTCACCAATGTCGCGTACGCGGCCGGCGGGGACATCTGCCGCAGACAGCTTTTCTTCCCATGCATCGGCCGTGTCGGTCAGGAATGTTTCGGCCAGGACTTGACGGAGTGCTGGGGCGTTCGCTTTTTTGGCGTCGCGGTCGGCAAAGCGCGGGTCTGTCGCTAGGTCTTCGCGGCCAATGGCTTGAAGCAGGCGGGGATATTGGCGTTCGTTATTGGCAGCGAGGGCCAAGTCGCCGTGCTTGGTTTTGAACACGCCGGATGTCGGGCTGCCGCTAAAGGCTTCGTTGCCGCTGGCTTGGGGAATGGTCCCGGATGTGGCCGCGCCCGTCATATGCGACGCCATCAACAGCAACGCTGAATCCAACATTGCCACATCGACACGCTGACCTTTGCCAGTGCGATCCTTCTCCATCAACGCAGACAGCACGGCGAAGGCGCCATTCATGCCGGTCGCATAGTCCACATAGGGCGCGCCGACTTTGTTGGGCAGCGTTTCTGGGTCCCCGGTAAGCTGCATGATCCCGGATACCGCTTGGATGACATGGTCATAAGCGGGCCTGCCGCCCATCGGTCCATCCTGGCCATAGGCAGACAGCGATGCATAGACGATGCTGGGATTCCGGCCTTGCACGGTCGCGACATCGAGGCCGAGGCGCGCAGCAGTGCCAGGGCGGAAGTTTTCCAAAAACACATCCGCTTGGCCGACCATATCCAGCACCAAAGCCACGCCTTTGGGCTGCTTTAGATCGATGGCGATTGAGCGTTTACCTGCGTTCTGCGTGAGAAACCCGGCCGCAAGGCCAGCGTCAGACAGCGCAGCGTCCCGTCCGCCGATACGCGCCCAGTCGCCGCCGTCCTGCGGCTCGATCTTAATGACGTCAGCGCCCAAAAGGCCAAGTTGGTAGGAACAGTAGGGACCTGCCAGAACTTGGGTTAAGTCAATGACTTTACGGCCTTTAAGTGGGGCAAACATTCCATCGATCCTCTATTTCAGGTTCCGTCAAAGATTGCAGGAACCAATTCAGATGATCAACGATACCCGACTTCGAGGATTTCGTAATAGCGCGCACCAGCCGGTGCCTGAACTTCGATCTGATCGCCTTTGGATTTACCGATCATCGCCCGCGCAATTGGGGAGGTGATAGATATCCGACCTGTGGCGATATCAGATTCCTCTGCGCCGACGATCTGATACTCAGTTTCCTCGTCGGATTCCTCGTCAACCACTTTGACGGTGGCACCGAAGCGGACCGTATCGCCAGACATGGTTGAAGGGTCGATCACATGGGCGCGGCTGGTTTTATCTTCCAGTTCCGCGATGCGGCCTTCGATGAAGGATTGCTTTTCTTTAGCGGCATGATACTCGGCGTTTTCTGACAGGTCGCCATGTTCGCGCGCTTCCGCAATTGCACGAATAACAGTCGGGCGATCATCACCCTTCAAACGCTTTAGTTCTTCCTGGAGGGTCAATAGGCCCCCAGGCGTCATTGGAACACGGTCCATTAGCTTACTCCATCCCAATTTGCCGGGCGATCTTTGCGCCGTCCGTACAAAAACAATATCCGCCGCGAACGGAAGTTCACGGCGGCTCACCTAATCCAACTCTGCGCTCTCCCAGAAACGCAGAGCAAACTTTATGCTCGCATTATGCAAAATAGGATTGCAAGGGTTTAACTTCAAGCGCGCCGTCACGCATTGCTGAAATTGCTTGCACAGCGGCGATCGCTCCGGCGGCGGTTGTGTAATAGGGAACGCGCTCCAAAAGGGCCGCGCGACGCATGCTAAAGCTGTCACGAATGGCACCAGCACCCTCTGTCGTGTTGATCACGAGCTGGACTTCGCCAGATTTGATCTTGTCGACGATATGGGGCCTTTGCGCGTCCAGTACTTTATGCACACGCTCAACGGTAACCCCTTCTGCCGCCAGGAAATCTGCCGTTCCGCTTGTCGCCAGCACTTTGAACCCCATCGCGTTCATGCTGCGTGCAGCGGCAACCATCAGCGGCTTATCATGATCGCGAACGGAGATGAAAATCGCGCCCTCAAGCGGCAGAACAACGCCTGCGCCAAGTTGCGATTTGGCGAATGCGCGCCCGAAATCCTGGTCGATGCCCATGGCTTCGCCCGTTGAGCGCATTTCTGGCCCAAGCAAGATATCCACACCCGGGAAGCGCGCGAACGGGAATACGGCCTCTTTAACTGAAACTTGGTCCGGTGTTGGGTTAAGCGGTGGTAGCTCCGAAAGCTTCTCTCCAGCCATGGCGCGTGCGGCCAGTTTTGCGACCTGAACGCCCGTCGCTTTCGCCACAAACGGCGCTGTGCGGCTGGCGCGTGGGTTCACTTCCAGCACGTAGATTGCGTCTTCTGCACCGTCGCCGCCCGGCTTCACTGCGAATTGCGCGTTCATCAGGCCTTTGACCTTAAGCGCCTTACCCATTGCAATGATCTGGCGGCTGATTTCCGCGACCGTGGCTGGCTCCAGGCTATGGGGTGGGATGGCGCAGGCGCTATCGCCGGAATGCACGCCGGCTTCCTCAATATGCTCCATGACGCCTGCCACCTGGACATCCTCGCCATCGCCCAGAGCATCAACGTCCACCTCAATCGCGTCTGCCAAGTAACGATCAACCAGTACAGGGTTATCGCCAGATGCTTGCACAGCCGTGCGCATATAGCGGCGGAGGTCAGCCGCGTCATGGACGATTTCCATGGCGCGGCCGCCCAGCACGTAGGATGGGCGGAGCAGTACCGGATAGCCAATGCGTTCAGCAATCGCTTCAGCTTCATCAGCATTGGTGGCGGTGCCATTAGGCGGTTGGCGAAGGTCCAGGTCCGTCAGCAATTGTTGGAAACGCTGGCGATCTTCTGCCAGATCAATCGCATCGGGGGAGGTGCCAAGGATCGGCACGCCTGCTTCTTCAAGCGCTGCCGCTAGCTTCAACGGTGTTTGGCCACCGAATTGCACGATCACGCCCAGCAAAGCACCCTTGGAGGCTTCCAATTGCGCGACTTCAAGCACGTCTTCCGCTGTCAGCGGCTCGAAATACAGCCTGTCGGAGGTGTCATAGTCGGTTGAGACAGTTTCCGGGTTGCAGTTGACCATGATGGTCTCGTACCCGGCTTCTGAGAGCGCATAAGCGGCGTGGACGCAGCAATAATCAAACTCGATACCTTGGCCAATGCGGTTAGGACCGCCGCCGAGGATCATGATCTTTCTGGCGTCCGAAATATCCGCTTCGCATTCTGGCTCAGCCGCCCCTGGGTCCTCATAGCAGGAATAGAGGTATGAGGTTGCAGAAGCGAATTCAGCCGCGCAGGTATCAATGCGTTTGTAGACAGGCTTCACATTCAAGCCGTGGCGGTGCGCCCGGACTTGGAGCGCCGACTGGCCGGTCAACTGACCCAAGCGCGCGTCAGAAAAGCCGAGCCGCTTCAGGCGGGCCATGCCAATGCGCGTTGTGGGCAGGCCGTTCGCCCGCACGTTCTCTTCTTCATCCACCAGTGCTTCGATCTGGCCAAGGAACCAGGGATCATAGCTGGTGACGCGCCCGATTTCTTCGGCCGAAAGCCCATGTCGGAAGGCCTGGGCGATGGTGATGCCCCGGTCCGGTGCCGGTTTAGCGAGAGCTGCGACGATGGCGTCACGGTCAGGCGCACCCTCGATCTCAATTTCATTCAGGCCGTCCAGGCCCGTTTCCAGGCTCCGCAGCGCCTTCTGATAGGCTTCGGGGAAGGAGCGGCCAATGGCCATCGCTTCACCGACAGATTTCATGGACGTCGTGAGATACGGATCAGCGCCCGCGAATTTTTCAAACGTGAAGCGCGGAATTTTTACAACGACATAGTCCAGTGTCGGCTCAAAGCTGGCCGGCGTGACTTCTGTGATGTCGTTGTCGAGTTCGTCCAATGTGTAGCCGATGGCCAGCTTTGCAGCGATTTTTGCAATCGGGAATCCGGTTGCTTTGGACGCCAGCGCTGAAGAGCGTGACACGCGTGGATTCATTTCGATCACGACAAGCGCGCCGTCTTTTGGATTCACTGCGAACTGAACGTTTGACCCGCCGGTATCAACCCCGATCTCACGGAGCACTGCGATAGAGGCGTCCCGCATGATCTGAAATTCTTTGTCCGTCAGCGTCAGCGCTGGGGCGACGGTGACTGAATCACCGGTGTGGATGCCCATTGGGTCAACGTTTTCGATGGAGCATACGATGATGCAATTGTCGGCACGATCGCGCACGACCTCCATCTCAAATTCTTTCCAGCCAAGCACGGATTGCTCAACCAGAACTTCGCCGATGGGGGAAGCGTCGATGCCGCCGCGCACGATTTCTTCGAACTCGTCGCGGTTATAGGCAATGCCGCCGCCAGCGCCGCCAAGCGTGAAGGATGGGCGGATAATGAGCGGCAGGCCGATCCGCTCCATCTCCTTGAAGCCGGTCGCCATATCGCGCACGACAGCACTTGTTGGCGTGGCGAGGCCGATTTTATCCATGGCGTCACGGAAAAGCTGGCGGTCTTCGGCTTTGGCAATCGCGTCCTGGCGCGCGCCGATCAGCTCAACGCCGTGTTTCTCCAGCGCGCCAGAATCAGCCAATGCCAGCGCCGTATTCAATGCGGTTTGGCCGCCCATAGTGGGCAGCAGGGCGTCCGGCTTTTCTTTGGCGATGATCTTTTCGACCATCTCCGGCGTGATGGGTTCGATATATGTGGCGTCCGCGAATTCCGGGTCCGTCATGATGGTGGCGGGGTTGGAGTTCACCAGGATGACCCGGTAGCCCTCCTCATGGAGCGCTTTGCACGCCTGGGCGCCGGAATAGTCGAACTCGCAGGCCTGGCCAATAACAATTGGCCCGGCGCCGATGATCATGATCGACTTAAGGTCTGTACGTTTAGGCATGCTGGTCAATCGCCTCGATAAACCGGTCGAACAAATGGCGGCTGTCATGAGGGCCTGGAGAGGCCTCAGGATGGTATTGGACAGAGAAGATTGGCTCGCCTTGAACGGCAATGCCCTCAACGGAGCTATCGAACAGGCTGGAATGGGTCTCGATCACACCATCTGGCAGGCTGTCACGCATCACCGCAAACCCATGGTTCTGGCTGGTGATCTCCACCTTGCCCGTCGCCAATTCCTTCACCGGGTGGTTGGCACCGCGGTGGCCAATGTCCATTTTCCCTGTCTTAGCGCCAAGCGCCAGGGACAGAAGCTGATGGCCGAGGCATATGCCAAAAATCGGCACACCTGCCTGGATCAGCGCCTGCAAGCAAGGCACGGCGTATTCTGCCGTCGCAGCTGGATCGCCTGGGCCATTGGATAGAAACACACCGTCTGGCTTGCGGGCGAGAATGTCTTCCGCCGTCGCCGTCGCCGGGACCACTTCTACGTCACAGCCGCGTTCGGCCAAGTGCCGGAGAATGTTGTGCTTGGCCCCATAATCGATAGCGACAACTTTCCGCTTTGGTGCCGTTTGCGCGCCATAGCCTTCACCCAGCGCCCATACTGTCTGGGTCCAGCTATAGGCTTCGCTGCAGGTCACGGCTTTAGCGAGATCCATGCCTTCAAGGCCCGGCCAGCCTTTGGCTTCAACCACGGCATCCTGAATGTCAGGCGCTGTATCGCCGCCGTTAATGACAACACCTGTTGGCGCGCCCATTTCCCGGATGCGGCGGGTCAGGCGGCGGGTATCAAGCCCGGCTAGGCCCACCAGGTTCATGCGGGTCAACCAAGCATCAATGTGCTCGGCGCTGCGGAAGTTGGATGGGTCCGTTGGATCCATCCGCATGATGGCACCACGACTGGCAGGCGCGCTCGTTTCCATATCTTCAGGATTGGCACCGACAATGCCGATATGTGGGAACGTGAACGTCACAATCTGGCCAGCAAACGATGGGTCTGTCAGGGTTTCCTGATAACCGGTCATGGAGGTGACAAAGCACACCTCGCCAACCGCTGCCCCCTTGGCACCGAGGCCAAAGCCTCTAAATACCGTTCCATCGGCGAGCACAAGCGCGCCGGTGCGCACGGGGTCTGAACCCGGATTGCGCGCATCAATAACGGGCGTATCCCCTGTGGGAGACGCCTTATTGCCGGATGATTCCGCCATACCTCTGGGAGACCTTCTTGGACCTTGGCGCAGGTGCTGGCGGCGCGCGCCTTCGCGTCGATACCGTGCAGCCCTTGCAAAACTTCCTGTTAATAGGAAAATGAGGGGCAAGCGTCAAGCTGCCGGGAATTCACAATATCCTGCAAAAACAAAACGTTGACGCTAAAGCGCTAAGGGCGACGAGTCGCCGCGCTTCAGGAGCCAAACATGCTAAGAGACGACCTTAAATCCGCAATGAAGGACGCCATGCGCAATAAGCGCCCGGCTGAACTTTCGACCATCCGCTTGATTTTAGCCGCAATTAAGGACCGTGACATCGCCAATCGGAGCGATGGCTCCCGCGACGGTGTGAGTGATGCATCGATCCAGGAGCTGCTGCAAAAAATGGTCAAGCAGCGCAACGAATCGATCAAAATGTATGAGCAAGGCGGTCGCTTGGAATTGGCAGAGGCCGAGCAAGCCGAGATCGTCGTTATTCAAGGCTTCCTACCGGAACAGATGGACGAGGCCGCTATGGCTGCCGCCGTCGATAAAGCGATTGCGGATTCGGGCGCTGCTTCCATTAAGGACATGGGCAAGGTCATGGCCGCGCTTAAATCCGGCAATGCGGGCACTATGGATATGCAAGCCGCGTCAGGCTTGGTGAAACAGCGCTTGGCCGCCAAGTAGGGCCAAGTAGGAGCGTGTTGGCTTGAGTCTCCCCCCGCATTTCCTTGAAGAGCTAAAGCAGCGCGTCGCGGTCAGCGATATCGTGCAGCGGCGCGTGAAGCTCATCAAACGTGGGCGTGAATTTGTTGGGCTGTCGCCGTTTAATGCGGAGAAGTCGCCATCCTTCACCGTGAATGACGAGAAAGGCTTTTATCACTGCTTTTCGTCCGGCGAGCATGGTGACATTCTTTCATTTCTGATGAACGTCGAAGGCATGGCGTTCATGGAAGCGGTGGAGACTTGCGCAGGTCTCGCAGGCATGGATGTGCCGCAGGAAACGCCGGAAGAGCACGCGAGGGCTGAACAAGCCAAGGGCATGCGGGAAGCCAATACGGCGGCGGCGCATTTCTTTGAGCAGCAATTGCGCATGCCTCACGGTGCCGCAGCACTAACGTATCTGGAGCGGCGCGGATTGGCAGAGCCGACCATGCGCCGGTTCCAGCTTGGATATGCGCCTGCGGATCGCATGGCCGTCATCGCCTATCTTCGCCGCGAAGGCTATGAGGATGAGGTGCTGGTCGAGGCTGGTCTGGCGCGCAAATCCGATGACGGGCGCGTCTATGGATACTTCAAGGACCGCGTGATTTTCCCGATCATGGATGCGCGTGGCCGCTGCATCGCGTTTGGTGCCAGGGCGCTTGGCGATGCGCAGCCGAAATACCTGAACTCGCCCGATAGTCCGCTCTTCCAGAAGGGCGACACGCTCTACGGCCTCAATCTGGCGCGGGAACCCGGTCATAAGGCGGGCGAGATCGTCGTGGTCGAGGGGTACATGGATGTCATCGCACTCAGCGAAGCCGGCATCCCGAATACCGTGGCACCGCTTGGCACTGCGATCACAGAAAATCAGATCAAGCGGCTTTGGAAGATTGCGGCCAGACCAACGCTGTGCATGGATGGTGACGCCGCTGGGCGCCGCGCTGCAGGCCGGGCAGCCCTGCGCTGCCTGCCAATTCTGGTGCCAGGCCGCAGCCTCAAATTCACCCTGCTGACGGGCGGCCAGGACCCGGACGAAATGGTGCGGGAGAATGGTGCTGAAGCCTTGAATGAGGCGTTCGCAAACGCCGAAAGCTTGGCGGATATCATTTGGGCGGATGCGCTGTCTGAAATCGACGTAACGCAGCCGGAACAGCGTGCAGCGTTTGATAAACGCCTGCACGACTTGGCGCGCGGCATCCAGGATGAAACGGTACGGCGTTACTTCACGGACGAGGTTCGCAATCGCCTGCGCCAAGCCTTTGGGCAGGAGCCGTCGCAACAGGGCTCTTATGATCGTTACAAAGGCCTTAGCGACAGTTGGAAAAAGCGCGATCAAGGACCACCTGCGCGTCGCTTGCCACGCCCATCAGCGGGTGCGCGTGTTGCTGCACGTTCCATCGGCGAAGGTCGGCTTGTCTATGTGCTGCTAAAGCGGCCGGACCTGGCCGAGCCTTTGGCGGAACGCTTGGCATTGGTCCGATTCGCAGATCCGGCGCTTGACAGTCTCCGGGCGGCGCTCGTAGAGAATATTGTGCACGTTCCCGGCATTGACGCTGGGGCCTTGCGCAACCACCTAACGAACGCCGGTCTGGCACGGACTTTGTCTTTGCTGGATGCAGACATAAAGCGTCGTCGCCCGCCTGGAGTTTTGCGAGAAAACGAGGCGGACATTGCTATTTGGCTAGATCAAGCCATTTCTGCAATGGAACGAGATGAGGTCAATCAGGAGATTCAGCGGCGGGCGCGATCATTGAATATGCAGGATGACAAGGCGCTACAGGCGCTTGATTCAGAAATGCAGGCGGTCTTTCGGGGGCGGTAATCAAACTGCCGTCCTCTTGAAAAATTTGAAAATAATGCGTTAACCAATACGCCCTTATAGAGCATGATTGGGGCCGTTTACGCGATTCGGCATCTGGCGTTGGCTGGAGAAGGCGGAGAGAGAATGGCGACTAAAGCAAAAAAAGCGACGGCGGCGGCAACTAAATCCGCGCCGAAAAAAGCCAAGACAGACAAAACTGCTAAGGCCGCTAAGCCTGGTGAAGAAGCGGCAGATCGCCTGCAGCTCGACGATAGCGCTGCGATCAAGAAGCTTCTCGCCGCCGCCAAAGAACGCGGTTCTGTAACCTATGACGAACTGAACGCCGCTCTGCCGCCTGAGGAAGTATCTTCCGAGCAGATCGAAGACGTCATGGCCGCTCTGTCGGAAATGGGTGTAAACGTTGTTGAGGCTGAAGAAGCCGACGACGAGCCGGTCGAAAAGGCTGCTGCTGACGATGATGACGCCGAAGCGCCCGGTAAGCTGGTCGCCGGTAATATCGATGATGATGATATTGGCCGCACCGATGACCCCGTGCGCATGTATTTGCGCGAAATGGGTTCTGTCGAGTTGCTGTCTCGTGAGGGCGAAATCGCAATCGCCAAGCGGATTGAAGCTGGCCGCGAGAAAATGATCGCCGCGCTGATGCGCAGCCCGCTGACCACGCTGGCCATTCTGGACTGGCGCGATACGTTGAAGGACGGCGGTATCCTGCTCCGGGATATCCTGGACCTTGACGGCACGATTAACACCATGGCGCCTGACCAAGCGCCAACCGTCGTTACGGCTGCAAGCACCGCTGCTGCCGCCAATGATGATGAGAAGAAGGCGAAAGCGAAAGCTGCGGCCGCTGCAAACGGCGAAGATACATCTGATGACGAAAGTTCATCCAGCACTGCATCTGATGATGATGACGATGATGCGGATGAGGCCGTCAGCCTGTCCCTCGCCGCCATGGAAAAGGTGCTGCTGCCGCTTTCCGAGGAAGCGTTCGTCAAGCTGTCCCGCGTCCACAAGCGGCTAGAGAAAGCCCGCATTGAGCGGATGGATCGCATTGAGGGCAGCGAAGACCCGGATCAGACGCTGGAGAAGAAATACCTCCGTACCGCCAAGGAATTGGTCGAGACGATAACGCCAATTCGCCTGCATAATCAGCGGATTGAGCAGCTGATCGAGCAGCTTTATGAGCTGAACCGTGAAGCGGTGGCGTTAGAAGGCCAGGTTCTGCGGCTGGCTATGAAGTCCGGCGTGAAGCGAGACAAATTTATCGCTGAATGGCGTGGCCGTGAGACGGACCCACGCTGGTTCCGCTCCATTAGCCAGAAAAGCGAGTGGAAGCGGTTCTGCCAGAATCACCAGGATGAGGTGAAAGAAATTCGCACAGAAATGTGGGAAATCTGCCGGAAAATCCAGCTGCCTTACGGCGAGTTCCGCGAAGTCGTGACCATCGTCCAGCAGGGCGAGCGTGAAGCCGCACGGGCAAAGAAGGAGATGGTGGAAGCCAATCTCCGCCTCGTGATTTCCATTGCGAAAAAATACACCAATCGTGGCCTGCAATTCCTGGATCTCATCCAGGAAGGCAATATCGGCCTGATGAAAGCGGTTGATAAGTTTGAATATCGCCGTGGCTATAAATTCTCCACCTACGCGACATGGTGGATCCGGCAGGCGATCACGCGGTCTATTGCAGATCAGGCGCGGACGATCCGTATCCCTGTTCACATGATCGAAACGATCAACAAACTTGTGCGCACCAGCCGCCAGATGCTCCACGAAATTGGCCGCGAGCCGATGCCGGAAGAGCTTGCTGTGAAACTTGGCATGCCGCTTGAAAAAGTCCGCAAGGTTCTGAAAATCGCGAAAGAGCCGATCAGCCTCGAAACGCCGATTGGCGACGAGGAAGATAGCCATCTGGGTGATTTCATTGAGGACAAGAACGCCATCCAGCCGCTGGATAGTGCCATCCTCTCGAACTTGCGCGAATCAACAACCCGCGTGCTTTCCACCCTGACGCCGCGCGAAGAACGTGTGCTGCGCATGCGCTTTGGGATTGGCATGAACACGGATCACACGCTGGAAGAAGTCGGCCAGCAGTTCTCCGTTACACGCGAACGTATCCGCCAGATTGAGGCGAAAGCGTTGCGTAAGCTGAAGCATCCAAGCCGTAGCCGCAAACTCCGCAGCTTCCTCGATACCTGATCTCACTTTAATCGATGATCTAGGCGTTTCGCTTTAGCGCTTGCCGCTGTGGCGCATTCCGTTATTGAGCGCGGCGACGCCAATGATGACGCAGAGGCTAAGGCTCATGAACGCAAGGCCCCAAGCGTAGGGGTCCTGGCGCCCGCCTGATATATCCAGCACGAACCCGAACAGCAGTGGCCCAATAAAGCTGCCAATTGCGTTGGCGAAGGCCATGAGCGTTATGGCCGCCCCGCGCCTACCAGGTAGGGCCGCCGCCGCTGCCCCACCATTCAGTGCGCCCGAATCTGCCAACACGAAGCAATTGTGGATCAAGACCAGGGCTGCAAATAGCAGCAACGGCCCCATCACAGAAAACCCGACGGCTGCACATGCAATCGCTGAACAGGCCATGGCGATGCCGGAGGCATAGGCAAACCCGCGCTTATGGCCGTATTCGCCGCCCGCCATACTGGTCGGCATGCCAATGAATGTGAGGAATCCGGCGAGACAGGCTGCGATAAACAGGCTTGGCTCAAAGCCATAAACGCCCGCCGCGAATACAAAGAACGCGACAGACCATGCGCGCAGGCCCAGAAGCTCCACTGTGTGCATCGTGGCCGCAATGAAATAGCCCCGCATTTGGGGGTCTTTGAGTTCATCGCGAAAATCCAGCACGGCGCGGCGTGGGCCAGCCGGCGCTGCTTCGGGCTTGGCGGCGGGCAATGCGATCAAAATCAGGACAAAGGCAATGGCGTTTGTGATCGCGGGCAGCAGGAAGGCCGCGCGCCATGTCCAAGCGTCGGCGATCAGAATGGCCAGAACGAAAGAGAAGCTGGTCGTCGTCGCAAAGCTCGATACATAAATGGAAGCCGCGCGCCCACGCTGGCTTTGATCCACCCGATCGCTGATGGCTTTGACGCCCGGCATATAGGTCAGCGCGAAGCCAATGCCCTGCAGCACCCTGTAGGCCATGCCGCTCCAAAGCCCGTCAGCCAACAGCCCAAAGCCGCAATAGCCGACAATGTTGCAGATCACGCCGACCAGCAGGATCGGCTTTGCGTCAATCTTCTCCGAAAGGGCGATCAGCGGCACCGTGCCGATATAGGCCACGAACATCGCACTGGTCAGCATGCCGGCTTCGGTTTCAGACAGGCTCCAGATCGTGATGAAATGGGGCAGCAGCGCGCCCATAGCGTGCAAGCCTGTGAGCGTTAGCCCAAGGTAGACGCACATCAGGAGCAGCAGCGGGCGGAGAGCCATTAGGGAAGCCAGTACGCGAACGGACCAAGGATTTAGGCGCGGTCTTCGCTACCGTGGTTCTGAAGTAGAACCCAGGCGCCGCTATGCCTCCTTGATTTCATACCCCGCCAGCACGCCCGCTTCAATCCAGCCCCGGAGATAGCCTGCGGCGTGCCCGGCGGCTTCCTCTGCCGGGACCCATTCCATCAGGCCTTCGCAAAGCTCAGCGAATGTTGCACCACCGTCCGCCTCGTTCAGGGCCCAAGCTTCTGGTGGATCCATGGCGCGGAAGTTCGCCTGGAATTCATCCCGCCAGATCAACCAGGCCTGCTCGTCCCCATCCGCTGCTGCGGCGGCGGGTGCGGGGTCTGTATCATCATTGATGGCCAGCCAAGCCTCCGGCCCGCCATGGCGGGTGGTGATCCGGCGAATATCGCTTGCAATTGTGAATGTCAGGTTCGGCCAATCGTTCGGGTGCAGTGCGGCCATGGCTTCCATAGAGAGATGCGCTGCGTCTTCTGCCAAAAATACTTCGCCCATGGCCCATTCCAGCATGGCCAACTCCCCATGCCAGGGCGTTGCGGACCACGGTGCGGTTTGCAGCAGGAATGCGGGGACGCCAGCGCCAAAAAAGCGGGCGTTCGGGTGGCGGGATGGGTTCGCTGTCACATAATCCGCCGCGATCTGAAGAAATGCGTCCGGCCCTATGGCGACATGCAGTTTCTCGTAGTCGCCTTCCAGAACTTCCGCGAGGCGCGCACCGTAAGCGTGCTCATACACACCCATCAGCACATCCCGCCGTTCTAAGCTGCTGTCCTGGATGACCGACATGATCGCGTCATCGCCATTCAGCATGCGCGCAGCAAAGGCGCGCTGTAATTCGGGGAGGCGCATCAGGCTGCTTGCTCTAGAGCTTTGGCGGCAATGGCGCGGGCGCGATCAAGCTCCGCCTCCATATCGGCAAGCGGTGGAATATCAGCATCCCGTTCGATCATGGTTGTGATGGGTCCAAGGCGGCTTATTGCTTCGCCATAAAGCGACCATACGGCCTCAATCACCGGCGCGTCATGGGTATCCACGATATGCGTTTCATTATGTTCGTGACCGGCCAGATGGATCTGCGCGATCCGCTCAGCGGGCAGGCCTTCAATGAAATCAATCGGGTCAAAGCCGTGATTGAAGCCCGAGACGAAGATATTGTTGACGTCCAGCAACAAATCACAATCTGCGCGCTTCGCCATTTCCGTCAGAAAATCCCACTCGCTCATCTCTGAATGCGTGAAGGTCACGTAGGTCGAGGCGTTTTCGAGTGCAATGCGGCGGCCAAGATGGTCTTGAACCTGGCCGATTCGGTCGACCACATGGGCGAGCGCTTCCTCGGTATATGGCAGCGGTAGCAGGTCATGCAGGTTGACGCCGTCTACCCCGGTCCAGCAGAGGTGGTCGGAAATCCAGGCGGGATCAACCCGTTCCGCCAGTGCTTTCAAGCTGTCGAGATAGTCTTGGTCAAGCGGATCGACGGAGCCGATGGAGAGCGACACGCCGTGCATCACCATTGGGTAGCGTTCACGCACCCGGTCCAGGTTGATAAGCGGGCGTCCGCCAGCGCTCATGTAATTCTCTGAGATGATTTCGAACCAGTCGACGCGTGGGTCCGGTGCATCGTCGGGGCGCTCCAGCAAGTCCGCGTAATGCTGCGGGCGGAGGCCAAGACCGAACCCGAGATAGGGGCGGCTGCGTTCAGGCTGTGTGGGCTGCTGTGTCATGGCTTAGATATCGGAAACTCTGATCCAGAAAACAATACGGCCGGGCCTGTTTCCAGGCCCGGCCGCATCAATCAAGCGTGAAGCTTGGATCAGGCAGGCTTACCGCCAGCCTTCGTGCAAGCATCGGCAGAAGCCGCTTTCGTCCAGCCATGGCCTTTGCATGCGTTCTGGCCTTTGCAGGCGCTAGTCGCAGTGGCGCAGGCGCTGGAGCCCTTGCAAGAGTTGGCGCCAACGCATTTGACGCCACCGCCAGCAGCGGCAGGGGTCGTAGCGACCGTACCGGCTGCGAACATTGCGGCGGCTGCAGCGGCAACCATCAGGCCTGTTGTCTTAGAAACTTTCATATTTAATCCTCCGTGTTTGGTTTCGAAACTTGGTCTCACATCCCTTCAGCGGTCTGTCTGCTAAAGGGCTGCATGTAATGTACGATCATGGGGCGGATTAGATGATTAAAGTCTTATCACATCCCCGTGAGTTACAGTTTATTCACTTTCGGTCCATGAAACGCACGATCATCGCATCCAGCGAAATCGCCCCAGGACCCTTGGATACGAGCAGCAGAAGTGCCCCTGCCCAGAACAAGTGAATATCCCAGAGATTGGGATAGACGAAGATCTGGATGACCAGCGTCATGCCGAGCAGGCCAAGCGCCGAGAGGCGCCCGAAGAGGCCGATGATCAGGAGAATCGGCAGGATATGCTCAGCATAAGTCGCCAAATAGGCGGCGATATCTGGCGGAATGACCGGCAGCGCATATTCATATTCGAACAGCGTGAACGTGCCGTCTGCCACATTGAGCCCTGTCGTTGTTTTAGTCATCCCAGATTTCAGGAAGATCATGGCGACGCCAATGCGCGTCGTCAGCAGGATCAACCACATAGGAATCTGTTCAGACAGATTGACCAACCGGTCCCAAATGCCCAACACGCCTTCGCGTGGAACGCGCCCCGTTTCGTACATATCGCCCTCCGTTAAATGTTTCCGGTGTTCACTACGTCGGCAAAGACAGTCTGCGCAAGGCAGGCCCCCAATGTCTCGCCAAGATCAAATGCGCCTGTGCTTGCTGCTGTGCCTGCGGCGGCACCAAATTGATTGGCCAGAAAACAATGCGCTGAGAAAGGAATAGGTTGCGGGTGAAAGTGGCGCCAGCTCAACATCCAAGCTAGGCCTGGATAGCATTAAATGCGCTGGTTCACCCTGCAGCATGTCGCCATCAACCGCGTTATCCAGCGCTCCACGCCAAAGCGCATGAACTGGGAACGCGGCTTGGATCAAGCGAACGGTTGGGTGCGCCATCAGAACAGCATTGCCGACTTGGTCCGCTGGCAGCGCCGTCAGCCGGGTTGGTTGAAGCGCTAGGGCAGCGGGCGCGTGGAAGCTCTCGTGCATGGCCCACTCAAGCTGGGCTACGTCAATCACATATCCGTGATCTTCTAATCCAGGCGCAGCAGCGAGCGCATCTGGGAATGCGCCACCATATTCAAACAGTCCTGGCGCTGAAGGCGGATGCGCGCGGACATAGTGCTTGGCGAATGCGTCAAAGAAGTCTGGCCCAAGCAAAGCCCGTGTCGCTTCAAAGACCCCGCCAAGGGAGTCTACCAGCGTTGTGGCGAAATGATTTCTGTGGATAGCGAGGCGGCGTTCGGGCGGAATACCGTTCGCATTCACTGCAGCCAACAGGGCTTCGGGAGGTTTAGGTTCAGCCCCCTCTGCGCCAATATCCGCCAATACAGTCGCACGGAAATTGGCTTGTAGAGTGGAGAGGTCAGGCTGCATCAGCTGCATCGCTATGGGCCGACATGATCTTTTCAGCGCGGGCAGCCTCATCCAGGAGGACTTCTAGGGCTGGAATGCGTGTATCCCATTCAATTAGCGCTGGAACGCGGCCCGCATGGGCGATGGCCTGTTCGAACAGCGTCCATACGGCGGAGTCTACATGGGAGCCATGGTCATCGATGCGAATTTCTTGGCCGTCATCGAATAAATTGACGGCGTGACCAGCGAGATGAATTTCACCGATGATATTTGCCGGCGTTTCGGCGATGAAGGCGCTGGCGTCAAAATCATGATTGCGCGCATTCACATAAACATTGTTTACGTCTAGCAGCGCTTTGCATCCAGCCTGGCGGCAAACTTCGGCCATGAACACATGCTCGGGCATGGTCGATGCAGCGAAGGTCATATACGCAGAGGCGTTTTCGACCAGAATCGGGCGTTTGAAGGCGTCCTGTGCCTGCTGCACATTGCTGACCACCTGGGCCAGCGCTTCTTCCGTATAGGGCAGTGGCAGAAGGTCGTTCAAGTAATCAGCGCCGACGCGGGCGAATGATAAATGTTCGGAGATCAGGCCGGGCCCTATGCGGTCAGCCAATTCTGCCAGCCGGGCCAAATGATCTTTGTCGAGGCCGCCAACGGAGCCTAGCGACAGGCCAACGCCGTGCATCGACATTGGATAGTCCTGGCGAATGCGCTCCAGGTATAAATACGGCGCGCCGCCGCCCAGATAGTTCTCCGGGTGGAACTCCAGCCAGGGAATATCAGGCCGCTCCTCGACGATCTTTTCGAAATGCGGCGCGCGGAGGCCGATCGCAGCTTTTGCTGGAACCGGCCCCATTGGCGCCGGATGCTGCGAAACTGTCATCGCGTGCGTCCGGTTAATCTGTCAGCGCGTCAGCGTTAGCTGGCGGCTTTGGCGGAGCCGGTAAGGCGATCGCAAAGGCCGGCTGGCACGAGGACCCAAGCATCCTTCTGGCCATCAACTTTGGACGTGCCAGCGCAAGAGCTGGTTGCAGTCTGGCAATCATTAGCGCCAGCTTTAACAACGCCGTAGCACTTTTCCATTTTCTTGTCGGCGGCGACAGCCTGGCCAGCAGCGAAAGACATGCCAACAGCGGCAGCGACAGCAGCGGCGACGAGTTGTGGCTTATTCATGAGAAGTCTCCTTGGGTTTGTTCAGTTTGCCAATCCGGCAATTTGCCAGTGTGGCAGTTCGTCAGTGTGGCAGTTCGTCAGTGTGGCTCACATTGAGCCTAGATGGAAAGCGTGGCGAGCATTCTGCCCCTCGCTCTGGGTATGAGATAAGGGCGGAAGCCAGTAACCCGCCAATAACGGCTGCGTGAGGTCACGAGTGTGTCATTAGCCGTTATCAGCAGTTTACGGTCTAATCCTTCACAATGGAGGCGTTAACTTGGGGTTAAAAGACAGAGTAGCCGGACCAGGAGCCATCATGGCGGACCTGCCTTGGACCGAAGCGGCAAATCGCATCCGTGCGGGTCACCCTGTCGTGCTGCCGATCGGTGCAGGTGCGAAGGCCCATGGCCCGCATTTGCCACTTGGCACGGACGCAATCACCGTTGAAGCGCTTGGGCGCAGGCTGGCGGAAGCGTTACCGGTGTTGGTGGCGCCGACAGTGAGCTTCGGCTTCTATCCGGCATTCGTTGAATATCCTGCGAGCCAGCATATCCCTGCGCGTCAATTCGAGGATTTGCTGGTCACGCTAATGCGCGGCCTGATCGATCACGGCGTCTCGCGTCTGCTAATGATGAACGGCGGCGTATCGACAGAGGCACCTGTTACTGTCGCCAGCCACACGATTTATGCGGAAACCGGGGTCCGTCCGGCAATGGCGCATCTTCGGCTTTTCGGGCGGAGTGCAGATACTGTGCTGGATGATGCGTCTGGCGGACATGCAGATGAGCGCGAAACATCCGTGATGTTGGCGCTCAGGCCCGATCTGGTGGATTTGGCGAAAGCGCACCCCGCCCCAGCAGACCCGCCGGCTGCTAAGGGAACGCCCAGCGGCGCACGCATTTCGCAGCCGATCCGCCTCGCGAATGGCCGCCCGCCCGGCCCCGGGGAGCAGTCCAGTGAGGGCGCTACGGGGAACCCCACTTTGGCGACAGCAGCAAAAGGCGCTGCCATTTTGGATGCCACGGTGGCGGACCTGACCACAGAAATCCGGCGTGTCTTTGCAGATGCGCCAGGCATGCCGGGAGAAAATGGATGAATTGGCGCCAATGCCTTAGCCGGATGGCGACTGGGTTTGCCTTCCTGCTTCCTGCCGCCTTCTTTCCGCTGGGCTCGGCGCATGCAGCCCCACCTGAATGCGCCTATATCGTCTCGCCGCGGATGGCTGAAGACCTGCGCTCGCTTGTGGTCGACGTCACAATTGGCTGTACGGAAAATATGTTGCCCAAGGATTTCGCCTTCGCTTATGGCGGCGAAGATTATGCAGACTGGCGACGGCTTGATGATGGTCGGCTGACCTACGCAGCCCGTCTTGGAGCCTTGGCCAGTGCGGCCAGTTCGGCCGATTTCACCGCAACGCCCCGTGGCGTGATGGCGCCGGTGGACGCTTGGCTTGGCATCCCAATGGCGACGGACGGGAAAGTTCCGCATCCCGTTGTTGAAGACCCGGAAAACTCATCTGGCATTCTATTCCTGCATAACCTCACGGCTGAACGTATGCCCCATGCAAGAGGGGCTATCACCCGAGAAGATTGGGCATTCGGCGGCTACACTGTCTTTACGGACCGCAAGCCGATGCAGGTTATGACCCCAGGGCCCAGCGCTTTTACGGATCCCGGTCGCACAGGCGCTAGCCAAGCGGAGATTACCGTAGCCGTGCTGGATGACGGGTTCGCTATGGATGATGCGGCGATCACGGCTTGGATAACGCGATTCGCTGGGCTTGTTGGGCGCTATTGGGGCGGGTTCCCGGCTGACAATCTCTTTGTCGCGGTCACCCCCCATCGGCGTGTGAATGATCCGTTTGGGCGCGTGCGCGGTGGTGGTGGACCGACATTGCTGATGCGAATTTCCAAACAAGATTCGCCCAAATTCCTGCACGAGAAAGATTGGGTGCTGACCCATGAACTGGTCCATGTGGGTGCGCCGTTTGCCCCTGCGCGGCGGCCATGGTTCATGGAAGGCATGGCCACATATCTGGAACCGTTGATCCGGGGCCTTGGCGGTGCCATTCCGCGCCGTGCCGTATGGGATGAATGGGTGCGGGCGATGCCGACGGGCGCTGCGGCCTTTAATACCGAAGGTCTGGATGGGCGTGGGCATGCGTATTGGTCCGGCGCGTTGTTTTTTCTTCTGGCGCAATATGAAACAGCGAAGCTTGGTCGCACCGACGGCTTGGCGCCATGCTTCCGCGCCTTCCGCCGCCAGCTTGGCGATGCGTCCCAGCGCACAAGTGTGCGGCATCTGATGCATATCTGTGATGGGGCGCTTGGTAAGCCCATTATGTCGGACCTTTACCGGCGCTACGCATCCCCTAGTGATTTCGACATCAGGCCGCTCTGGCAGGCGCTAGGGATACAGCGCGGTAAAGATGGTGCTGTATTGGTGCCAGAAGGCGCTTCAATACGTGATTTATTCTTGGGGCTGGCCTAGGTGTTTAGTCCCGGAGATTTATGGTGCACTCTTTTCCCAAGTTTGGAAGGACGCATTATGGGACAGGTACTTCACGGGAGCGCCCGCACGACAGCGGCGATCCGTCGAGCAATACAAGATAGTCAAGAGAGCCTG
>JBDQJI010000032.1:0-34737 GCA_040263875.1 Alphaproteobacteria bacterium
TCTTTGACGGCACGGCTGCCCGACGTCTTCGGACTGTTGGATTTTGCTCTCATCTTCGTTCCTTCGTCACTGCGATGAGACCAAAATCCTCCTCTAAATTATACCCTCAATCTGTCTCATAGGACCTGACGCCGGACAGGCCGCCATTACGCTTCCGCCGGCGCCCAGGCGCAGACGGGCGCACAGCCGGGATCACCTTTGACGGCGGCTGTTGCTTTTCAGTCGTCGCCGGGGCGCTGCCGCCGGAATCTATGACTTGCGCATTCAAAGGAGCGTGTCCCTAATCATCGTCAAGATAAAAGTCGATTGCATCTTCAAGCGCATCGAACATAACCAACCGGCCATTCCGAAGCACCAGACCTGTATCACAGAATTTGCGGATGGTGGCAGGGCTATGCGAAACCAAAAGCATTCCGCTTTCGTTGCGGATATGGTCAAATTCCGCCTGCGCCTTCGCCCGGAACCAATAATCGCCGACCGAAACAATCTCATCGATCAGATAAAAATCGAACCGCATAGCAAGGCTGAGCCCAAACGCCAGCCGGGCACGCATGCCAGACGACAGCGTTGAGATCGGCATATCGAAATAGTCGCCCAGCTCCGCGAAATCATCCACGAAGGCAGTGACCTCTTCGATATCACTGTTGTAAATGCGCGATATGAAACGCAGGTTTTCACGCGCCGTCAGCGCCGGATGAAACCCGCCTGTGAAGCCAAGCGGCCAGGAAACGCGCGCACGGCGGCTGATCTTGCCAGTGTCTGGCTCTTCTTCGCCGGAAATCATGCGCAGCAGCGTTGATTTACCTGCACCATTGCGGCCAAGCACCCCAATATGTCGATCCGTTGGCAGCAACATCGATACGTCATCCAGGATGACCCGATATCCGTTCGCGGTCCGATAGGATTTGCTGACGCCGTCAAGCGTGATCATGGCCCCGCCCTACCGGTTCGCGCCAAGGCGGCGGCGGCGGGCCACAAGTTCGCCAACGGCTGCAGTGGCGGTCAGGCCGACAGCCCAACTAGCAACGTAGCCTACCTCACCATAGGGTGCGGAATAGGAGCTGATCCAAGCGCCGCGCGTGAGATCAATCACATGAGCCAGCGGGTTGTAGAGGATATAAGTGCGCCATTCGGCCGGGATGTCTGACAGAAGGAAAAGTACGCCAGATGTGAAAAACAAGACACGACTACTCGTCGCAACGATAAACAGAAAAGATGGCGCAACGACGAGAACACAGCCGATCGTATGGCCGAACATGGCACCCAAATAGGCCACTGTCAGCATCGCCGCGACCACACCAAGCGGGTCTGCGATCTCCACATCAAACCCTGCGGCCCAGAACAGCGCGATCAGGATCGTCATGACACCAAACTTAGTGCCGAGTTCTAAAAGCGCGCGGGCGATTACAATATCGACCACAGACACCATGGGATAAACCACAAGCTGACGGTTGGTTTGGTATGCCCGCGACGTTTGATTCTGCGTATCAGTAAACGTCAGCCACGCCATCATGCCGGATAGCAGCAGGACCTCAACAGAAGTCCCATGGGCAGCCTGCCGTCCAAGGGCCGCATGCACGAAGGCCAGGGTCACGATGAACAGCAGTGGCACGAACACCGCCCAGAGATAGCCGAGGTGATATTGGCCGAACCGTGTCCGTACCTCACGCAGGACAATGGCCACGATCACACGTCGCTGCACCGCTAGGCCTTGCAGTAGCTCACCCAATGGGGAAGGCGCAGAAACGCCCCGGCTGACAAGCGGCCTAGGCTGAGGGTCTGGGCGCATGGGCAGTCGCATGGAGATGCCTAGCCGGTCGTAACCGGCGACCAGTACCACCTGGTATCACCCTGGCACGCGACACGGCCACTCATGCCGCCATCGGTAACCCGGCGGACAGACACTTGTTTGCATAGGCGCCCACTGGCGGCGTTGTATGCTCGAAGTACAGTTAGCTCGACCGGTCCGCCAAGTCCTGGCTCATCAACTGAATGCACAGAGCCTGCGGCGGCAGACGCTATCGCATCTAATCCAGGACTGGCCTGCGCTGAACGATTAACACCAGCACGGGTGCCAATATTCGCAGACGGCGTGGATGGCCGTGTGCCGTCATTGGTCAGCCTGGGCGGGCCGCCACACGCGCTGAGCGTCAGCGCCAGGACAGCTGTCAGCGCTATTGCAGCGGGCGCGAATGATCGTTGAACATTTTCCATATCGCCCAAGCGGGTCGCATAGGCGTGGGCATCCCGTCAAGAGCAATGCTTGCAGGCTGTGATCAATATCTGCTAACCGCCGCACTATGGCAGAGACATCATCCCCCAAAATTCCGACCGCGGTCACTGTTGGCCAAACGCTTATTCAGGCAGAAATTGACGGCCTGGCAGCGCTTTCCGCCAACCTCGACACTGCGTTTGCGCTCGCCGTCGATACGTTGGTGGCTTGCAAAACCTATTGCATCGTCACCGGTGTCGGTAAATCCGGCCATATCGGATCAAAAATCGCAGCAACATTTGCATCCACCGGAACGCCCGCATTTTTCGTGCATCCAACAGAAGCCAGCCATGGTGACCTTGGCATGGTGGATCGGGACGGCGTGCTGCTGGCGATATCAAATTCCGGCGACACCCGCGAAATGCGGGATATATTGGCTTATGGCCAGCGGGTCGGCATCCCAATCATCGGAATTACTAAGCGTGCCGATAGTATCCTTGGGCGCAGGTCCAATATTCTGTTGAAGCTGCCGGACATGCCAGAAGCTTGCCCCAATGGCCTGGCACCAACGACGTCCACCACGGCGACATTGGCCCTTGGCGATGCCCTCGCCGTCGCCGTTATGGAGGCACGTGGGTTCAGCCGGGAAGATTTTGGCAAGGTTCATCCGGGCGGCAAACTTGGATTGCAGCTTCAGCATGTCAAAGATTGGCTCGCGACCGAGGGCGAAACGCCACCTACGACAACTCCCGACATGGAAGCAGGCGGCGTTATTTCTGCACTTGCTGTTGGCGGCATGGGCTGTATTGGCATTGTGGACGCGGGCGGGCAATTGATTGGATCGATCACCGACGGTGACCTCCGCCGTGCCTTCTCGCCCGAGTTTTTCCAGAAAACAGCCCGCGACATTATGAACACAACTCCGGTTAACATCACACCTGATGTGCGCATGCAGGACGCGATTGAGATCATGACCGAGCGGCGTATCTCCAATATCTTCGTCGTCGAAGCTGGTGTGCTGAAGGGCATCATCCACATGAAAGACCTGCTTCGCGCCGGATATTTGTAGCGGCGGCCACCGGATGATCCGAATTTTCATTGGCTATGACCGGCGCGAAGCTGTTGGTTTCCAAGTGTTAGCGCACTCGATCATCAGCCGCGCATCAGAACCCGTTTCAATCACGCCAATCGCACTTCAGAACCTGGGCGCGCTTTATGAGCGGAAGACAGACCCGCTACAATCCACAGAATTTTCGTTCTCACGGTTCTTTGCACCCTATCTCGCTGGGTATGCGGGCTGGGCCATATTCATGGACTGCGATTGCCTCTGCCTGGATGATATCGCCAAACTCTGGGCTGAGCGGGACAGTCAATATGCGGTGCAATGCGTCCAGCATGACCACCGACCAGCGAACACAACCAAGTTCTGGGGCGCCAAGCAGACACAGTATGAAAAAAAGAACTGGTCCAGCGTGATGCTCATGAATGCAGAACGCTGCCGGGCGCTAACGCCAGAATATGTAAATACTGCCAGTGGGCTCGATTTGCACCGCTTCCGCTGGCTGGCAGATGAGTCTGAAATTGGCCCGCTGCCTGCGCGTTGGAACCATCTCGTCGGTTATTCAGATGGTGCGCTTGAAGACCAGTCAATCCTGCATTTCACGAAAGGCGCGCCCTACATGGCCGGGTTCGGAAGCGGCAAATGGGCGGATGCTTGGCACCGCGAGGCTGCCTCATTACGCGAAGCTTCTGGAAATGCGCGTTCAGAATGAGAACAATCGGCAGAATTCGTCACCTGCAATGGCGCATTTGAAGAAATTCAGCCAAACTTGTGATCGCTGACATTGCGAGCATCGTAACACCCGTGTAACACCCGCGCTTGAATATCCCATCGCCATGGCACGCGGGCGCAACTGAAATCGGAGTAGAGCATGCGTATCATCATTTTAGGCGGCGACGGTTATCTTGGCTAGCCAACGGCAATGCACTTTGCTGCACGCGGCTGGGACGTTCTGGCGGTAGATAATTACATGCACCGGAATATCGCCCGCGAAACCAGTTCCGAAGCGCTGGTCGAGGCCCCCAATCTGGTAGACCGCGCGGCTGCATTTGAAGCCATTACCGGCAAAAAGATTGACGTGAAGATCGGCGATCTGGCCGATTATCGCTTTATGGAAAGCCTGTTCCGGGATTTTCAGCCCGATACCTGCATCCACTATGCTGAGCAGCCTTCTGCCCCTTACTCCATGAAGGGCTTTGAGGAAGCGCAATTCACGCTGAAAAATAATTTGGATGTGACGTTCAACTGCATCTGGGCCGTGAAAGAACAAGCGCCGAATTGCCATATCATCAAACTTGGCACCATGGGTGAATACGGCACGCCGAACATCGATATCGAGGAAGGCTATCTCGACATCAAGCATAATGGCCGGGACCAGAAATTCCTTTATCCGCGCCAAGCTGGCTCGCTCTATCACACGACCAAAGTGCTCGATACGGACCTGATCTGGTTCTATGTCCGCACATATGGCCTTGAAGTCACTGACCTGATGCAGGGTCCAGTCTACGGTCTCTCCACCGATGAAGCCGACTTGGACGACGCACTGCTGCCGAACTTCCACTATGACGACATCTTCGGCACCGTCGTGAACCGCTTCCTAGTGCAGGCTGTCGCTGGCATCCCGCTGACGGTTTACGGCAAGGGTGGCCAAACGCGCGGCTATTTGAACCTGAAAGACACGCTGCAATGCGTTGAGCTGGCTGCCAACAATGCTCCAGGCAAGGGTGAACTGCGGATCATGAACCAGTTCACCGAAACCTTCAGCGTCAATGAATTGGCTGAGCTAGTTCGCGTCGCTGGATCAAGTGTTGGGCTAGACGTAGAGGTCAAATCCATCCCCAACCCGCGCAAGGAGCTGGAGGAGCACTACTACAATCCAAAGCATTCTGGCCTGCTGGAGCTTGGCTTGGAGCCAAACTACCTCACCAATGAGGTGCTGGTGGAAATGCTGAACAAGATCATCGCAAACAAAGATAAGATTGTCCCCGCCCGCGTGTTGCCGCGCGTTGTGTGGAACAAGTAAACTCCGATCTGAAGTATGTTTGTGGCGGGCCGCGACATCGTTCGCGGCCCGCTCTTTTTTGGGGAAACGCCAATGACGTCCGTCATTTATGATCTGATTGAAACACACGCTGATGACCAGCCCGCGATTGGCATGCCCGCAAGCGAAGCCGGCGGTCGCGCGCCCATGACCTATGGTGAGCTGAAAGCGCTGACCCAAACGGTGCAACAAGCACTGAACGGCTTTGGTGTTGGCCGGAATGACCGTGTCGCAATCGTCCTGCCGAACAGCCCTGAGATGGCGGCAAGCTTTCTGACTGTTGCTTGTTCCGCAACAACGGCACCGCTTAATCCTGCCTATGGCCGGGAAGAATTTGATTTCTACTTGGCTGACCTTTCAGCCAAAGCGCTGATCGTGCAGGCCGGTGATGAAACGCCTGCAATTGAAGCGGCCCAAGCCGCCAATGTGCCCATCCTCCGCCTCGTCCCGGATGAGAATGGCCCGGTCGGCAGCTTCAGCCTATTGGCCGAAAGCGCCACTGAGTTCGCGTCTCCCGCGTCTGGCGGATTCGCGGCGCCGGCTGATATTGCGCTCGTGCTACATACGTCTGGCACGACATCGCGGCCGAAAATTGTGCCGCTCTCTCACGAAAACGTGTCTGCGTCCGCCCGCAATATCGGTGCAACACTGGCCCTAACGCCAGAAGATCGTTGCCTGAACATTATGCCGCTCTTCCATATCCACGGGCTTATTGCTGCTGTGTTGTCCTCTGTCGCGGCAGGCGGGTCCGTATGGTGTGCGCCTGGGTTCAACGCGCTCCGCGCGTTTGCGTGGATGGAAGAGAGCAAGCCAACTTGGTACACCGCCGTTCCAACCATGCATCAGGCCATCCTTGGCCGAGCCGCGCGGAATGAGGAGATCGTGAAGAATGCGGGCCTCCGCTTCATCCGCTCATCCTCTTCCAGCTTACCGCCCCAGGTGATGCTCGCGCTGGAAGAAACATTCGGGTGCCCCGTCATTGAAAGCTACGGCATGACGGAGGCCGCACACCAGATGGCATCAAACCCGCTGCCGCCGCGCGCGCGGAAGCCGGGTGCGGTCGGCATCGCCGCCGGCCCTGAAGTCGCCATCATGGATGAGGCTGGTGACCTGCTGGAGCGGGGTGCGATTGGTGAAATCGTTATCCGTGGCCCCAATGTAACCAAAGGCTATGAGAATAACCCGGACGCCAACAAGACCGCTTTCACGAACGGCTGGTTCCGCACTGGCGACCAGGGCACGCTCGACGCCGAAGGTTATCTCAGCCTTACGGGCCGCTTGAAGGAAATCATCAACCGCGGCGGGGAGAAAATCAGCCCGCGCGAGGTCGATGACGTGATCATGGACCATCCGGCGATCGCACAGGTCGTCACGTTCGCCATGCCGCATAAATCCTTGGGCGAAGACGTCGCTTGCGCTGTTGTGTTGAAAGAAGGCCAGACGGCTGAAGAACGCGAAATCCGTGATTTCGTCTCTAGCCGCCTAGCAGATTTCAAGGCCCCGCGCAAAGTGTTGTTCCTGGATGAAATTCCGAAGGGCGCAACCGGTAAGCTCCAGCGGATTGGCTTGGCCGAGAAACTGGGCCTCGGCTGATCGACCCCTCCCTCCCCCCTGACTTCTGGCTCGCCGCTATGGCGGTCGCCCTGGCGGGGGCTGTCAGAGGGTTTGCCGGGTTTGGTGCCGGTCTTGTTATGATGGCGCCGCTCTCGTTGCTCTATGGGCTTCCGGCTGCAGTTGTCTCCGTTGCCGTGATCGACAGCGTCGCGATCCCGGCGATGCTGAAAGGCGTGTGGGCCATAGCAGACCGGCGGCGGGCGTTAATCGCTGCTGCCGCTGCTGCTCTCGGACTGCCGCTCGGCACATATATCCTGCAAACATCAGACCCCCAGCTGCTTCGACAGCTTGCAGGGGCTGGTGTGTTGGTATTTGTCCTAGCACTGGCGCTCGGGTGGGGCTGGCGGGGTGGTGAGAAAGCGACAGCGCTGATTGGTGCCAGTGCAGGCGTGCTTGGTGGCGCAACGAGCTTAATTGGCCCGCCTGTCATTCTGCATTTCCTAGCGCGTGGGGAAGCGGCTGCTAGAACGCGCGCATCCATCGCGATTTATATTTCGATCGTGGTTCTGAGCCAACTCATTGTGCTGGCTTTGGCGGAAGGGTTTGTGGGCGGTATCGCCGGGTGGTCCGCATGGGGAACGGCGTTGATGCTGGCGCCCGCCTATGTAGCTGGCATCCTGTTCGGGCGCAGCGTATTTCACCTAGCATCACCATTGTTCTACCGCCGTGTTGCAATGGCATTGCTCGTTGCAGTTGGCCTGCTCGCATTGTTCGGCTGAGGATTGAATCCAACCCCTTCGACAATAGTGAATAAGGCGCTAATATCCATCTCCATCTGTTTACAATGCGAGCCCGTCATGTTCGATGAAGATGAAGTTCGACCAAAGTCCGAAGATGTCATTGGGCAGAATCTGGACGTATGGTCAGTTGGTGACTTAGAAGACCTCATTCTACGCCTACAAGCTGAGATAAAGCGTGTTGAAGCGGAGCGTAATCGTAAGCGTGGTGACCGGTCTGCCGCTGAGTCCTTATTCAAAGCTTAGAAACTATTCCTCGCCTTCTAGGGCTAACTTTGTGAACACCAAAATATGGCGAAATAGCGCAAAAGTATTTACCTTTTGGTAACTATTATCGCCTAAATTGATTCTTATCGGGTGCTCATCCCACCTGATGCTTCTTTGATGCCTCCCTGTTGACCTGGGCCGCCTTTCGAGGCGGCCCTTTTTTTGTGTCACCGCCTTTCGAGGCGGCCCCAGCCGTCAGCCAGACATATTTCGATTTCGGTTCGGTCCTCTGCTACAAGCACAGCTCTAAATGCAAAGGACGCTTTCTATGACGACAGAGACCCGGGATAATTTCGGTCACTTCCTGAACATCCAATCCCGCTGGGCGGATATGGATGCTTACGGTCATGTCAATAATGCTGAGTTCTATAGTTACATTGATACTGCTGTGACAGAGTATCTCGTAAGCCATGGCGGGCATGATAAAGACGCGGCAAAAGCCATCGGCCTGGTGGTTGAAAGCGGCTGCAAATATTTCAAACCATTGGCATTCCCTGCGGTCATAGATTGCGGCGTGCGCGTGACGAAGCTTGGCCGATCAAGCGTGCGTTACGAAGTCGGCATGTTCGCAGCTGGCGATAGGGAGCCCGCTGCACTCGGGTTTTTCGTGCATGTATTTGTAGACCGTGACACCATGCGACCAACGGACCTTCCAGCCAATCTTAGAAGCGCGCTAGAGCCCCTGCTCCGCGCTGGAGACGCCTAATGCGTGCTGCTCTGCTTGTTGCTCTGATGCTCATACTGCCACTCATGAGCCTGCCTGCTCATGCCCAAGCCCCCACCCCAACTGCGACCGCCGCTATCGACCCAGACGTAGAGGCCATCACACGCCGCCTGCTGAAAGCCATGCGGATTGCAGAGACCAGCCTGACACTCATGAAAACACAGATGTCTGAGCTGGTGCAGATGTTGGAGAATGGCCCGAACCGCATGCCAGATCGCGCCATCGACATTATCGTCGAAGAAATGCAGAAGGTGGCACCGCAAGCGATTGACGAAATCGTCGACGCGGTCGTCGTGCTCTATGCCCAACGGTTCACGAAGCAGGAAATGCAGGAAATCGCGGCGTTTTATGAAACGCCCGTTGGCCAAAAAGCGATCCGAGAGCTTAGCCCACTGATGCTGGAAGCCTCAAAAATCGGCCAAACAATAGGCCAACGCCTCGGCCAGGATGCAGGCCAGCGCGCCTTTGCCCGCATCCAAGCAGAAGGCATTCAAATGCCTAAGCGCTGAAGCCTATCGCAGAATTTTCAGACGCCTGAGAAGCATCCGCCATACCGACAAATAATCGCGCGCGAATAAGCGAACGACGGCACGCCCCACTGCGATGGATAGGGCCAGCTTGCCTGTCGGCCGACCATTGGCATCGAAAGCCTGCAAATCCCGCGTACGATCCATCACCCGACGGTAGCGCGCACGCCACCGGGGCCAGAAACGCTCATTCTGCTCTGTAAGCTCTACCTGCATCTTAATATAAGCGATGTCGCCAAAACCGGTTGGCGTGCTTGGCGGTCTACGGAACAGCCGCTCATAGAAATCTACATATTGACCAATGACCATGGTGATATCGTGCTTTTCTTCAACCAGTGCGCGCCCGCGTGGTGCCAAGTCCAGGCGCAGGTCCACATCCTTAATCGCCTGGCGAAGCTGATCCTTAATCGTATCCGGATTGGCGTTGATTATAGGCAAGTCAGTGGTGTCGTAGAACGGCTCAAACAGGTCCGGTCGCAGATTGACAACGACCGGCTTACCAAGTGCCCAGGCCTCAAGCGTCAGCACGCCTGTCGCGCCGATCAGAACTTGATCGATGATGATGTCGGCTTCCGCATAAATGCGCTGTGCCTCAGCATGGGGCAGGCCGCGCAATAGCTTGAAGTCAAACGCGAGCCCTTCATCGCGGAGCGCCTCAATTGCCGCCAGAATGAACCGAGTGCCTTTCGCCGCTGGATTGGTTGGCGCATGCACCAGCAGCGGACGGTCTTTGCGCTCAACACCGATATAGCCCCACTTCGTGAGGTCCAGCGCCCTTGGGATGATCTCAGCTTCGGGATGGAACTGTGCCATCTCGGGGTCTTGGACCATGAAGGCGTCAACATATTCGCCCAGAAAATCCTGATATGCGGCGACTAATTTTTCGTCATATAGCGGCCGCTGCTCATACCGAAACGGGCTATGAGGATTGGCCGCCAGATCACGGCTTGGCAGGCGGAGGTCATAGCCCGTGAAGCGGTGCGCAATACGCTTTCCGCGTGCCTTGATGAGCGGTAAATCAATGCCGCTGAACCCGCCATAATCTAACCTGAAAGTAAGGCTGCGGTTCCAGAAATGGTAAATATCAAACTCTTCCGCCAACGCCTCCTGAAGCGTCTTGAATTGCGCTCCAATCCGGCCGCCATCCTTTGCGTAATCGGCGGTCCTGTCTAATTCATACTTCAACGGGTTATCGCCACCGGTGGTGTACTGAATGTGTGCTGCCTCAAACCCAACGTCCCGAAGTGCACGAACAATCGTCACCGGCATGGCAGCCATATTCATTGGCGCAAGTAAGACCTTTGGTTTAGCAGCCCCTATCGTTGTGGATTGCTCACTTTCAATCATCAGGGCGGTCGCGCAGTACCGAAGCCCGCGCCAATGCTGCAGCTTCCTGCAACACAGCAAGATCACCGACATGATTGGCCAACAGCAGAATCAGCCGCGCGTTCAACTGACGACTTTCAGCATCCGCCAACCCTTCATGGGCATCCACCAGCGCCTGATACAGGTCATCTGGCGCTGCGGTCTGGTCATCCGTGACAAGCGCACTCATGCATTATCTCCCACATTGCCGAGCGCCCGCGCCAATGCTCCTTTAAGCCATATATTTGAAAACGCCCGGGTCCGGGCCGCAACATGTTGGTCCGGTCGAATTAGATAAACTGTGCCAGGCATCAAATCGTAACGCACCCGCACATTTCCTTCAGGATCACCAATAACGCCAGGCCCCAAGATCGGCGCGATGACGAGAGGATTGACCATTGCGGGCAATGCGTGCGGCCAGTCATCAGGCAGCACATCATGAGCGTCGCCAAGATAGAGCAGCACCGTGAAATCACCGCTGAACTGATGCAGGAGCCAGCCCATGCCATCTGATGTGGCCACGGGGGCGTCAAGCGCAGCTGCACCGGGACGTATCGGGCCATCAAATTGACCGACGTCGGGCGTATTCAGTGGCGAGCCATCCAATACTGCCGGTACTGACAATCGCCCGCTGTTCACCATCCGCCGCGCGAAACCATGGTCGTAGGCAAGTGCTAGAACGGCATCCCGAATATCCCGGACTGCCTGGCTCTTCGGTGTCATGAAATCTGTCGAACGGGAGGAATTCAGGATATTTTCGTCCGATGCCGGAATGCGTTCCACATCGTAGCTTGCGAGCAATGCATCCGGCGCATCACCATTTATTACAGCCGCCAGCTTCCACGCCAGGTTATCCGCGTCTTGCACCCCACCATTGCCACCCCGTGCGCCAAAGGGGGAGACTTGGTGTGCGCTGTCGCCCGCAAAGAATATCCGCCCTTCGGTGAACCGCTGTAACCGCTGGCAGCGGAAGGTATATAGGCTGATCCAATCTATCTCGAACGCCGCGTCAACGCCCAGCATCCGCTCAATCCGCGGCCTGACGTTCTCTTCCCGGCCTTCAACTTCGGGATCAGCGGATTGGTCCAACTGCAAATCAATCCGCCACACGCTGTCCGGCTGCTTATGCAAGAGCGCTGATTGGCCTTCATGGAACGGTGGCTCAAACCAGAACCAGCGTTCAGACGGGAATTCTGCCTGCATCGTCACATCTGTAATGAGGAATCGGTCCTGAAAGGTGCGACCTTCAAAATCCAGGCCGAGCGTGCGTCGCACGAATGAGGACGCGCCATCGCATGCAACGACATAGTCCGCATCGAGATCATAGCGGCCCTCCGGCGTCTCCATTGTCAGCCGGACATGGTCCGATGACGGTTCAACACCAACGACTGCGCTTTTCCAGCGAATGTTGAGGTTCGGCAGACGCTCCGCTGCGCGCACCAGGAAATCTTCAGCGTAATATTGCTGGATGTTGACGAAGGCAGGCCATTGATGCCCGTCCTCCTTCAGGAGATCGAAACTGTAGACCTCATCTTCCCCGAAAAACAGCCGCCCCTTGTTCCAGACAACGCCTTTCTCAGCAAACCCGGCACTGGCACCCAGGCGATCAAATATCTCCAGCGTTCGTTTGGAAATGCAAATCAGGCGGGAGCCGTGGCTGACCGTCTCATCATCATCCACGAGCACGACCTGAACGCCCCGCAACGCCAGATCAATCGCAATGGCCAAGCCCACTGGCCCAGCACCCACGACGCATACGGGGGCATTTCCCACCCGCTCTTCGAGCAATTCAGGTGGGGCCGTGAATGGAAAAATCGGATGCTCATAAACCTGGGCCATAGCCGCCAGCCTATACCGCCGTCAGCGCCAGTTGGATAGCGACCATTCGGCAATTTCGTCAGACGTGGCGCGCCACACACCGGGCTTATCTCCGACACGGGCCAACGCTTCGTCCAGGTAACGAATGCGGAATGCTTGGCCAAATATCCATGGATGGATGCCAAAGCCCATCATCTGCCCACCTTCTAGGTGCAGCTGATCAAATGCGGACGAAAAGATTTCTGGATAGCGCCACGGGTCCACATGGCGAACGCTGAACAGTTCCGCATCGTCCCACTCAGTTTGGTTTGGCAGGGAAACCAGCGGTGGGGCATCTGGCCCAGCGACAGGCATTGGATAGGGTTGGTCGTCATTCGGCCAGTCGATCACATGGGTCAATCCGGCTTCATGCAAGAGACGGGGCGTCGCCGTGCTTTCGCCCATGTCCTGGCCCGCCCATCCAAGCATACGCCGACCAGCGGCTTGTTCCAGCGTGTCTAGCGTTTGCTGGATATAGGCGCGCTCGTCATCCTCAGACATTTCGGACGAAATGATTTGGCGCGATGTCAGCCCACGCGCGGCAAGCCCGTGTCCGCCCCGCAGCGCCCGCTCTACCAACTGCGGATGGCGTTCAGCAGCGAAAGCGTTGAAGCATACGGTTGCGTGAATACCGTGGCGCTCCAGCACTTCAAGCACACGATAATACCCAACCCGCAGGCCATAGAGGCGACGCGTATAATTCTGGAAATCTGGTGGATATGAGCCAAGCGCGCCGCCAAAGCGGGGGTCCGCGACTGAACCTTCTGGCGGCTCAAGCTCAAAATCTTCAACATGTACAAAGGCTGCAAGTGCGATCCGCGCACCATCTGGCCAGGGAAACGGCTTGCGTCCTGGCATGGGACTCCAGCCATATAGGTCATGGTCGTAACCGGGGCCGTCCCGGTATCTGCCCAATTGCTCGCTCATGCCGTTGCTCCCAGATGCGGACATCGTCTTGATATTATATCGTGCCTTGGTAGCGTGCTTTTGGCGAGAGGGGAAACTTTCCAGCTCTTAAACAACGGACTGGTGAATTGCTCACAGGTGCCATAATACAAAATTAACTAATTCGGCTTCATTAACTATTTCAAAGCTAGGTCCATCCTGGATCTCGCATTCGGAAAGCGGCAAACCGTTGCTTAACCAGATCGTCGTCGTTGCAGCGGCAATTTTATACGGTGCCCTGATCCTTGGGGCGGATCTTATGCTCGACGCGGGCGATGTCATCGCCATCGCGTATCTGGGCATGGCGTTTCCGTGCCTATGGCTGACATGGTCTCCGGGGCCAATTCTGTGCGCTGCTATCGGTGCCGTATTCGTTAGTGTCGGTGGATATTTCGGCGGCGAGGCTGTTGTTGACCCTGCCCTCACCTTGGCGGCACGCGGCGGCTCCATCGTCGCATTACTAGGTGCAGGCCTGCTTGCCGCCAGCCGAATCAAATCGGACCACGCCCTACATTTGGCCGTTGCCCGTTTCACAGACGTTCTTGAAGTCAGCGCTGATTGGATATGGGAAACTGATGCCGACCATCGCTACACCTTCCTTTCGAAACGCGCCTATGACTTGACAGGCTATGAATCCAGCGACCTCCTAGGCCGCCGCCGCCCTGACCTTGTGCGCGAAGGGAACAGCGGCAGTGATGTTACCGGTCATATGTCCGACCTAATCGCTCGGCGTCCGTTCCATGGCTTCGAATATTGGTCAGAAACACCAGGCGGTCGCCGCTGCTTCGCCATCAGCGGCAAACCGCTATTTGACCGCAAAGGCGCATTCATGGGCTATCGCGGCGCAGGTCGCGACGTGACCGATCAGGCCCAAATCGCCCAAAAGCTTGAACAGGCGACTTTGGAAGCCGAGGCGGCCAACCGGGCAAAATCTGAATTCCTATCGACCATGAGCCATGAGCTTCGCACACCACTCAACGCCGTTATCGGGTTTTCGGAAGTTATCGGGGAACAGATGTTCGGCCCAGCCGGCAGCCCCAAATACGTTGAATACGCCAATGACATCGAAGCCAGCGGGCGGCATCTGCTCGATATGATCAATGATATCCTGGACATCAGCCGCATCGAGTCCGGGCACCTGGATCTAGCCGATGAACCAGTCGTTCTAACGGAAGTCATTACGCAGGCCATGACGATCATGGAAGAACGCGCGCGCCGCGCAAATGTCCGGATTGATACAATGCTGCCAGCCAATCTTCCCAGGATGCATGGAGACAAACGCGCGCTAACTCAAGTGCTGCTGAACCTGCTTTCAAACGCCATCAAGTTCACGCCAGATGGCGGGTCCATTAAGATTATTGGCGGCAAAAATGCGACTGGGGGCGTTAGCATTAGCGTCACCGATACGGGCGTTGGCATTCCTTCTGGGGAAATTGAGGCACTAATGCAGCCCTTCAGCCAAGCCAGCAACCAAACTGCAGCCCGCGAATCCGGCACCGGCCTTGGCCTCTATCTCGTGAAGCGCCTGATCGAAGAGCAAGACGGCGAATTTACATTGGAGAGCGAAGAAGGTGTTGGCGCCTGCGCCACTATCAGCGTTCCACCGCAACGGCTAATGGCGGCAGCCTAAGCGCGCAACATTCATGCCCGCCATAGATCCTTTTTCCAAACGACTATTCGCCGACGCTGAACTCCGCGCAGAGCGGCTTGTTGCGATCATGCGAATGGTCATTGCTATCAGTCTGGCGTTTGTACTTATCGCAGCCAATGTCGCCCCTGTGGCAGGCGGTGGCCCGCCAGCGGAAATTGCAGAGCAGCTTAGCCGCCAATGGCTCTATGCAGGCCTCACGATCACAGCCTATTTCTTGCTGGGACTAGGCTCCTTCATGGCGAATAGGCGCGGGCTGTATCGGCCTTGGATGGCTTGGCTGACGGTTTCTGGCGACTGCGCATTTTTGCTACTCAATATCTGGCTCAGCATTGAGAATATGCGAATTTCGGGCGCTTACGCGGCGGCTATGCCTGCAGTCTGGATCACGCCAGTTGTTCTTGCTTTCGGTGCGCTTCGCTTTAATCCCTGGCTGCAGGGATATGTCGTTGCTGTACTGGCGGGAGGCATTTTGGGCATCGCGTTCGCTGGTGCTGGAACGCCCATTATCCCAACAACAACACCACCTGCAGCACTTGGCCTATTCTTCTCCGTACCACCAAACATCATGCGACTGCTGATGATGATGTTGGCGGGCATCGTGCTTGTTGTAGCGGCAGTTAGGGCGCGACAATTGCTAGCGCAGTCCATCAACGAAGCGCGGCGCCGGGCCAATCTGACACGGTATTTGCCAGAACAGATCGCCGGTAGATTGGCAGACGGCGGTGTCGATGAACTGCGCCATGGCCGTCGCCAGGAGGTCGCTGTGTTGTTCACCGATGTCCGCAACTTCACCGGCCAATCACTGCAAATGTCTCCAGAGGCGCTGGGCGCATTCATTACGGAATTCCGCCGCCGGGTTGGGTCCGCCGCGAGCGCCAATGGCGGCGTTATCGACAAATTTATCGGCGACGCTGCGATGATCGTATTCGGGCTGGATGCAAAATCGCCTGCCGACCGAAAGGAAGCCGCACAAGCAGCTTTGACCTGTGCTAACGCCATTTTGGCAGAGGTCAGCGAATGGTCTGTCCAGCGCGCGGCCAATGGGTCGGACCCCGTGCGCGTCGGTGTCGGCGTCCATTACGGGGAGGCCTATTGTGGTGCCATTGGCGATGAGGACCGGCTGGAATTCACCGTCCTTGGCGATACCGTAAACGTCGCCGCACTGCTTGAGGCTTTCACCAAAACGGCGGGCAGGCCGATAGCAGCTTCAGAAGATGTATTTAGAGCGTCAGGCCTTTCTTCAGAGGTTTGGGAGGCGTTTGGGCCTGTCGCACTTCGGGGCCGGGACGAAACAACAATCGTCTTCGCCAGCGGCGACTGACCCAGGCCGCCTCACTAAGCAGTGATCGCCTCACTGCTTTCCGTCCCTGCCAGAATGCCGCATCATACCTGCTCAGTCAGGATGGGGAGATCAGCGGGCATGATGGCAAAGGGGCAAGTGCTGCTGCGGTTTCTGGTGCTGAATATTTCAGGGTTTGCGCTGTTGTTTGCGGCTTGGCTGCAAGGCTGGATCAGCCAATTGATCAGCGGTGACGGCACACGTATTTCAGCAGGGATTGCAGTTGTTTTCCTAGGCGGACTTGGTCTAACCGCCCTCCGCGCGCTTAGGATTGACCGCGCTTTATCAGCAGGATCGGCTGCCCCTCTCGGCTATGGCCTCACATCAATTGAAGCGGTCCGCATCCGGCTTGGTGAGGAACTTGGCACCGTCCGCAACATCGCCAATGCGTTGGTTTTTCTGGGGCTGATTGGTACTGTCGTCGGCATCGTCATAGCGCTTTCAGCCGTTGACCCAGACGCCGTCGCAGACCCCGCCAAAGTAGCACCGATGGTGGCAGAACTGGTGGATGGTATGGGCGTCGCGCTCACGACAACGCTGGTCGGTGCCGTTCTGCATCTTTGGCTTTCCATGAATTATCGCCTGATCGCAGGCGGGGCGACTGCGTTTTTGGCAACACTCATCGACGCCAGTGCGCGTGAGACGCAGGGCTGACAGTCATGCATTCTGAATTCGACGATCCGTTTGAGCAGGACAGCGGCGGCACAGTCTTCCGCGATGTTGTTTTGCTGGCCCTGATCGGCTTCGTCGCCATGGTCATCATGATCCTGCCGCACATAAACCCGCCGAAGACCGAGAACACTGCAGATCACCGCGCGCCCGGCAATGTCATTGTCGAATTGCACTGGCCGAATAGCCTTGCCTATGACATCGACCTTTGGGTGCAGGCACCGAAGGATGTGCCCGTCGGATTTTGGAACAGCACTGGCCGCGTGTTCAGCCTGCTTCGCGATGATCTTGGTATGGCGGGCGACGCCACGGAACGGAACTACGAGGTGGCGTATTCCAAAGGCATTCCAGCGGGTGAGTACATCGTGAATGTTCACTTATATGGCCGCATTCCACCCCGCACGGAAATACCGATAACGGTGGTAACCAGCGTCAAAAAGGCCGTCGGCGAAAGCTCCAAGCAAATTTTGACGCGCTCAATGATCCTACGCACCCATAACGCCGAACGCACCGTCTACAGTTTTGCTCTGACCAGCGATGCAGAACTTGAACCAGACAGCGTTACGACGTTGCGCAAACGCTTAATCACGATCGAATAGCGCGTGTGCGGAAGATAACAAAACGACCAAGCGAAGGAGACCTCAAATGGCGCTCACGTTCGGATTGATCGGCGGGATCATTCTGGTTCTGGCGGCTTTGGCCTGGCTGGCTGTCGCCGGCGGTGCACGATTTGGCGCCCGCGTCGCCGCAATCGCCATCCTGATCTTCGGAATTGCGCTTGGATTTGCAACCGTCCCAGAGCTGCTTGGCCGCCCTAAGCCTGTCGACAAAGCGTGGCTGGAGGCAAATGAGCCACAGTCTCGACTGCTGGCAGCCAAGATTGATCCAGAAACCGGCATTTATCTCTGGCTGCTATTCCCCGGTGAGACTGTGCCTCGCGCCTATGATGTGCCGTGGCAAAAGCAGCTGGCAGAGAAGATCGACGCAGCCATGAATGAAGCGGCGCGGCGGGGGCTGGATGTCGTGATTAACGCGCCGATGTCGAAATGGGCGCTGTTTGATGCGGGCGATTTCCCCGTAACTATCGTCCCGCCGGCCAACCTGCCGCAGAAATCCCGGCCCCGCAGTCCGCGCAAAGTCGATCCCGGAATATAGATGGCCTCATTTTGTGACTCGTCATTTCATTAAGGATTGCGTACAACACGAGGGTATCTGCCTGCTTTCGCGGGCTGGTTCCAAGAATATTAAACACGGGAGACGATGATTCATGCGTAAGCAGTTTGCCTATAAGGCGCTCCGCTCGGCCGCAATTGCGTCCGCAGTGGCGGCAGCCGCGATGACCGGGGCGACCGCCCAGGCCAAAGACACCATCAAGGTCGGCGTTGTGTCGTTCCTGACAGGCCCAGCGGCTGGTCCGTTCGGCGTTCCTGGCAAGAATGGCGCTGAATTGATCATCGACGCGATCAACAACGGTGAGCTTCCAGCCCCCTACAACACCAAAGGCTTCGCCGGCGCCACGATGGACCCGGTCTACACTGATGAAGCTGGTGGCAACTCCAAGCAGGTCGCGGAATATCGCAACCTCGTGGAAAAGCAGAACGTTGACGCGCTGATCGGTTACATCTCCTCTGGTTCCTGCATGGCCATGGCGCCGGTTGCAGAAGAACTGCAGAAGCTGACGATCATGTCCGTTTGCGGCACGCCGCGCCTATTTGAAGAAAAACTGCGCTCCGTCGTCTTCCGGACCCAGGGCAACGCTGTCGGCGATTCCATCGCCGCCGCACGCTACATGACCGAGAAATTCCCGGATCTAAAAACCTACACAGGCATCAACCAGAACTATGCCTGGGGCCAGGACAGCTGGAAATTCTACAGCTTGGCCATGGAAAAGCTGGACCCGGCTTCTAAAGCCTCCAGCAACCCACAGTTCCCGAAGATCTTCTCCGGTCAATATTCCGCAGAAATCTCCACCTTGTCCTTGGACAAAGCGGAAGTCGTACATTCCAGCTTCTGGGACGGCGATATTGAAGCCTTCGTGCTGCAAGCTCTGGTTCGCGGCTTCTTTGAAGACAAGAAGTTCGTATCTGTGGTTGGCGCATCCGCCGTTGACAGCCTTGGCAAGAAATTCCCCAAGGGCGTCGTTATGGGGACGCGTGGGCCATACGGCTTGCTGACACGGTTTGATCGCTCCCGCCCACTGAACAACTGGTTCGTGGATGCCTATAAGACGCGCTATGGCGTATACCCAACGGGCCCATCCTACCAGTACGCAAAAGCGGTGCTGTACTACAAACTGGGCATGGACAAGGCAGCTGCAATGGCTGGCGGTTTCCCAACCCAGGATCAAGTCATCGCTGCGCTTAAGGGCATGGAGTTCGAAAGCTTCGGCGGCTCAGTGAAAATGGCGCTCGGCGGCGGCCATCAGGCCATCCACGAAGTCGGCTACGGCATCACCACGTGGGACAAGGAAAAGAAAGCGCCGTCTGCTACAGACGTCAAATTCTATTCGGCTGAATGCATCAACCCGCCAGAAGGCACGCTCGCTGCCGATTGGCTGGCTCAAGGTATGCCCGGCGCTAAGTGCTGATCGGCCTACCTGACTGAACGAAACATTGGCCGGGGCGGTGTAAACATCGCCCCGGTCATTGCTTACCTCCCCGCCGTATTTTACCCGTTGAGGCGCACATGCAGCTTCTCATTACGATTCTTTTGGATGGGCTGACTTACGCATCCTATCTATTCATCGTGTCCGTTGGCCTCACGATTGTTTTCGGGGTTTTGAAAATCCTGAACGTCGCCCATGGCGCATTTTACGCGTGGGGCGCATATGCCGCCGCCTACGCCATTACCTATGCCGCCGATATGGAATATTCGGACTGGATAGGCTTTGTATGTATTTTCTTGGCTGCCGCTCTGGTGGGCCTTGTCCTTGGCATGATCATAGAGCGCGTCATTCTTCGCCATATGTATGCCCAAGATGAAGTGCTGATCGCACTTGCCACATTCGGTATCTTCCTGATTTTGGAAGACGTTATTTTGCTCGTCTTTGGCGTGAACCCGTATTTCGCGTATCAGCCCATGGCGCTGCTGGGGCGCGTTCCCATGGGCGGCATCAGCCGGGACGTTTATTCCTTCACACTGATGGCGCTGGCTTGCGTCGTGGCGTTCAGCTGCTGGTGGGGCCTAACCAAAACCAAATGGGGCAAACTGATCAGCGTCGTCATTTATGACCGCGAAATCAGCCAGGCCATGGGCATCAATGTCTCCATGGTTTACCTGATCGTCTTCGTGATCGGCGCTGGCCTCGGCGCGCTTGGCGGCGCTTATGTTGCCCCAACGCTTTCGGTAGCGCCCGGGTTCGGCATCGACGTGATTGTGTTGAGTTTCGCGGTTGTCGTTATCGGCGGCATGGGATCGATACCGGGCGCGCTGATCGGCGCGTTGATGGTGGGCATTCTGCGCGCAGTCGCGGTGCATAAGATGCCGGAGCTTGAGCTCTTCGTGGTCTTTGCCGTCATGGCGACTGTTTTGATCATCCGGCCAGAGGGCTTATTCGCCCCGGCCAAAGCACGCACGATTTAGGGGGCGGACACATGCTGCAAATTCTGCGCTCTGACAAGACCATCCGCTGGACGCTGGTCGGCTTTTTCGTCCTGGCGATCGCCGGCAACTTCATGCCGGCATGGGTCCAGAACAACCTGATGTTCGGCCTTGCTCGCGGCCTCGCCGTGCTCGGGCTGATGGTGCTGTGGCGGACGGGATTGATCTCCTTCGGCCATGCGCTCTATTTCGGCATTGGCGCTTATGCTGTGGCTCTGGTGGACAAGCATCTCGGTGTCTCAGACATCTTCCTCCGCCTCGCCTTTGCTATGGGTGCTGCTGCGATGGTTGGCTTCGCGCTTGGGTTCATTCTTAGAAAATACCGCTCCATCTTCTTCGCGATGCTCAGCCTCGCATTCTCCATGGTGCTCTACGGTATTTTGGTGAAGGTGGAGGCGCTTGGCTCGACGGACGGTTTCTCCGTCAGCGCCACGTCCATTCTGGGCTGGACGCCAGAGAGCAAATACACGCTTTTCTGCGCAATCATCGTCGCCTGTGCGGCTGCGGCTTGTATGGTCCAGTATTACCTCAAAACCGGCCTCGGCGCGCTGACGACAGCGATCAGGGATAATGAGTTGCGGGTTGAATATCTGGGCTATTCCGTTTCCAAGGCTATCCATTTCAAATATATCATTTCTGCAGGTTTAGCCGGCGCATCCGGCGCCATGATGGCGATGGCTTTGGGCCAGGTTGACCCTGACTCCATGGTCAACTGGACGGTTTCTGGCGAGCTCGTGTTCATCACTGTCATGGCTGGTCCAGGCAGCGTGATCGCCCCCTTCATCGGCGGCGTGGTGTTCGAGTTCCTCCGCACTTACGCGTTCGAATTGGCGCCCCATGCTTGGCAGCTCATAGTCGGCGGCACGTTGCTGGCGATCATCTTCTTCCTGCCGATGGGCCTTTGGTCTCTGCTTGAGCGAATTTGGGTGCGTAAAGGGTCCTCCTCATGAACGGTGCGCCTGCTCTCAAGGTCACGGACCTCTGTAAATCCTTCTCTGGCATCACTGCGGCCAACAACATCAACGTTGAAGCGACAGATGGCGATATCATTGGCATTATCGGCGCGAATGGCGCTGGCAAAACCGTGTTCGTCAATATGATTACCGGCTATCTGAAGCCAACCAGCGGCAAGATTGAGCATCACGGCAAGGACATCACCGGCATTGAGCCGCGCGATGCGACCCATGTCGGTGTCTGTCGCTCCTTCCAGGTCAGCCAGGTCTTCATGACCATGACGGTGCGCGAAAACCTTTTGATCGCGTTGGCCATCGCCAAGGATGAGGGCAAGGCCATGCTTTCCTCCCCCCGTAGCCCAGACCTGTTGGCCGAAGCTGACCGGATGATGGCGGCTTACAAAATCGAAGATCATGCCGATGCTGTCGCCTCGACGCTCAGCCAAGGCGTTCGCAAGCTGCTCGATATCGCCATGGCAGTCGTCGCGAACCCAAAGGTGCTCCTGCTGGATGAGCCGACTTCTGGCGTATCCGTCGAAGAGAAATTCGCGATCATGGACATCGTCATTGCCGCCCTCAAAGAAAAGGGCGTGACGGTGCTGTTCGTTGAACACGATATGGAAATCGTAGAGCGCTATGTGGATCGCGTGCTGGCCTTTTATCAAGGCGAAGTCATCTGTGACGCGCCGCCCGCCGAAGCGCTGGTTGACCCCAAAGTCATCGAATACGTCATCGGCCACGACCACGCGCCGAACCCAACGCCTGCAGTGAACGGCGGCGAAAAGCCGGAGACAGCCAATGCTTGAAGTTAAAGGCCTGACTGTCGATATCGGCCCCGTAAACATTCTCCGCGATGTCTCGCTCAAGCTTGAGAGCAAGCAGATGGTTGGGTTCATCGGCCGTAATGGTGCGGGTAAAACCACGTTCCTGCGCGCTGTCATGGGCTTGCTAAAAGCGAAATCCGGCACGATTGATCTGGATGGCACAGAGCTTCTGGCCCTGCCTGCACACCATCGCGCCGGGCTCGGGATGGGCTATATGCCAGAAGACCGGAAGCTGGTGCCAAACCTAACGGTCGAAGAAAACATCAAAACGCCCGTATGGTCTGTCGGCGTGGATGATTGGGAAGCCAGGCTTGAATGGATCTACACGCTGATCCCCGAAGCGCTTGAATTCCGACACCGCCCGTCCACCAGCCTATCAGGCGGGCAGCAGAAGTTAGCTGCATTGGCGCGTGCGCTGATGGTCGGCAACCAGATGCTGCTGCTGGATGAGCCGTCCGAAGGCATCGCGCCGGCGCTCGCTAAGCGCATGTCTGACATTCTGGCGAACTTGAAAGCGGAGGGCGTATCGATCCTGATCGCAGAATCGAACACGCAACATGTCGCCGATTTGCTCGACAGTATGTATGTGGTGGAACGCGGCAGCGTCGAAGCGGCTTAGCTGGTCGCAGCGAACAGCTCACGCCCGATCAGCCAGCGGCGGATTTCTGAGGTGCCGGCGCCGATCTCATAGAGCTTGGCGTCCCGCAACAATCGGCCTGTCGGGTAATCATTGATATATCCGTTACCGCCCAGCGCTTGGATCGCTTCAAGCGCCATCCAGGTTGCGCGTTCGGCGGTATACAGAATGACCCCCGCCGAATCGATTCGCGTGGCATCACCCCTGTCACACGCCTGCGCCACAGCATAGGCATAGGCCTTTGAAGCATTCATCGTGACGTACATATCCGCCAGCTTGCCTTGCATCAGCTGGAATTCGCCAATCGGCTGGCCGAACTGCTCCCGCTCATGCACATAGGGAATAACAACGTCCATCGCTGCCTGCATCAGACCGAGTGGACCGCCGGAGAGCACAAGGCGCTCGTAATCCAAGCCACTCATCAGCACCGCAGCACCGCCGTCGGCCTTGCCGAGCACGTTCTCTTCCGGAACCTCGCAGTCCTCAAACACCAATTCAGCGGTGGAGGACCCGCGCATGCCAAGCTTGTCCAGCTTTTGGGCGGCGCGGAAGCCTTTGAAGTCTTTCTCGATGATAAAGGCGGTGATGCCGCGCGGGCCAGCATCCTGGGTGGTGCGGGCGTATACGACCAACGTTTCAGCATCCGGGCCGTTGGTGCACCACATCTTATTGCCGTTCAGGAAGTAGCGGTCACCCTTCTTTTCGGCGCGCGTGCGGAGCGATACGACATCGGAACCGGCCCCCGGTTCGCTCATAGAAAGCGCGCCGACATGCTCGCCGGAAATCAGCTTCGGCAGATATTTCCGCTTCTGCTCATCCGTGCCGTTACGGCGTAATTGATTGACGCAGAGATTCGAATGCGCACCGTAAGACAAGCCAACCGAGCCTGATGCGCGGGAGAGTTCCTCCACCACGACCATATGCTCTGTATAGCCCATGCCGGCGCCGCCGTACTCCTCCTCGACCGTTAAGCCGAGCAGGCCTAGCGCGCCCATCTTCGGCCACAAGTCCCGGGGAAATACGTCGTCACGGTCAATGTCAGCTGCGATAGGTGCCACTTCATCCGCCGCGAATCCGGCCACGCTTTCGCGGACCATCTCGACAGTTTCGCCAAGGGCAAAATCAAAGGGCGGCAAGCTGTTCGAAATCATTGCGCGGGCCCCTTCCAGATGAATGGTGGTATCGGCCTATTTTTTAAGGCCGAAATCCCCAAACCGCTTGTTAAAGCGGCCAAGGCGACCGCCAGCATCGGTCAGGTGGACGCCGCCGCCGGTCCAAGCCGGATGTACCAGCGGATCAATGTCGAGGCGAAGCGAATCGCCTTCGGCACCGTAGGTGGAGCGGGTCGTGAATTCGCTGCCATCGGACATGATGACTTTGATTTCATGATAGTCAGGATGGATATCGGTTTTCATAGCGCGCATGCTCTTCTTACAGGGGCGGCGGCGGGAACCGGGCTGATCCGCCCGTCGCGTGTCGCACATTATAACAGTATCTGGCGGCGTTCTCGGCTACTTTTGCCCAGATATCACCCTCAGGAAGCGCGGTTTATATGGCTTCCAGGCCAAGACTGCAAGTCAAATGGGAAAAACTGCCATCAATCAGATGCGCTCTTTGGGTAAAGACTCCGCTTATGCCGCTAGCCAATTGTTTCTAATAGATTATCAAATATGTTGCAAAAAAGTCACAGCAGCGTGCTTTTTGCAACAGAGCATGCTTAATATGATTGACCGACTGATCAGAGCCGTTCTACAAAACGGTCGTAGCTGAACGAGGGGTTCGGCACCACACTACCTAGAGAGAGGGTATCTCATGAAAAAGTCACTTCTCGCGACTACGGCTCTGGCGGCGCTCGGCGCTGTTGCAGTCGCTGGTCCCGCAACTGCTGCTGAAAAGATCAAAATCGGCGTTGGCGGTTACATGGAACAGTGGTTCGGTTATTCCAACAACAAGAACAGCGTTAATCCCAACCGGGATGGTTTCGACCAACAGTCCGACGGCGAAATTCACTTCAAGGGTTCTACGACCCTCGACAACGGCATCAAGATCGGCGTGAACGTCCAGCTTGAAAGCCAGACCAGTGGTGACACAATTGATGAGCAGTACGCATTTGTAGAAGGTTCTTTCGGCCGCATCATCCTCGGTTCTGAAAATTCTGCAACTTACCTGATGCACTATGGCATTCCTAGCCATGGCGCAGGCATCGATTCAGGCGATGCTTCTGCTTGGATCGCTGGGGTGGACTTCACAGCCCACACAACGAATGGCCGTAACATCGATAATGACTCTGAAAAGGTCACGTACTTCACGGAACGTTTTAATGGCTTCCAGTTCGGCGCTTCCTACGTTCCTCAGCTGAACCAGGATACCGACGGCTTTAACGGCGCCAACAGCGCAAACAGCAACGATGGTACTCGTGATGACAGCTTCTCTGTCGCTGCGAACTTCAATCGTGCGTTCGGCGACATCAATGTCATGGCTTCAGCTGGTTACTCTGACTTCGGTGATGATGATCAAGTAGCTGGCGAGCTCGAGTCCTACCAGTTCGGTCTGCGTCTTGGCTTCGGCGGTTTCGGTATCTCTGGTACCTACGGTGAGAATGACCGTGGTGTTGGCAGCACAATGGAAACCATCGGCCTTGGCTTGAACTATGCCGCTGGTCCGATCGGCGTATCCTTAGCTTACATCGGTTCTGACAACGATGATATCAATGATGATCAGGACGTGTTCGAACTTGGTGCTAAGTACAAGCTTGGGCCAGGCGTTGAAGCTCGTGGCTCATTCTACTATGCAGAGCGCGAAGTCGCTGGTGCAGATACAGCTGACGGCATGGCAATCGTCGGTGGCCTGAAGCTCGGCTTCTAGTCTACGAAGACTGGTAAGACTTGACGGGGGTGGCTTTCGGGCTGCTCCCGTTTTCTTTTGACATAAGACTTAGAATGAGAATCGCTTTGGGCATCGTTTGGATTGCGTCATATCCAAAATCTGGCAATACCTGGGTCCGTGCATTTCTGGCCAACTATGCCGCCGATGGCGATCAGCCGGTAGATATCAACGCGCTTAGTGATTTTGGCCATTCAGACGGCAACGTGAAACCATATGAAATAGCTATGGGCCGGCCATTCGGCAGCCTCAGCGACCAAGAAATCGCGCGCGCACGGCCTCGCGTTCAAACGATGCTGTCTGCAAACGGTTCGCATGTCCCTGTCAAGACACACGCTGCAATTGGCACAGTACATGGTGCACCGACCATCAACATGGCTATGACCAGCTGCGCCATCTATATCGTTCGTAATCCGCTGGATGTCGTTCTCTCCTATGCAGATCACTACGGCCTAACCCATGCCGAAGCCACGAACGCCTTGATGAGTCCGACGACAGCGATAGCCCGATCTAACGTGACTGCGCCTGAACACCTTGGCGATTGGGCGACCCATGTACGAAGCTGGACTGGTACGCCATCCCCCATTCTGAAAGTGCTTCGATACGAAGACATGCACCTTGCGCCAGAGCAAACATTCGCCGCCATGTTGCCGTTTATGGGCTTCAAACTGGATTCGGCACGGCTCACTAAAGCTGTGCGACATGCGAGGTTTAAGGAACTTGCGCGACAGGAAACCGATGCCGGCTTCCGTGAAAAGTCGGCCAGCCAGCAAAGGTTTTTCAGGAGTGGCGAGTTCGGGCACTGGCGCGCTCAATTGGCGCCGGACCTAGTCGAAAAACTAACCAATCAATTCCGGCCGGAGATGCAGCGGTTCGGCTATCTTGATGCATCAGGTAATCCGATCTAACCTAAGATTAGAACGTTGTCGGCGTGCAGGCTGAGATGACCATGCATGCGGACTTGCCTATATTGCGGAAGCGGTGCGGCAGGCGCGAATCAAAGAGATAAGCATCCCCCGGCCCTAATACCTGGGCGCGGTCCCCCACTGTCACCTCTATGTGGCCCTCAACGACGATCCCGGCTTCCTCCGCCTCATGGGCGTAAAGGTGTTCACCCGTATCTGCGCCGGGCTCATACCGCTCATATAACATTTGCAAGGAATGCTGCGCTGCATCCCCCACTTCCTTGAACACCGCCTTGATTCCCCCATTCGCCAAAGGCGGCGTGATTTCACGAAGCTCTTCATGCTTGAAGAAGATCGCCTCTTCCATCGCAGCTTCCACCACAAAGAATTCTGAGATTGAAATACCAAGCCCGTCCAGGATCTACTTCAGCGAGGAGATAGACGGGCTGGTTCGATTCTGTTCGACCATGGAAATCATGCCATTTGTCACGCTGCTAAGCTCTGCAAGCTGACGCTGAGACAGGTTGTGCGCCTCACGAAGCGTGCGCAATCGCTGCCCTACATCAATATCCAGGATGATCTGTCCTCCAAAATCCTGAACCATCTCAGCGCCATAAGTCTCCGGCGCGGCGCCCAGTACGTTTATTATAATTTACATATTGATAAGAATTCTAATCTGATACAGAAAAATGTCCATAATGTTTAATTTAATGATCGGATACGCACCCATATTTGGACGCGCCCATACCGGCAAGGTTCCACGCTATGAGCGCTAATGCAGCTCTCTGGGCCCGCCGTCAGGCCGCCGTCCCATGCGGCGTCGCGACCACTAAACCAATCTTTGCTGACCGCGCTGAAAACGGCGAAATCTCGGACATGGACGGCAATCGCTATGTGGATTTCGGCTCCGGCATCGCCGTGACCAATACGGGTCACCGCCATCCGAAAGTGATGGCCGCCGCCATGGCGCAGATGGAGCGCTTCACACACACGGCCTTCCAAGTTGTTGGATATGACGTCTACATTGAACTGGCTGAACGGCTAAACGCCCTGGTGCCGATTTACGACACGAAGACGATCTTCTTCACCACTGGCGCGGAAGCGACGGAGAACGCAATCAAAGTGGCCCGCGCCTATACGGGCCGCCCCGGCGGCATCACTTTCACTGGCGGTTCCATGGCCGCACGTTGCTGACGATGGCCATGACCGGCAAGGTCGCGCCCTATAAGACAGGCTTTGGGCCGCTCCCCGCCGGCGTCTTCCATTGCTCGTTCGCTATTCCACACCATGGCGTTAGCGAAGAGGATGCGCTGAATGCGCTGGACCACATCTTTCGCGCTGACTGTGCGCCAGACCAGACGGCCGCTATCGTAATTGAGCCCGTCCAGGGCGAAGGCGGGTTCTATCAGAAGCCCGCGCCGTTTATGCGTGCGCTCCGGGAAATCTGTGACCGCCACGGCATCTTGCTTGTCGCCGACGAAGTACAAACGGGCTTTGCCCAAACCGGAAAAATGTTCGCCATTGAGAATTACGGCATTGAGCCAGACCTGATCCCGGTCGCCAAAAGCGCTTGGCGGCGGCTTCCCGATTTCTGGCCTCATCGGCAAGGCTTCAATCATGGATGCGCCAGAGACTGGGGGCCTGGGCGGCACCTACGCCGGCAGCCCCGTCGCCTGCGCGGCCGCGCTTGCAGTGTTGGATGTGATTGAGGAAAAAAAACCTCTGCGCACGCACCGACGAGATTGGGTCCGCCATGACAACCCGTTTTGAGGCCATCCACCGCTCCAACGCATCCGTTCCCATCGGCGATATTCGTGGCCTGGACGCTATGGTGGCCTTCGAGCTTGTGAAAGAGCGCGGCGGCCATGAACCAGAGCCGGATGTGATCAAGCCAGTTCTCGGAAAAGCTTTAGATCAGGGCTTGATCCTGCTATGCTGCGGATATAATGCCGAAACCATCCGACTGCAAACGCCGCCGCATAGTGGGCCGATCCGGCCCTCAATATACGCAATGAAGTCGATCAATCAGACCGGGGCAAATGGCTCAATCGATACGCCGCTACTATTGGCGACAAGCAAGGAGCCCTTTGGAATCTCCGGCCAGCCGTCTTAATCTTCATCCAAAGGTTCCGAGAGGATAACGGCGGTGCCTTTGCCGGGTGCCATCGCAATACGACCCTGATCATTCCTTACGCCGCCGCCAGCTAGGTAATGCAAACTTGGCGACTTGCCGTCATGCGAAACGGGGCGTCCACGCCTGCTGCCTTCATTTGGGCCAGGACAAATCCAACAGCCTTCGCCAGACCGCCTGCAGGATTTTCCGCCGCCTTATCGACGGCGTCCTTGATGCCAGCTTTGGCCTCACACCAGTCGCCGATGAAGAGGATCAGGAAGGTCAATACGGCCATAAGCGCGGCTTCTGCCAAATAGCCAAGGCCGCAGGCCACGCCGACACCGCCGACGACCCAGATCGCAGCACCGCTGCCAACGCCCCGCAGCCGTCCGTCACTGCCGCTACCAATAATAGCCCCCGCCCCCAAAAAGCCTATGCCGCCGACAAGGCCTTGGATCAGGCGGCTTGGGTCAATGCTAATGCCGCGCTCCAGCGCTGTCGGCCCAAGTGCAAAACTTAAAGTGACCATCATAAAACACGCTGATCCAAGGGCGATCAGCGCATAGGCGCGCGCACCCAGTGGTTTGCGCTTGAATTCGCCGTCCAAACCAACAAGCACGCCAAGCGCCAGCGCCACGCCAGCACGGAGGGCAAACGTCTGAAACGGAATAACTTCACCGACATTGGCTGCATCCATCAAATGACACCCTTCTCCTGCAAAGCGGCAATATCATCTGCCGACAACCCAAGCAGACCGCTGTAGACCGCATCATTCGCATTGGCCAAGGCCGGGCCCAGATTATCGATACGCCCAGGTGTACGGGACAAACGTGGCGCAACGCCGGGGACTGTCACCGGCCCGGTCGCTGGATCATCAACGGTGAAGAGATTGCCCCGCTCCTTGAAGTGTGGGTCCTCAAATATTTCATCGATAGCGTTCACAGCACCAATTGGGACTTCTGATGCAACGCATGCAGCGACAATTGCGTCACGGTCCATTGATTTCGTCCAATCTGAAACCAGCCCATCGACGATTTCGCGTTCTGCCAACCTGTTGGCGACGCGGCCATATTGGGCGGCACTGGCAAGGTCAGGCTGCTGCATCGCTTTAGACAGACGATCAAACATCTTGTCATTGGTGCAGGCGATAGCGACCCAACGCCCATCGCCACATTCAAAATGGCCGTGTGGGCAGGCGTTAGCGGTGCCGATGCCTTCCCGCCCGCGCACATACCCGGTTGCCGCATAGGCCGGAACCAATTCATCCAACGCGCGAAACACGCTTTCATAGAGCGCCAGGTCCACCGTCTGCCCAAGGCCAGACTTATCCCGTTCACGCAGAGCCATCAGAACGCCAATAGCACCATACATCCCCGTCATATAGTCACCGAGGGAGGTTGAACCTGGCGTTACCGGCGGGCCGCCCGGCATGCCTGCCAGATGTGTCAGGCCGCCAAATGCATGGGCGATGCGCGCGAACCCAGGGCGGTCTTTGTACGGCCCTGTTTGGCCATAACCAGACACGCTCAACATCACCAAGCGTGGGTTGATTTCAGCCAGTACGTCATATCCCAAGCCCCATTTTGCCAAGGTGCCGGGGCGGAAATTCTCCGTCACGACATCGGCATCAGCAACAAGGCGCTTGAAAAGCTCTGCCCCTTCTGGTGCCCGCAGGTTCAGCGTGATCGAGCGCTTGTTTCGTGCCTCCGTCAGCCATGCAAGGCTTGAATCTTCCCGCTTGGACGCGGTGCCGTAGCGCCGCCACGGATCGCCTCCCGCTTGGCCATCTTTGCTGGGCTGCTCAATCTTGATCACGTCCGCACCGAATTCGCCCATGATCGAGGCGGCCATCGGTGCAGCAATGAACGTTGCAATATCAAGCACACGAACGCCATCCATAGGGCGGGAGTTTGTAGCGGGTGATGTCATTATGGTTTCCAAACGGATCTAACGGCGATTTCGTTGCACTATACCCCGAGCACCCCTCACGCCGCCATCGCGGAGGCGTGATGAGCGCCGTGGCACCAAGACAGCTATCTCTACTGCATAGCAATGTTCAGGTCCGGGGGGATCATCGATGACCGAAGCATCCAAAGCGGCCAATCATATCGGGCAATTCTGGACTGGTAGGGCCCGCAATATTTTGGTATTCCGGCGTGTCGCAGACCTCACCATATGGCCTGGGTTTGACCTTCTGCTGCGGGTTTTGCTGGCTCAGCCATTTATAGCATCCAGTATTATTAAGCTGAGCAACCTGGACCAGGCGATGTTCCTGGCTGCAAACGAATATCCGGTTTCATGGGCCTCCCCCGCCGTCGCGACAATCTTAGGTGTCGCCGTGGAATTGGGCGCTGGGTTGCTGCTTTCAATTGGACTTTTCACGCGGCTCGCGGGCGCGTTGCTCGCCGCGATGGCGATGGTCATTCAAACAGTCTATCAACCGCTGGATTTAAACCTGCATTGGGCTGTGCTGGGAGTTTGGTTTTTGCTGGCGGGTGCTGGGCCAATCAGTCTCGATGCTCTGATCCGAAGGGGACTTAGCGGCGCAGCCCTGCCGTTTGCGCAACAATTCAGCAGCCTCTTTGATTGGCTGAAGGCCTGGGCCGCACCCGCTTGGATGCTGTTCGTGCGCTATTGGATTGGTGCCATTTTCTTTGCCTCTGGCCTCACAAAAATCGCTGATTGGCAATCGACCTTGTTCCTCTTTGAACATGAATATCAAACGCCATTTCTGCCCGTATGGTTCGCCGCCGGCTCTGCGACTGTGTTCGAGCTTGCGATGCCGGTGCTGCTGATCGGCGGCCTGTTCACACGCCTCGCAACGTTACCGCTGATTGTCATGACAGCGGTCATCCAGTTCACCTATTTGGACCATGTCGATCATCTCTACTGGATATTGCTGCTTGGCCTCATTTTGACCTGGGGCCCGGGCCGCTTCTCATTGGATGCACTGGCCGAACGCTGGCTTCAGGCAAGGCTCCCGTTGCTATTTGACAGGGAAATCTGGCGGAATGATACGCTTCCCCATGTTATTGTCGTCGGCGCTGGGTTCGGCGGTATGGCAGCTGCGCGGGCGCTTAAAAACGCCCCATGCCGGGTGACTGTGATTGACCGGCATAACTATCACTTATTCCAACCACTGCTCTATCAAGTCGCGACCGCTGCCCTCTCCCCTGCGGATATCGCAGCGCCGATCCGTGAACTTTTCCGCGACCAGCCAAATGCACGGGTTCTGATGGGCCGGGTCACAGATGTGCAGCGGGATGAAAACTGCGTCGTGCTGGAAGACGGGTGCACGCTCGATTACGATCATCTGGTCATCGCGACGGGCGCTAGGCACAGCTATTTCGGCAATGAGGCCTGGGAGCCGTTTGCGCCTGGTCTCAAAAAAATTGAGGACGCGACCGATGTTCGCCGGCGCATCTTGCTGGCTTTTGAACGCGCTGAAAACGAGGAAGACGCTGACCGTCGCAAGGCGCTCACAACCTTCGCCGTCGTCGGCGGCGGGCCAACTGGGGTTGAGCTTGCAGGCGCTATCGCTGAGCTGGCCCATCACAGCATGGGCGGCGAGTTCCGCAATGTATCGCCCGAAACTGCACGCGTGATCCTGGTGCAATCAGGCGGCCGACTGCTGCCAGGGTTCCCAGAATCCCTTTCCGCCACCACTAAGCGCGAGCTTGAAGGCCTTGGCGTTGAGGTTATGACCGGTGCCCGTGTCACCGATATTGACGAAGACGGCCTATCTATCGGTGAGAAGCGGATTGAGGTCGGAACTGTCGTATGGGCCGCTGGCGTCATCGCCTCCGCCGCGGGGCGTTGGCTCGATACGGAACGGGACAAGGCTGGCCGCGTCATTGTCGGCGCGGACCTGACGATTCAAGGCACAGACACTATATTCGTCGTCGGCGACACTGCCTCTAGCGACGCCTGGAATGGCAATCCCGTACCGGGCCTAGCGCCTGCCGCGAAACAGGGCGGCGCTTACGCCGCTAGCGTGATTGCAGCGAAACTCTCAGGCAAACCCATGCCGGGGCCGTTCAAGTACAAACATGGCGGATCACTGGCGACCATTGGCCGTGCAGCGGCGGTAGCGGACTTCGGCTGGATCAAGCTATCCGGCGGCCCGGCATGGTGGCTGTGGAGCGTTGTGCATGTGTTGTTCTTGAGCAGCGCCCGAAGCCGCTTCGCTGTCGCCATGGAATGGGCTTGGGCTTACCTAACATTCCGGCGCAGCACGCGGCTGATTACCGGAAAATAACTCTATTTGCCGATGGTTGCCCGGTCTTTCCGGCGTTTAATGATCGCACCTTTCCGGGCAGCCCGGGCCGCACCACGGGCCTCAGAACAGCCCATCATGGTGAGCGCAATCATGAATGGCAGTAGGAAATATAACGCGCGGTAGACCAACATAGCCGCCAGCACTGCATCCTTAGGCGCAGTTTCTGGCAGCAGCAGGAGCAGTGCTGCCTCGAATACACCAATGCCGCCCGGCGCTTGGCTCATCATGCCGGCGATATAGCCAATCACATAAATCCCGATGAACCCCCAATAGGATACGCCAAGATCTTGGGGCAGGAGGAAAAACAAGGCGGCAGAAGCAAAACCCCATTCCAAGCAGGCCGACGCCACCTGGGTTAGGCCAATTTTCAGCGATGGCGGGTAAAACCGCCTGCCTTTCAGCACGAATGATGGCTTGCCTATTAAGCTCCAGATTAGGTAGCTGCTGCCAACGATTACGGCTGCTGCCCCTGCTAAATGCGACGCCCATATGGGCGCATCGACGGCGCGGGCCAAATCATCTGCATTAATGAACACGATAAACCCGGCAACAGCGACTATACCCAGCACATAGGCCATGCCGCCGAAAATCAGCACCGTTGCGATATCGTAGGTGCTGACGCCCCAACGCGTATAAAATCGGTAGCGCACGGAACCGCCCGATACAGCCCCAAAGCCAAGGGTGTGGCTAAACGCATAGGCGATAAATGACACGTACATCACGCGCATAAACCGCATTGGCCGCTTGATATAAGCGAATGCGGTGGAATCGTAGACCGTCAGCACAAGATATGCGCCGACTGTGAACAGCAATGACAACCCGACATCTTCTAGCGCTGTCGCATGCAAGCGCTCCATGATCTGGTCGAACTGCAGGTCACTAAGCTTCTCACTCAGCACCCATCCAGCCGCGCCGAGAACGGCCAGCGCCACCAGGGCTGTCAAATATTGGGTCGGCTTGCGCCCCATCGTGTTCGGTCCCGTTACGTCGGCATTTGATTTAAAGCACTTTGGGTTAGATGGGAATTGCCGACCGCATTAAACAGGCCGCAATCTATTCCTGCCACAAGTGTCGGCATGAACGCCGGTATGAAACCAAAGCTAACGCTACCATTCAGCAATGACCCCGGTGCAAAAAAGCGCCGGCCGCTGGAAGGTGCACGTGTCCTAATGGGCGAGGCTAAGGATGAGCCTGCTGGGTCCGCACGGTCGATTCTCATATTCCAGGGCGCGCGCGAAGTGACGTGGCGGCGGAATATATCGGGCATGGAAGAAGCCCTTGAAGACAGTTTGTATGACCTAGTTCTGATCGATCAACAACTGCCTGGCGGCGATGCGCTTGAGTTTGTTCGCAAGCTGTGGCGCGGCGAAATTGGGGAAAACCCGTTTGTATGCCTCGCCGTTTTGCGCTGGCAGCCTGGTAAGGCAGACGTAGATGCCGCGCTGCAATCCGGCGCAGATGACCTCATCGCCAAGCCAATTGCTGTAATGGCCGTCGCCACCCGCATGAAATTATTGTGCGACAGACGGAAACCA
>JBDQJI010000033.1:0-34413 GCA_040263875.1 Alphaproteobacteria bacterium
AACTGGTCGGGAACGACGGCGACGACATGCTGTTTGGCGGTGCCGATGACGATACGCTGTTTGGCCAAAACGGCGACGATATCTTGGATGGCGGCGAAGGTGCCGACCAGATGCAGGGCGCAGCCGATAACGATACTTATTTCATCGACAATGTCGGCGACCAGATTTTTGAAAGCGGCGGCACTGATAAAGTCGTCGCTTCTATCGCCTTCACTTTGCCAAGTTCTATTGAGAACGGTACGGCTGCAGGCGGCAATTTGCTGACGGGAAATAGTGCCGCGAACACTTTGGACGGTGACGACACAGCAAACACTCTCGACGGCGCTGGCGGTAATGACATCCTGATAGGCCGCAGCGGTGACGACACACTAACCGGCGGTAGCGGCATTGATCGCGTCAACGGCGGCACAGGCGCCGACACCATGGCTGGCGGCGATGACAATGACATCTATGACGTCGACGATGTGAACGATGTCGTTATTGAGGCCTCTGGCGAAGGTACAGACCGCATCAACACCTCCGTCGATTACACCAATGTCGCCAATGTCGAATTTCTGGTTGGAAAGTTCGCAGATATCGGTCTAAATCTGACCGGCAGCAGCGCGCGAGATCGCATCACTGGCGCCAATAAAATCAACAGCGGCGATACGATCAATGGCGAGGACGGTAACGATAAGCTGGTCGGCCTTGTAGGGGATGACGTGATCAACGGCGGTAACGGTAATGATCGCATCTTCGGCAATAGTGGCGCTGACGTAATCAATGGCGGTGCTGGCAATGACCGATCAACCGGCCAACAAGGTGCAGACCGGTTCATCCATAATTCCGGCGACAAACGTGACCGGATCACGGATTTCGATGTCACCGAAGATATTCTTGATTTCACTTCATTCGGCTTTGCAGACCAAGCTGCAGCCCTCGCTCTCGCTACAGACGTTGGCGGGAATGTAGAATTCGGCTTTGGGGGCCAGGATATTCTAACCCTTGAAGGGGTTGCGAAAGCCGACATCGGCAATGAGGATATCCTGGTTTAATTATTCCAGGAGCACTTCCCCATGAATTTGGCAGGCAAAGTCGCGTTGGTTTCCGGTGCCGCTGGCGGCATTGGCAAGGAGACGGTTCGCTCACTGACTGATGCAGGCGCCATCGTCGCCGCAGCCGTGGAGACCAACGAACAGGCGGCAGGCTTCAATAATGCTCGACCGCTTGACGTCCGCTCTGAGGATGATTGGAAGGCGACTGTCGATTGGGTTGTGCAGGAATTCGGGCAGCTGGATATTCTGGTAAACAATGCTGGCGTGCTGCGTGAAGCCAGCCCGGAAGAAACCACAGTCAACATGTGGGATCTGATCCACAGCGTCAATCTGAAAGGTGTGTTTCTTGGCTGCAAAGCCGCCATCCCAGAACTCCGCAAGCAGGGCGATGGTGCCATCGTGAATGTGGCGTCGATCGACGGCATTCGTGGCAACTATAATCATGCAGCATATTCAGCGTCCAAAGGCGGTGTTGTCGCCCTCACCCGCTCCTTGGCGCTCGATTTGGCGCCAGATGGTATTCGTGTAAACGCCGTGTGCCCCGGTACCGTGGATACGCCGATGGTGGCCGCCATGATGTCCAATGCAGCAAGCCATGAGGCAGCGATGGAAGTGTCCCATCAAAAACACCCCATTGGCCGCATTGCGCAGCCGGGTGAAATTGCAGACGTGATCGCATTCCTAGCTGGTCCTGCATCCCGATTTATGACCGGCATGGCAGTCCCCGTAGATGGCGGTCGCAGCATTCGTTAGCTGTTGATCAGTCCGCCATCCACATTAAAGCCCTGGCCCGTAATATTCCGGGCACCTGGTGACGCCAGGAATACGGCGAGGGCTGCTACATCGGACGGGTCATTCCCACGGCGGATCGGGATCGGGCGCTCAAAGATTTCACGCATTTCTTCAACCGTCCGCCCCTGCTCCTCGGCCCTATCTTCGATGAGCTTGCCCACGAGGTCTGTGAACGTGACACCAGGGCAGATCGCGTTGACGTTGATGTTCTTCGGGCCAAGCTGATGCGCCGCAACATACGTCATGGCCAAAACCGCCCCTTTACTGGCCGCATACGCCGCATTTGACGTAGCAGAGAAGCCGCGCCCAGCGATGGACGCCATGTTGATGATGCGCCCTTCGCCTTGCTCAATCATCTGCCGAGCCGCGCGCTGCATGGCGAAAAACACGCCCTTGGAATTGACCCGGTGCATCCGGTCCCAATCCGCTTCATCAATGTCCATAATGAAAGCGTTCCGTGTGACGCCGGCATTATTCACGATGACATCTAGCCGCCCCATATTGCTGACCGCACCTTCGATCATGGCGTCGATCTGCTTGATGTCGCCACAATCGGCCTGCATTGCGTAGGCTTTCACGCCATGGGCTTCAGCTTGGCTGACAACAGCTTCGGCCCGCCCCATGTCAATATCCGCGACGGATACGTCGGCACCTGCTTCGGCCATGGCGAGTGCAACAGCCTCACCAATGCCACCGCCTGCGCCCGTCACTAAAACCTTCAAACCGTCGAGCTGTCCGCCCATCAAAGTATCCTCCTAGAAAAAATCAGTTACTTGGGGGTGTTGCCAGCGGAACGGCGGCAAACATATCTGCCGCCAGTGCTGAACGGATCGCCTCAATATCCAAACAGCGCGCTTCTGCATCTGGCGCTACAGCGTCGATGACTGCATCAACAGATCCAAGCGCCTTCAAGGTCTTATACCGATCCTCGCGCTGATTGCCGAGGCTTTCGGCTACGAGCGACATAACGTTCAGGATTTCAAAAGGCCGTCCATCATCATAGGCGCAAAGCTCGCGGTGACAGGCATGATAGACCGCCGCGAGCACATCGACACCCGCCGCCTCAGCCCCTGAGAGCAATGCCGCACGTTGGCTGTCGCGGAAGGACTTCAGGACCGCCAACGTATTCTCCATGACGCCTGCCGGGCGGACATCAAGCTCCACCAACTCCACACCAGGAATAGCGTCAAGGATCGTTTTGACAGCTACCATAGCGCCTGGAATTGCAGGCCGCTCTATCAGAGCAACGCGGCGAGTTGGAATGCCGCGAAGATGTGGGCGGAGCGTTTCAATTCGGTCTGCGATGAAGCTATAAAACGGTGCCATATCAAACGGCTGCGCGCCCTTAGATTTCGCCCAATTACCAAGTGCCAGATCGCCGATCTGGATTTGGCAGCTTGGGCACCAGGATAGTGCTTGCTCGGTCTTGGCTTCTGCCAGTTTCTCAACTGTGCCGAATGCCTGACGGCCCGAAATTTTGCCATCGCCCTGATTGAAGCCATAGACGCCACAACATATCGAAGGGCCGCCCATAACCCGCGCCGATACATTCACGGCATCCAGCGTATCCAAAGCCGTAAGCACGATATGCGGCGTCTTCCAGACATTGCAGCCAGTATAGAAAACCACGTCCACTGGTTCAGCAGCGGCCACTTCTCCCGGCACCACATTCTGTAACCGCCCAAGGTCTTCTGTCTCAACAAGCAGTCCAGAAATCGCCCGCACGCTGTTCGCCATGGCGTTATAGGTCTCGACAGACCGGCGCTTGATGGTCTTGGGGTCGCCTTCTTGTTGCAGCAGCGCAATCTTGCCCATCCGCTGCAGAAAGCGCACGTCGATGCCCTCAGGGCAGGCTTCGTTGCAATAGCCGGAGCCACAGCAGGCTTTCGTCCACGTTCTGCTGTCCGCAGTCGTGTGCCCATCATCAAGCAGCGATAGCAGCCCGCGCACGGCTTCAGGCGCATCGGCTTCGCCAATTCCTGCGGCAGATGGCATTGGGCAAACGTCGAAGCATGCACCGCATTGGGTGCAATCAGCAGAATAGGCCTCAATTCGGTTAGCAGCACCCGTCAGATAGTCTAAGCCCCGGTCTGCCACAACTGGATACCCTTATGATGTAACAGGCGTTTTCAGTGGCTTATTCGCATAGAATAAATCCAAATTCTCAACAACCAAGTCCGCCATCGCATGCCGCGTCGCGACTGTTGCACTGGCTTGGTGTGGTTGGAGCACGACGTTGTCAAGGTCGAGCAATGCTGAGGGCACTTTTGGTTCATGCGCAAAGACATCTAAGCCTGCGCCCCAAATACGCTTGCCGAGCAACGCTTCAACCAGCGCATCCTCTTCAATGACAGATCCTCTGGCAACATTGACCAACCAGCCGTCTGGACCAAGAGCGTTGATAACGGCGCGATTGACCAAATGCTTTGTCGCAGGCCCTCCCGGGCAGCAAAGGACCAATCCGTCCATATTGGCGGCTAAATGCGCGATATCAGGATCGAAGGGATAAGGCACATCAGGTTTCGGGCGTGGCCCATACCAGGAAACATTAGCGCCGAGGGCGGCCAGCCTGTCAGCCGTCGCCCTGCCAATCCGACCCATGCCGACCACGCCAACTGGGCGGTTCACAATTGTGCGGTTAAATGGCATCTCGCCTTTCAGCCAGTGCCCTTCCCTGACATAGGCATCCGCCTTTGGGATTTCACGGGTGAGCGCCAGCGTTAGACCGACAGCAAGGTTGGCGACCTCATCAGTCAACACATCTGGGGTGTTGGAGACTTTGATGCCGTTTGCCGTTGCATGGCCGACATCAACGCCATCATAGCCAACGCCAAACACGCTGACCATTTTTAGATTCGGCAATTGTCCCATCAGGTCAGCCGTGCAGCCACCATGGCCCATGGTGACGACGCCAGTGATTGCGTCAGCGACATCAGCCAACATCGCATTCTTATCTGCAGCATCCCAGAGCGCATGCACTTTATACCGCCCCGCCATCGTTTCAGCGACGCGCGGCGGCATCTGCATCAATTCCAGTAATTCAGGCTTTTCGCCCATAGTGTTAGTTCCTTTAGGTCAAACGATGGACGCAATTTCATCGAAGGCGAACTTATCGCCGCGCGCCTTGACCGTGAATGGATCCCCATAGCCCAAATTGCACAAGAAATTGGCTTTGTAAGGTGTGCCAGCAAAAAATGCTTCATTCACCGCCGCTGGATTGAACCCAGACATCGGTCCGCAATCGAGACCAAGTGCGCGTGCGCCCAGCATCATGTAGCCACCCATGAGCGTTCCATTGCGGAAAGCCGCTTCTTCAGCCACATCAGCGTTTTTCTCAAACATGGTTTTCATGTCGCCCCATGGGAAAAGGCGGTCCATATGCCGCCAAAATTCGGGATCATAGCCAATGATTGCTGTGACGGGAGCGGCCATGCTTTTGTCCACATTTCCAGCCGCCAAACAGGGCTTCAATTTCTCTTTACCTTCCGGCGAGGTTACAAATACGAACCGCGCTGGAGACATGTTTGCGCTCGTTGGCGGCAGAAGCGACAGCGCCACGAGCCGTTTCAGCGTTTCCTTTGCGACAGTTTTATCTTGCCAGCCGTAACAGGTTCGCGCCTCATGAAACAGCAGGTCGAGCCCCTCATCGGACAGGCGCGCGGTCTTGGCCTTCATTGCACGGAAATCGGCCTCAGCTTCTGCCTTTGCGGCTTCAGGATCGTCTGACATCAAAGGATTCCCACATAAATTTTGGATTTAGCAGATCATACCCCCAGAATCTTTAATGCGGAACTAGCGTTCGTCCACGCAAGGGTCTAACAGGGTTAAAAGATAGTTACCGCTACCTTCGGAGGGATGCGTTCACGCCATGGAATATTTTGTTCAGCAGCTCATTAACGGTCTGGCGCTTGGGTCAATCTACGGCCTGATCGCGATTGGCTACACGATGGTCTACGGCATTATCGGCATGATTAACTTTGCGCACGGCGACATCTTCATGGTGGGCGCATTCGGTGCGCTAATCGTGATCGTTGGCCTTGGTGCTGTTGGTTTTGGTGGCGCTGGTGTGCTGATCATTCTGGCCCTACTCGCCGCCATGTTGATCGCAGCCGTCTATGGCTGGGCGCTGGAACGTGTTGCTTACCGCCCCTTGCGCGGCTCGTTCAGGCTTGCTGCGCTGATTTCCGCCATTGGCATGTCGATCTTCCTGCAGAATTTCGTGCAGCTAAGCCAAGGTGCCCGCGTTAAGCCGCTTCAGCCGATGGTCGAAGGCGGGTTTGTAGTGATGGAGAAAGGTAACTTTGCCGTCACCCTATCCTACCTGCAGATCATAATTGTCGTGACGACAGTCGTCCTGATGGCCGGGTTCTCGCTGTTAATCGCCAAGACTCCTATCGGCCGCGCACAGCGCGCCTGTGAGCAGGATATGAAAATGGCCTCGCTATTGGGGCTAGACGTCAATCGCACGATCTCCCTCACATTCGTAATGGGCGCTGCCCTCGCTGCAGTCGCTGGGATGATGTTCCTGCTCTACTATGGCGTCATCGACTTCTTCATCGGCTTCTTGGTTGGCATCAAGGCGTTTACGGCGGCAGTCCTCGGCGGTATCGGCTCCCTGCCCGGTGCAATGCTCGGCGGATTGCTGATTGGCCTGATTGAGACCTTCTGGTCCGGGTATTTCACTGTTGAATACAAAGACGTCGCCGCATTCTCAATCTTGGTGCTGGTGCTGATCTTTAGGCCAACGGGCTTGCTGGGCCGCCCAGAAGTCGAGAAGGTTTAAGGACATGGCCGCTATTGATTATCCGCAGCAGGCCAAAGAATCACTCCTGGCAGGCATCGTCGCTCTCGCCCTGACAGTGCCGATGATGGGGCTTAGAACCACATCCGGCCAAGATGGCATGGTCATCGACATTCGTATGGGCGATGCAGCGCTTACTGCAGTCGGCGTCGCCGTTGGCCACTTTGTCATCAGCCTGATCCGCCAAGCATTGCAGCAGCGAAGCCCAAAGGAAACCAAGACCGAGAAATCTGCTCGCCTTAAATCCATTGCGGTCTGGATAGGTTGGGCCTCATTTGCATTCACCCTAACGCTGCCGTTTACACTGAACCTGACGGAAGGTCTGGGGCTGCACAACAAGACCCGGTATTACTTGGATATCGGCATTCTTGTGCTGACCTATGTGATGCTGGGTTGGGGCCTCAATATCGTGGTCGGGTTAGCGGGCCTGCTCGACCTTGGCTATGTCGCATTCTATGCCGTCGGCGCTTATTCTTACGCACTGATTGCCGCGCACTTCGGCTGGTCATTCTGGGTCTGTCTGCCTTTGGCTGGCCTATTTGCCGCTTTCTTCGGTGTCATTCTGGGCTTCCCCGTATTGCGCCTTCGGGGCGATTATCTAGCCATTGTGACGCTCGGGTTCGGCGAAATCGTGCGTGTTGTGTTGCTTAACTGGTATCAGTTCACAGGTGGGCCAGACGGCCTGTCTCGCATCCCGCGGCCTGACTTTTTTGGATTACCGTTCAAACGATCCTCCAGCGAGGGGGAGACGTTTCACCAATTCTTCGGGTTGGATTATTCGTCCATCCACCGGATCATATTCCTCTATTATTTGATCTTCATTCTGGCGCTGATCACCAACGCGTTCACTCTGCGCATCAGAAAGCTGCCGGTGGGTCGTGCTTGGGAAGCGCTGCGTGAGGATGAGATTGCCTGCCGTTCCCTTGGCCTGAACCCAACCAATACCAAACTTACAGCCTTCGCGATTGGTGCCATGTTTGGCGGATTTGCGGGCGCATTCTTCGCGACACGGCAAGGCTTCATCAGCCCAGAAAGCTTCACCTTTATCGAAAGCGCCGTGATCCTGGCGATTGTCGTATTGGGTGGCATGGGCAGCCAGATCGGCGTTGTGATCGCTGCTGCGGTGCTAATCGGCGGGACGGAAATGTTCCGTGGCCTGGAAGAATTCCGCATGCTGGCGTTCGGCATGGCGATGGTCGCGATCATGGTCTGGAAGCCGCGCGGCCTGCTCGCCAACCGCGAGCCGACGGTGACGCTCAACGCCGATAAGGAGGCCAAACCATGAGCGAGCCTCTACTCACCGTCGAGCATCTAACAATGCACTTTGGCGGCCTGATTGCCGTGAACGACGTCTCTTTCATTGCTGAAAAACGCCAGATCACCTCAATCATCGGCCCAAACGGTGCGGGTAAAACCACGGTCTTCAATTGCCTTACCGGTTTCTACAAACCCACTGTTGGCAGGCTTGTATTGGCGGGCGCTGAGAAAGAGCATTACTTGGAGCGAATGGATGATTTCCGTATCGGCCAGGTTGCCGGTGTCGCGCGTACTTTTCAGAATATCCGCCTCTTTCCAGCAATGTCTGTTTTGGAGAACCTGCTGGTCGCCCAACACAACAAGCTGATGCGCGCGTCTGGATGGTCCGTGCTTGGGCTTTTCGGTGCTCCTAGCTACCGACGCGCTGAGGGCGCGGCCGTAGAGCTTGGACGATATTGGCTAGAGAAGATCAATTTGATTGACCGTGCCGATGAGCCCGCTGGCGATCTGCCTTACGGGGATCAACGCCGCCTCGAAATCGCTCGCGCAATGTGTACGGAGCCACAAATCCTCTGCCTCGATGAACCAGCTGCTGGCCTCAATCCGCGTGAAACAGCGGATTTGAACGGACTGCTCCGCTTCATCCGTGATGATAGTGGCGTCGGCGTTCTGTTGATTGAACATGACATGAGCATGGTCATGGAGATTTCAGATCATATCATCGTGCTGGACTATGGCCAGAAGATCGCTGAAGGCGATCCTGAATCCGTAAGATCCAACCCTGATGTCATTCGCGCATATCTTGGCGATGACGAGGAAAATGACGATATCGACGCCGAAGCTATCGGAGACAGCCAATGAGCATGCTGACCGTTTCCGGCGTAGAAACCTTCTACGGTGCAATTCAGGCCCTGCATGGTGTTGATATCCACGTTGACGAGGGCGAGATCGTCACGCTGATCGGTGCGAACGGCGCTGGCAAATCCACGCTTTTGATGACGATCTGCGGATCGCCGCAAGCCCGCACTGGAAGCATCGTCTTTGAAGGCGAAGATATTACGGCCTTGCCGACACATCAGATTATGCGGAAAGGCATCAGCCAGTCACCTGAAGGTCGGCGCATCTTCCCGCGTATGACCGTTCTGGAAAACCTGAAGATGGGCGCGGCGTTTAGTGATCCTGCGAATTTCGATACGGATCTGGAGCAGGTCTACACCCTGTTTCCGCGCCTGAAAGAACGGGCTGAGCAACGCGGCGGCACGCTTTCTGGTGGCGAGCAACAAATGCTTGCGATTGGCAGGGCTCTAATGAGCCGCCCTCGCCTGCTTCTACTGGATGAGCCGTCACTTGGTATTGCGCCTATGCTGGTCCGCCAAATCTTCACTGCAATCAAGCAGATCAACGTGCAGCAAGGTGTAACAATCCTATTGGTCGAGCAGAACGCTTACCACGCGCTGAGGCTGGCACACCGGGGCTATGTGCTGGTGAACGGGACTATTCAAATGACTGGTGCCGGTAAGGACTTGCTAGAACGGCCAGAAATCCGTGCTGCCTATTTAGAAGGGGGAACCAGCTGATGGGGATATTCCTTGGCGAGGACCCGCTTGTTCTGCTCGTCATGGTCGGTATTTTTGGCGGTGCTGCGGCCTGGATGTCTGGGCGCGCCGTTGCCGAGAATTGGCGGCCCGTCTGGCAGTCTATCGCATCTGGCTTCCTGTTAGCACTAGCGACGCGCTTTCTGACCTATGGCTTGTTTGATGGCGAATTGCTGTCGCTCGTAGGATATCTGCGGGATGGGATCCTCTTGGCAGGCATGGCGATTATCGCCTGGCGGATGCGATTGGCCGCAAAAATGGCAGATCAATACCCCTGGCTCTACCAGTCATCCGGGCTTTTCAGCTGGAAAACGCGCCAATAACCGAACCAGCGGTGATTTCATAGTCATTATGCAATTCAGTCATTGAGCCCCCACAGTTACGGGCGTAAAAGGGCAGCTAAGCGCTTGCACGTGACAGTCGTCATGATGAAGGCACGCGCGATAAATCAAGGGAGACTTTCATGTTTAAGAAGTCGATTCTGGCCGCTACGGCATTCGCCGCTGCTGGTCTGATGGCATCTGCTGCAAGCGCAGATATTACCATCGCCACTGCCGGTCCGATGACCGGGCAATACGCTAGCTTTGGCCAGCAGATGAAGGCGGGTGCCGAACAGGCTGTCGCAGATATCAATGCTGCAGGCGGCATCAACGGTGAGAAACTCGTGCTCAAAGTTGGGGACGATGTTTGCGATCCAAAGCAGGCCGTCGCTGTTGCAAATGGTTTCGTCGGTGAAGGCGTTGTCTTTGTCGCGGGTCATTTCTGCTCTGGCTCCTCCATCCCGGCTTCAGCCGTGTATGAGGAAGAAGGCATTCTGCAGATTTCACCTGCTTCAACCAACCCAAAGCTGACAGATGAAGGCGGCCCCAATGTCTTCCGCGTCTGCGGTCGTGATGACCAGCAGGGCCTTGTTGCTGGCGGCTATCTCGCCAAGACCCATGGCGGGCACAACATCGCTGTGCTCCATGACAAGACCGCTTATGGCAAAGGCCTGGCCGACGCCACGCTCGCTGCCATGAATTCTGCAGGCAAAAAAGAGACGATGTACGAAGCCTATACGGCTGGTGAAAAAGACTACTCCGCCCTCGTCTCCAAAATGAAGCAGGCTAACATCGACGTTGTTTATGTTGGCGGCTACCACACAGAAGCAGGCTTGATCGTGCGCCAGATGCGCGACCAAGGCATGAAGACGCTTCTGGTTTCCGGCGATGCGCTCGTCACCAAAGAATATTGGGACATTACGGGCAAAGCTGGCGAAGGCACTCTGATGACGTTCAGCCCTGACCCGCGCAAGAATGCCGGTGCTGCACCACTGGTCAAAACCTTCCGCGACAAAGGCATCGAGCCGGAAGGCTACGTCCTCTACACCTACGCCGCGATCCAGGTGTTTGCACAAGCAGCGACGAAGGCCGGCTCTGTCGACCTCGACGCCCTGCTGAAAGCAATGAAGGGTGCAAACTTTGACACCGTTCTGGGTTCCCTTTCCTTCGACGACAAAGGCGACGTTACCCTGCCGGGTTATGTTTTCTATGAGTGGAAGAATGGCAATTACGACTACGTCAACTAAGCATCACGCTGCTTGACGGATACGGCCGGCAGGGGCGACCCTGTCGGCCGTTTCTATTTGGTATTTGGAGTTCATCAATGGACCTTTCCGGCAAGTCCTATCTCATCACTGGTGCCAGTCGCGGCATTGGCAAGGCCATCGCTGAAGCACTTGCAGCAGCTGGCGGCAAAGTCGCTTTAACTGCCCGCTCTGCCGATGCGTTGAATGCAGTAGCAGCCAGCATTGAGGCAAACGGCGGCACGGCGCTTGCTCTAGCAGCAGACGCTGGCGATGCCGATGCCATGGCAGGCGTTCTAAGCAAAACTGTTTCAGAATTTGGCGGACTAAACGGCCTCGTTAACAATGCCGGCATGATAGACCCTATCGCGCGTATGGAAGCAGCCGATGCCGCTGATTGGGCGCATATTTTCAATATCAATCTGGTTAGCCCTGTCGTCCTGACACGAATGGCTTTACCGCACCTGCGCGCCTCGAAAGGTACGTTGGTCAATATCAGCTCCGGCGCGGCCCATCGCCCGCTCGAAGGATGGTCTGCCTATTGCGCAACGAAGACCGCACTTTGGATGGCGACCCAGGCGCTGCATTTGGAAGAAGGCGAAGCGATCGATGTCTACGGTGCATCACCCGGCACAGTCGATACAGAGATGCAGGTGCAGATCCGCGCGTCCGGCGTGAACCCAATCAGCCAGATCCCGCGTGAAAACCTGGCACCTCCAGCACTTCCAGCAGCTGGCGTTGCTTGGCTACTCGCGGCACGGCCTAAAGATTTGCGCGGCCAGGACGTCAATGTGCGTGACGCAGCATTCCTGCAGCGCGCGGGCATTCAGCAATAGCAGTTAAGATCAAACGTCCAGCCGCCAAGCATCGCCGTCGCGCTTAATGTAGCCGGCTGTTGGTGTTGAAAAATGGGTGCCGATAATCAGTGTTGGCCCATCGGCAAACCGCTCATACATCGTCTTACGCGTCTGGATCGCTTGGGGCCGGTCAACGTCCGGCGCTGAGCTCCATTCGGGGTGGGCGAACTGTACGGGATGATGCAGGAAGTCGCCCGTAATCAGCGCCGCTTCACCCTCACTTTGGATATGGACGCTGGCGTGGCCCGGTGTGTGACCGGGTGATGGGATCAGCATGATTTCCGGGCAAATTTCGGCATCCTGCTCCACCAAATCGACCAATCCAGCGTCGTACACTGGCATAACACTGTCTGCCATAACGTCCGCCTGCCCGTCCTCAGCGTTGGCCCGCCAATGGTCGAATTCCTTGCGACCCATCAGGTAGCGTGCATTCGGAAAAGTCGGAACCCACTTGCCATCAACCCACATCGTATTCCAGCCGACATGGTCCACATGCAGGTGTGTACATAAAACGCGATCAACCTCTTCACGGCCTTTTCCGGCAGATATTAGGTCATCCAGGAACGCCGTTTGCAGGTGGTTCCATGCGCCAAGCGCCCGATCCTTGTCATTGCCAATACACGTATCAACGACAATGGCCATGCTTGGGGTCTCAACAAGCAGGGCGTGGATGGCACCCCGCATCCGCCCTTCCTCATCCGCAAAGTGCGGTTGGAGCCAGCGCATGCCCATCACCCGTTCGCGCGTTGCGTCCGGGATGATACGAGTCATGCCACCCGTTGCTTCAATCTCCACGATCCGGGAAATTTTTACATCCCCGATCCGCCAGACTTCACCCACCATTTTTCTAACTCCTAGCGGTCGCTTCAGCGCGGCCCCCGCCGCCAACTCGGCCCAACAGCGCTGCCACAACCATCACCACAAGGCCGATAATATTCGACTGCATTTCTGGATAGGCCAGCAACAGACCTGCCCCCACCAATAGCAGCCGTGACAACAACCCAAGCGCACTGTCGAGCTTTCCGACAAGTACCAGATAGCCCTGCATCCCGGACGCAATGAGGACGACCCCCAGCGTCGCGGTCGAGGTCTCTATCAGGATTTCGGAAAGCGCACCGTTTAGCACCAATGCCGGGTTCAGCACGAAGAAGAACGGCAGGAAATAGATGACGCTGCCAAGTCGCATCGCCTCTAGCCCAGTTCTCATCGGACTAGCCCCGGCAACCGTGGCCGCCGCAAAGGCACCCAGTGCAACCGGCGGCGTGATAAACGACACCATGCCCCAATATAGAATGAACAGATGCACCGCGATTGGATCAAGCCCAAGCTCAATCAATGCCGGTGCCAGCACGATAGCCAGGAAGATATAGGCCGCAGTCACCGTCATGCCGATGCCGAGCAAAAAGCTCGTCAATGCGCCCATGAACAATAGCAGCATGACTTCGCCACCAGCCAAGCGCACCAACTCGCCAGAGAACGCGCCTGCAACGCCTGTTCCCATGACACCGCCGATGATCAGGCCAACGGCGGCCAGAATGCCCACAAGCTCAGCCAGGAGCTTGCCGGTCTGTTCAAAGAAGTCCCATATTCGCTCCGGCGTTATGCGGATGTGCTTCGGGACATGTGAGATGATCAACGCCAGGATGGTTGCGCCGACCGGGATTAACGTCACCAATTCGGGTGGGAAATTGACGCTCAACAGCACCAATCCCAAGAACGCGATGAACGTGCCCGCCAGCACATAGAACCAGATATCGTTCGGCTTTAGCTTCCCAAACTGGCTGAGGATTAAGAGCGCAGCCGTCGCGAAGAACGGCGCCTGCGCTTCACGCTTCAAGTAGACCAGTAGCGTGATCAGCAGGAAGAAAGCGAATATATAATACCAACCTTCTTTCAACGTTTTCATCGCTGACGGCAGCTCAGATTTCGGCATGCCTTGAATGCCATAGCGGGCGGCATATGAATCAATCTGCACGAACAGGCCGAAGAAGTAGAGGAAAGACGGCACAATCGCCGCAATCGCGACCCAGATGTACGGAATCTCCAGAAACGATGCCATCACGAATGCGGTGGTCCCCATAACCGGCGGCATCAACACGCCGCCTGTTGAGGCGCAGGCTTCAATACCGCCTGCATATGTCGCCGGATAGCCCGTACGTTTCATTGCCGGGATCGTCATAGAGCCTGTCGTCAAAACGTTGGTGATTACACTGCCGGAAAGCGAACCAAACAGCCCGCTGGCAACAATAGCCACTTTCGCAGGACCGCCACGTACGCCGCCTAGCAATGCAAAGGCCAGATTGATGAAGAAGCGCCCGCCGCCGGTGGTCTGCAACGCAACGCCGAAGATAATGAAGCCGATGATAAGCGTGCCGAACACATTCATAGGAATGCCGAGCACGGACTCCTCACTCATCAGATGATATGCAGCCGTTTCGGCAAATGTAGATGCCTTACCAGTGATCGCGCTCGGCATCCAAGGTGCCTCTGCCACGATTGGATAAAAGGACAACGTGCCGAAAATGAACATGATAACGAGACCGCCCGTTCGCCGGGCACCCTCCATAACCATCCCCCACATAACGAACGCTAAGTATGTCGGCAGCGGTGGGGCGAAATATTCCCAACCATTCTCAATGCTGCGCAGGCCGTTCCAAGCATAATAAATCGCGATACTGATTGCGATCAGGAACAGAATGACATCGTACCACGGCACAGGTTTTTGCACGTCTGCCTTCCGTATCGGGAAGACCAGAAACACTAAGCTGAAAAACACGCCCAGAAGCAGGTACAGATAGCTGTTATCGAGGATGACAATATTGATGAACAGTTTCAGATTAAATATCTGATTGACTGACAAAAAGATGCCGATGCAGGTGAAGGCGAGGAAAACCGCTCGCCAAAACCCGGAAAGAGGCCGGAGACGGCCGAACGTCGCTTTCGCTTCGGCCGCCTCCATTTCCTCCAGTTGTTCGTCTAGTCCTGCCATACCGGATCATATCCGCCAGCGGTCAGCGCTTCGTAGCGCGCCTTCATCCAGGCAGCGTAATCGGAGCCTTTGCCTGTGGCGTTCCAGGTTTTGATAAGGAGGTCTTGACGGGCGAGCAGGCTGTCATTGTGAGCCTGATCTTCTGCACTCCAAACACCTTGCTCTTTGAAGAGCTTAACAGCGCCAGCGTGGTAAGGGATAATCCATTGCATGACCTGACGATCAAGCGCGAAGCCCTTAGCTGATGCATGTGCGTCTTTGTATTTGCCGTACTTGTCGTTCATCAGCTTGACCATCTCGTAAGCTGACTGCTCGCTCATTCGGTCATAAGTCATGAAGACTGGGTAACCGAACGTACCGCCTGTGTGCACAACAGAGTCCGAAAGGCCAACACCTGATGTTGCAACATGGGGCACAAGCCAAGGCGCGTGCTTACGCAAGTTGACCCAATTCTCTTTCTCATCAGCCGGAGCATCAAAGAAGTGCAGACCACGTGGCGAGCTTGCCACCTGGAACAGCATGGATGAATTGGTGGATGCGATGGCGGCATCAATGTTGCCGTCAATAATGCCTTGGATGGAAGCTTTCCAACCCGGCACAGTTACCTTGGTCACATCATCCCAGGTCATGCCGCCATGGGCCAGCCATGCCTGCATATTCTGGTTCAAGGCCGGACCGCCAACGATCCATGCGATACGCTTACCCTTGAGGTCCGAAGACTTCATGATTTTGGCGTCTTTGGCCGTCGCAGGCAGAGCGTTATTCGTGTCAGACCAGCCCATCAGCAAAAGGCGCGCAGGCTGCGGGCCCCATTGTGGCTTGCCGAAGTCGAGTACGCCTTCTTGTGCCTGGAATGACCCGACGCCCATGGCCGAAAATTCGACCTTGCCGCGCATCAGCGGCGTCATGCGAGATACGTCATTTTTGGCAGGCAGAACGCGCAGCTTGTAGCCGTCGTCTGCAATGGCATTCCCGACAGCGACCATCGCCGCATAACCGGCAGACGTCGTGCCATAGGCCGTCGTCGAAATATTCTTCGGCAGCGCATCCGCTAGCGCATTGGCGGCAAAAGCCGCGCCAAGCGCAAGAACGGAACCAGCCGCCAATTGGCGGAGATTAGACATATATATTTCCTCCCTAGTGGATTTTAGTTCGTTAGGCACGCTTTCTGCGCACTCTTATCGAAAAGCGTAGGACGGTATGACGCACAGAGTCCAGCATCATCAATTGCGGGCGGCATTTTCCAGCGGCATATTGCTCAGCCCCACTCGCAGTCAGGATATATCCTTCAAATGAACCTCTCCCGCATGCTCGCCGCCCGCCAGGCAGATGGAAACCCGGTGCGTGTTGGTATTATTGGCGCTGGCAAGTTTGGGTCGATGTACCTGGCGCAAGCAATCCGCACACCCGGTATTCACGTGATGGGCGTCGCGGACCTTGATGTTCAGCGCGCGCGGGAGGCGTTGAAGCGTACCCATTGGACGGAAGACCAGTATGCGGCGCACTCCTTTGAAGAGGCGCACAAGACTGGTGCGGCCTATTTCACTGATGATTCCCTGGCGCTGATCAACGCGCCGGGCCTAGATGTAATCGTCGAGGCCACAGGTAACCCTGCAGTCGGCATCCGCCACGCGTTAGAAGCATTCAACGCGGGCGTTCATGTGGCGATGGTGAATGTGGAAGCAGATGCGCTGGCCGGGCCGCTACTGGCGCGAGAGGCTGCAAGTGCAGGCGTTGTTTATAGTCTGGCTTATGGGGATCAACCAGCGTTGATCGTTGAACTGGTGGATTGGGCACGCACAGTCGGGTTTGAGGTAATTGCAGCAGGTAAAGGCACCCGATATCAACCAAACCTGCATCAATCGACGCCTGCAACAGTTTGGGACCATTACGGCATTGATGCAGCCCACGCGCAAAGCAATCTTCTGAATGCTCAGATGTTTAATTCCTTCCTAGACGGCACCAAATCGGCGATTGAGATGGCCGCAGTTGCCAATGCCTGCGCTCTTACACCGCCAAGCGCTGGCCTCGCATTCCCCGCTCTGGCGCTGGACGAGCTTGCAGACGGCCTGAAGCCCCGCGCTGATGGCGGACTGCTGGATGGCCGGGGCATGGTTGAAGTCGTCGCCAGTGAGAGGCGGGATGGATCGCCGATTGAGCAGAACCTCCGCTGGGGCGTCTATGTCTCTTTCGCCGGCGATACCGAATATGCCCGCACTTGCTTCAAGGAATACGGCTGCATCACGGACTCAAGCGGCAATTACAGCGCCATGTGGCGTCCATTCCACCTGATTGGGCTGGAACTGGGGCTAACAGTCGCCAACCTTGCACTCCGGGGGGAACCAACCGGCGTCGCGGACGCATGGCGCGGCGATGTTGCTGCGGTCGCTAAGTTTGATTTGGCAGCAGGCAAAGAACTGGATGGCGAAGGCGGATATACGGTTTGGGGCAAGCTGATGCCTGCAAAGGAAAGTCTCGCCGTTGGCGCGCTTCCTATTGGTCTTGCCCATGGCTTCACACTTAAGAATGCGATCAAACAAGGCGATCCTGTGCGCTGGACAGATATTGATTTTTCCGAAGATGATTTCGCCGTGAAGTATCGGCGCCGGATGGAGTCGGAAATTCAACCAAGCTAAGCTATATCAACCTCAACACACCTCTTCCCGCCTTTGAAGGATACTCCCATGGCGTTAGCACGCGGCCGTCAATTTCTGGCGATCCCTGGTCCAACCAATGTTCCGCTGCGCGTTCTGCAGGCAATGGACCGGCCACCGATTGATTTCACCAGCCCCGAATTCGCAGCATTGGCGGAAGAGGTGCAGCACGGCCTGCGCAAAGTCTTCAAAACTGAACACGACATTTTCATCTGGGCCTCCACTGGCCATGGGGCCTGGGAAGCAGCCCTCGCCAACTTCTTCTCTGCGGGGGAAGAAGTATTGATTTGCGAAACCGGGTCCTTCTCCGAATGGTGGTTTGAAATGGCGGGCCTGCTTGGCCTAAAGCCAGAATACCTACCCGGAGACTGGAAGCAGGGCATTGACTCGGCAAAGGTAGAAGAACGCCTTCGCGCCGATACCGAGCACAAGATTAAGGGTGTGGGCGTTGTTCACAACGAGACATCAACGGGCCTAACGAATGATCTGGCAGCAATCCGCAAAGCCATTGATGCAGCAGGCCACCCTGCCCTTTTGTTGTGCGACACGATTTCCTCCCTCGGCTCCATGGATTTCCAGATGGACGGCTGGGGCGTGGATGTCGTTGTTGGCGGTTCCCAGAAGGGCTTGATGTTGCACACTGGCCTTGGCCTGCTCGGTGTCAGCGCCAAAGCGCTCGCCCGCGCGGATGAGGCCGATGTGCCGCGCCGCTATTGGGACATCCGCCGCTCACTTCAAATGCCCTATCACATGCGCAATCCAGGCACGGCACCAGCACATTTCTTCTACGGCCTGAAAGAAAGCATCGCATTCATTGAAGAAGAAACTTTGGACGGCGTCTTCGCACGCCACGCGCGGCTAGCAGAGGCTGTCCGTCGCGCCATCGCTGAATGGGCCAAAGGCAGTGCGCTAAATTTCTTTGTCGAAAACGAAGCCCGGCGTTCCAATTCCGTCACAGCCGTTGAGTTTGCTGACGGCTACAATGCAGACGAATTCCGCTTCGCCGTCCGTGATGATTTCAACGTTATGCTGGGCGGCGGCCTCATGAAACTCGGCGGCAAAGTCTTCCGCATAGGCCACCTCGGAGACCTCAACGAGCCGATGGTCTGGGGCACGCTCGCAGCGATTGAGGCAACGTTGAAGCGTAAAGGCATCCCCCATGGAAGCGGCGGCGTGGACGCAGCAATCACATACTTGGCGGAGAACTGAGCCATGCCCCCCAATCCAGCAAAACTAAACGCCCTCCAGCTTAAGACACTGACGCTCCTTCAGGAGGTCGCAAAGCATCCGATGTATGTGATGGAGGACGAGGCGACGGGTGAGGCAATTATTCAGATGTTGCCACCAGCCCATGGCAATCACTTTCACATCGGCTCCGTCGTTGTGATGGGGAAGGATGCGACGGGGCTTTCTAACCAAGCCGTATGGAAAGCGCTTGGCCGCAAAGGGCTGGTCGCGGAGCGGCCTGATGGTAAGGCGGCTTTGACACCAGCCGGCAAAGATTATGAGACGGGCATTCGTGACAAAATTTTGCACAGCAGCGATCATTAAGGCCTGATCCTCAGCACCTGGAGAGACGCGCCCATGCCCATCCATGAGCTTTACGCCATCCGTTACGGCTATCATCCTGATGGCCATACCGATGCCGAAATGGCGTTTGGCGGGGATCCTTCCATCCGCGTCGAGGGTATGGATTTCTTCATCTGGCTGATCGTCACAGACCAGGGCAAGCCGATTGTAGTGGACACTGGGTTCTTTCCAGGCCTCGCAGAGCGCGTTGGCCATGCGCCGCTGATCAACCCGGCGGACGGCGTGCGCATGGCGGGGTTCGATCCAGCGGCGGTGCAGGATGTAATCATCACCCACGCACACTATGACCACACCGGCAATCTAGGTGATTTCTCGAATGCGCGCTTTCATATGGGTGCCACCGAAATGGCTTCCGTTACCGGTCCGTTGATGACCCATCCGGCGACACGGGCAGGCTTTGGCAAGCGTGATATAAAAACGCTCGTCGGCTTCGTTTATGAGGACCGGATGCGTTTCCTGGATGATGAGGATGAGGTTTTTCCTGGCATCCGTTCATTCATCCTGCCAGGTCACACCACGGGCCAGTTAGCACTTGAGATCGATACAGCGCGCGGCCCAGTTATCGTAGCCTCAGATGCAGTCCATCTCTATAGCGAACTTGAGACTGAGCGCCCCTTCCCTGTGTTCCACGATATGGGCGCCATGATAATGAGCTATCGCAAGCTAAAGGCCCGCGCTGCGCGTCCGAACTTGATCGTGCCCGGCCACGATGCGGACGTTACCCGACGGTATCCGGCCCTTGCCCCAGAGTTCGAAAACAAGATTGTGCGGTTGGATCGTGATCCGCTGCCAAGGTGATGCAGCGACGCGACCGCTTAACCGCTTGAGCGCCTGCAGCTTCCGGCTATTATAGCGTCAATTCTGAATCAATCGCGTTTCAAGGACTCCATAAATGCAGGATACGAGTACAGACGTCGTTGTTGTCGGCGCCGGCAATGCAGCCATGTGCGCCGCCCTTTCCGCCCGTGAATCCGGCGCGTCCGTGATCGTGCTGGAATGGGCTGATATCGAGAACCGTGGCGGTAACTCCGCCTACACGGCAGGCAATATCCGCACGGTCTTTAACGGCAATGACGACATTGTCTCGCTCTGCTCAGATTTGTCTGAGGAAGAGATCAAAATCAGTGACTTCGGGACCTACACCCAAGACGAATTCTACGACGATATGGGCCGCATCACCGAATACCGCACCGACCCCGACATGTGTGAAGCCCTTATCACCAAATCCTTAGACACCATGCATTGGATGAAGGACAAGGGCGTCCGCTTCCTTCCGATCTACGGCAAGCAGGCCTACAAAATTGATGGCCGGTTCGTGTTTTGGGGCGGCTTGGTCGTGTCAGCCTGGGGCGGTGGTCCGGGCTTGGTCGATGCGCTGCATGAAAAGGCTGAGAAAGACGGCATCGAAGTCCGCTACGAAACCCGCGCAATGAAGCTCATCCATGACGATGACGGCGTGCATGGCGTGCATGTGAAGCAGCAAGGCGGCAAGAGCTACAAAATCAACGCGCGCTCAGTCATTCTGGCCTGCGGTGGATTTGAGTCCAACGCGGAATGGCGCACCCGTTATCTTGGCCCAGGCTGGGATTTGGCGAAGGTTCGCGGCACCCGTTACAACATGGGTGATGGCATCGCCATGGCGCTTGAAGCAGGTGCCCGCCCCCACGGCAACTGGTCCGGCTGTCACGCCGTTGGCTGGGACTACAACGCACCAGAATTCGGCGACTTGGCCGTTGGCGATAACTTCCAGAAGCACTCCTACCCTTGGGGCCTTATGATCAACGCCAATGGCGAGCGCTTTGTGGATGAAGGTGCCGACTTCCGTAATTATACCTACGCAAAGTACGGCCGCGCCGTGCTCGAACAGCCGAACCAGATGGCTTGGCAGGTGTTCGACAGCAAGATCATCCCGATGCTTCGGGACGAATATCGGATCCGCCAGGTAACCAAGGTAAAGGCGAACACGATTGAGGAACTGGCAGCGAAGCTTGAAGGCGTGGATGCAGAAGCGTTCCTGCGCGAAATCAAGGAATACAACGCCGCTGTCACCAAGGATGTGAAGTTCGATCCGAACGTGAAAGATGGTCGCCGCACCAACGGCCTCGCCATCGACAAGACCAACTGGGCCAACACAATTGATGAAGGCCCGTTCGAGGCCTACCAGACAACCTGTGGCGTAACGTTCAGCTTCGGCGGTTTGAAGATCAATCACGAAAACGGCAAAGTCCTAGACCCGGCAGATCAAGCCATTCCAGGCCTTTATGCAGCCGGTGAGCTGGTCGGCGGATTGTTCTACAACAATTATCCGGGCGGCACCGGCCTCATGGCTGGCTCTGTCTTCGGGAAGATTGCAGGCACAGCTGCCGGTAAGGACGCCGTCGGCAACGCCTAACCCCAAACCAAAGGAGCCGGGAATGCAGCACGATATCGCCGTTCTCGGCTCCGGGTCTTGGGGGACTGCGCTAGCCATTGCGCAGGCCTCAGCTGGGCGATCCGTCATGCTTTGGTCCAGGCGGCCAGAGCGTGCCGCAGAGATTTCCCGCAATCGGCATGTAGCACCCTATCTACCTGCAGACATCAGGCTTCCTGACGCGATCACGGTCACCAGTGATCTTGCAGACTGCAGGGACGCCGCAATCATCCTCTCCGTAACCCCAGCGCAAGCAATGCGGGCAACTCTAACGGCACTTGGCCGTGCCAACCGGCTCGTTCTCTGCTGCAAGGGCGTTGAGCGGGGCACAGGCGCACTGATGCCGGAAGCCGCAAAAGAAGCACTGCCCAGCGCGGAGATATTCATGCTGAGCGGCCCGAATTTTGCGGGCGAAGTGGCGCGCGGCCTCCCCGCCGCCGCAACGGTCGCTGGGCCTTCACTCGAATGTGCCGCCGCTTTAGCAAACGATCTGGCGACGCCAGCGCTCAGGCTTTATCCGAGCGGCGATATGATTGGGGCCACACTCGGCGGCGCGCTGAAGAATGTGATGGCGATTGCGGCAGGTGCGGTCGAAGGCGCTGGCCTTGGTGAAAACGCCCGCGCTGCCGTCGCGACGCGCGGCCTGGCTGAGATTGCCCGCATTGCCGTCGCTATGGGCGCTGAGCGGGAAACGCTGATGGGCCTTGCCGGTATCGGAGACCTCATGCTGACCTGCTCCGGCCTCCAATCCCGCAATTACAGCCTTGGCGTAGCCCTTGGCCAGGGCCGCACGTTGGCAGATATATTGGGCGAGCGGCAAACCGTGGCGGAAGGCGTCGAAACAGCCGCCGCCGCCCGGGCGCTGGCCACGCGCCTTGGTGTCGAAGCACCCATCACAGCTGCGGTGGATGATGTGACAGCTGGCAGAATGACTATACCCGATGCAGTCGAGGCACTTATGCGCCGGCCTTCCGTTCAGGATGAACGCCAATAAGCCACGCGACCGGTGCCAGCAGAACGGGTGCCAGATAAATCGGGATTTGGCTGACAGCAAAGTAGAGCCAGATGCGTTCATCTAGAAACGGGCCTGCGGTCGCAAGGATCAGCCCAATATTGCGCTGAGACGCCATCAGTGCGATCGCCAGCGCATCCGAACGCCCAAATGGCAGAAACACAATCCATGTCAGGATTAGGAAACCTGCATTCACAGCAAAACCAAGTGCTGTTAGGGCAAGCACATCCAGCGGTGCCGCCACAAATGCCAAACCAACATCACCCATAACGGCTGACACGAAAACGAACAGCAACAAAATATTCAGGCCATCCAGGGCAGAGCGATTTCGCACAATGCACGCCCTGTCGATTGCCCGCTGGCTAAGTAAACCAAGCAATGCCGACCCGGCCAGCATTCCGCCAAGCATCAACCCAAGCCCCCACGAGGAAATCGCCAGATCAAGCCCAGCGAAAGCGGCAAACATTGGCGCGGAGAACGGCGTCAGAAGGCTGGCCAACACGAGCGCCGCTAGCACCAGTGCGACGCGGAGGCCCATCATGCCCGCGAGCGCAGGTGCTGCCATCATCGGGCATGTCAGCGCCTGTAACGCCAATGCAGCGAAGAGAACTGGATGCAATGCATCGATGCCCGCCACCATTGCCCCGCCAATCACGAGAACGGGCAGCACAAATGTCGACCAAGCCGCTGCCGCCAATGCTGCGCTGGGCTTTTGCCAAACCTCGCTAAGCGCCTCACTGTCCAGCCGGATAAAGGCCATTGACAGCAGAAGAAATACCGCAACCCCAACATATGGCCGCAAGGCGGCTCCAAGCGGCGGCAGGCCTATGCCTAAGACTACAATTGCTGCAAGCGCCCATCCATGCTGATTGCCAAGCCAGCGAAGGATGCCCACCATCGCCTTAGCGGATCAGCGCCGTCACAATGACCGGCTGCCAAGATAGGATGATCAAGGCGATCAGCGTGGCGATGAGGAACGGGCTGAGCGCGCGGAATATCTCACCGGGCTTCACGTTGGATGCAGCAGCGGCGATGTAAAGGCCCGCACCGACCGGTGGCGTCAACAAGCCAAGCACCAGATTAATGCTGATCACAACGCCGAAATGGAATGGGTCAATCCCATAGCTGGTCTGCGCAATCGGCAGCAGAATTGGCACCACGATGATCATCGCGGCGATCCCATCCAGCATGGCGCCGACGCCAAGCAGCAAGATGTTGACCAACAGAAGGAAAACAAATGGGTTCTGGGTCAGACCATTCAGCCATGCAGCAACGTTCTGCGGGATCTGTTCATGCAAGATGATCCAGCCAAATACATTGGCTGCAGCGATCAAAAACAGCACGACGGAGGACGTGATCGCCGTTTCTCGGAACAGCCTTGGCAGGGCTGAAAGCTTGAGGTCGCGATAAACAAATAGCCCAAGCCCGGCTGCGGATAACGCAGCCAACGCCGCTGACTCCGTCGGCGTTGCGATACCGCCCAAAATGCCGCCGATGATGATGGCAGGCACCAGAGCTGAAGGTGCGGCCTGTAACAATGCCTGCCGAGCTGCCTTACCTTTGATCGCCTCCCCTTCCGGGAACCCGATTCGCCAGCCAACGAACGCAATCGCGCACATAAAGCCGAACGCCAACAGAAGCCCCGGCAAGATGCCAGCCATGAACATGTCACCAATGGGGATCTGCGCCAGCACACCGTAGATCACAAACAGCATTGAGGGCGGGATGATCGGTGAGAGTAATCCGCCAGCTGCGGTCGTGGCCGCCGCGAACGCAGGGCTATAGCCTTGGCGCGTCATTTCCGGCGTCATAACGCGGCTCATGACTGCGATTTGCGCTGCAGCTGAGCCAACGATGGACGCCATCATCATGTTCGCCAAAAGGTTCACATACGCCAACCCGCCCCGGTAAGCGCCGACAAATACCCGCGCCGCACGGATCAACCGCGTGGTCACGCCGCCTTCATTCATCAACTCCCCGACCAACATAAATAGTGGAATGGCAAGCAAACCGTATTTTTCAAGTCCGCTAAAGAGTTGCTGTGGATAGCTCTCAAACAACACGAGGTCGCCAGAGGCCAAAATATGCGTTACCGCAGTGATTCCCAGCACCAGCGCGATAGGTGCCGCCAGGAACAGTAAGACGATGAACACGCCAGCTACGGTCATGGCACCTGCGCCGCATGTGGAGACCGGAGCGCTTCCAGCAGGTTCGCCAGGGCATGCACCGTCATCGCTGCAGCGGTCAACGGTACAATTAGCCAGACCCAATATTTCGCGACACCAATTGTCTGCGTTGGCTCACGGTAGATGAAGTTAAAAGTCTCGCCGACGAACGCGTCCACGGAATAAGAGACTGAGGCCAGTGTCAGAGGGTCATACCAGCGCCAACAAAGCCACAGCAGAAAGACGGAGAAGGCGAGGATGATACCGTCAACCAAGAGCGCTGCCGCGCGGTGCAGCCGCGGCGGCAATGCGTCCGTCAGGATTGTGACGGATACCCCGGAACGCCGTTGAATGGTGATCGACATGCCCAGGAAGCCCATCCAAACCATGGCGTAGATCGCTAACTCATCCACCCAGAACAATGCAGCGCCCGCAGTGCGTGTCGCCACATTGAGCAGGATCAGGCCAGCCACGGCAGCGGCTAGCAGGCCAGCGGCTATCGCCTCAACGCCAGCAAGGCGGCGGCTGAGGGTGCTTAGGATTGGAATGGGACGGATGGTCAAAATAGTGCAGCCAAATCATATAAAGCCAGAAATGAAAGAAAACGCCCCCTCACCCACGTCCGCCGACTAGAGGCTGCAGACCCTGTGAGGGGGCGCATTCGCTTTAACTAAAGTGCCGCAGCTTCCGCACGAAGGGCGGGGATGCCTGGCGCCTTTGGAAGCCAAATCTTGTCCCATTCAGCCACGGCATCGCCGTAAAATTCGGGGCCAACTTCACGGACTTCGAGGCCTTCTTTCTCTTTCAACATTGGCAAGAAGGTGCGCTCAACTTCTTCCGTTGCATCAAGCACGACATCCAGGTGCTTTTTCATCAGCTCTGAAACCATCTTGCGGTCAGCTGCATCAAGGCCCTTCCAGGTCCGGCCGGACACAATGCCAACCATCGGGAACATCATCTGGTTAGACACAACCACTGTCTTCGCCAGCTCCCAATATTTCAGCTTGATGGTCAGCTCGAGGTCCATCTCAATCGCATCAACTTGACCATTGGACAGGGCGTCATAGACGTCTGGCAGCGGCATGGGTGTCGGAGCTGTGCCGAGGATCGTATTGAAATCCTTGGTCGCAGCGAATGGTGTTACGCGGATTTTACGACCTTTGAGGTCTGCAATGCTTTGGATTGGCTTTGCGGACACAATCTGGCGCACGCCAGCCATGCCATAACCAACACCAACAACGCCAACTTTGCTTGGCAGCGTATCAAGCAGCGCCATCGCCGTGGGGGAGGTTTTCAACAGTTTCGCGGCCTGAGCATTGTCTTTCACCAGGAACGGCGTGAAAAGAGCCGAGAATTCAGGCGCGCGGTTGGAGATTTCAGCAACCGTCATGAACGCCATATCAACAGCACCGGACTGCATCTGCTGCAAAACCTCTGCCTCATTACCAAGCTGGCGAGACGGGTAAACAGTGACTGTGTGCTTGCCACCTGATGCGGCCTTCAGGTCTGCTGCGAAAGCGTTCGCTTCCTTCGTCCAGATATGTGGGGGCGGTGTGATCAGCCCCATCTTCATGTCTTTGGCCTGAGCGGCGCCGGTCATCATCCCGACAGCCGCGGCGAATGTTACCGTCGCCTGCAAAATCCGTTTCATATGACGTTTCCCTGTTCTTATGAATTATGGAGCGAACGCAACGTATATCGCGGATTCAGGCAGGCGTGAATGTGTTTAAGCGGCACCGTCGATTTTGAGCGCTGCCAGCTCCTGCCCAACGGCCCGCAGATCAACCTTATTCACACCCGTCAACGGCAAGGCATCCTTGATGAGAATACGACGCGGATGGGCATAGGCGGGGCCATTCTCAAGCGTATAGGCCTTCAGGTCAGCCTCACTCACATTCATGTCGTGCAGGACAACAGCCGCAACGGGGCATTCTCCCTTGGTGGGATGCGCTTGGGGTAAAACCACAGCTTGCGCCACGGCATGGTGCTTTAGCAGCAGGTTCTCGACCTCTTTTGGATATACGTTCTCACCACCGCAATTGAACATGTCATCCACTCGGCCTTCAAAATAGAAGAACCCGTCAGCATCCTTGGATAGGATATCGCCAGTGCGCAGCCACCCGTCCACGAACCGTTCCGCCGTGACCTCCGGCAGATTATGATATCCGGGCGTGTTGGCAGGGCTTCTGATCCAGAATTCACCAATATCATCCCGCTCACCGCCGTTAGGGCCGACAAGCTTCACTTCGGTCTCAGGCATGATTGAGCCAACAGACGCGCGCGGCACAGGCCGTCCATCCAGCGGCGGCGATAGACAGCCGCCTGCCGTTTCCGTCAGGCCATAGCCTTGTGCTGTCGGCACACCGAATACGCGCGCCAGCTCGTCCATCAACTCACCATGGGCAGGGGCTGAACCAAGCCGAAGGATTTCGAGCTTCGTGAAGTCCAGCGCTTCAATCAAATCTCGCTGTTGCAGCATGAGCGAGAACATCGTGGGGACACCGCCAGCTTCCGTAACACCATAGTCTGCAAGCGCTTGTAGATAGGCTCGCGCATCAAACCCGCCCATCAGGACGATAGACCCGCCTGCCCGCAATTTCGGTTTGAAGGCGATGGTCATGGCGTTCTTGTGATAGAGGGGTGCAGCAATCAGGCCACGTTGGTCTATTCGCGCGGGCCAGTGCTTTTGGCGAATTTCGATCAGCCAAGTAGTGTTGCTGTGCGTGAGCGTCATCCCCTTTGGGCGGCCGGTGGAGCCAGATGTGTAAGGGTGGAATGCCGGAGCATCGCTCGTAATGTCGAGCGGCTGGAATTCTGAAGGCTGTGCCGACACCGCAGTCCAAAAGTCGATCCAGCCAGCAGGAGAATCGCCAAGCGCCAATTTGATCGGCACATCCTTAGCCGCTTCTGCCAAGCGCGCGTTCACGGCAGGCTCAATTAATGCAGCCTTCGCTCCGGCATCGGCAAGGATGTAGGCCAAGACATCAGGTGCTTGCTTGATGTTCATCGGCACTGGCACAACGCCTGCCCGCATCGCGCCGAACATGGCCGCGAAAAATTCCCAGCGGTTAGACATGCCAAGGCCCATGCGGTCACCCGGTTTCAGGCCAGCCGACACCAGCAAGTTGGCGACACGGTTCATAGCCGCATCCAGGGCTGCGAAAGTGATGCGGCGCTCATAGTCTTGGGAGACGTCTATAACCGCCGTTTTGTGAGGGTAAGCGGCCCTAGCGCGCCGAAAGAACCAGCCGAGTTGCCCCTCGCCTGCATGCTCGTGCTGATCATTCATCCTTAGCTCCTTCACTCTATCCGCTTGACCTCAGGCGCCGATGCGCCGCAGTGTCATCCGCATAAATCATACCGAACCAAGGACGCTCTGAACATGATCCACGCTATCGCCTTAAGCGCGCATTTGCTGGCAGCCATCATATGGGTCGGCGGTATGTTCTTTGCCTATATGGCACTGCGTCCGTCTATGCCCGTGCTCTCGCCGCCTGATCCTGTGAAGCTTTGGGGGCGGGTGTTCTACAATTTCTTCAACTGGGTTTGGCTGTCGATCATCGTGCTGGTGATAACGGGCTATTGGATGCTGCTTGCCGTTTATGGCGGATTTGCTCTGGCACCTGCATACCTGCACATCATGCACGGCCTTGGGCTGGTGATGATCGCGCTTTACCTGCACCTGTTCTTCGCGCCTTACGGGCGGCTGAAGAAAGCCTTGGCTGCTGATGATTTTCCGGCAGCGGCAGCGCAAATTCCAAAGATCCGGCGGGTTGTGGCCATAAATCTTGTAATCGGCCTCGCTAATGCAGCCATTGGCTCAGGTGGTCGGTACTGGCCGTGGTAAGTCATCACACGCTGTAGAGCAGCCAATTAAAGAAATCACCGCCACCCATAACAACGTCAGTGATCAGGCTTGGTGCCCACATTACCACCCGGATAGCACCGCTGAGCGCTGCTTCAACAACGCCAGCAAAGAATGGCGCTTCCTCTGGCTCTGCCATGGCAGCGACAAGCGCACCCCAGCCAAATCGCGCCAGGCCAAAGCCAATGCCGATGATCAGATAGAGGTAAAGCAGGCTCCGCAGAAAACGCATGCGTCATGATCCAATCAGTTGATCCTGTATGGATGCCCGCCGAATGCGATGGGATCAAGGCGTAAAACCAATTCTGTCCTGTGATAGCGATCTGGCGGCAAGCGCTTTATGCTGTTTTGCAACGTAATTACTACCGATTAACAGAGAGATTTTCGCCATGGAACTGATCTTCCGAGCAGATGCCTACGCCAAAAGCTGTGATGCGGTCGTTCAAAAAATCGACGAAAAAGGTGTCTGGCTAGATCGCACGGTTTTCTATGCTGAAGGCGGTGGGCAGCCGGGCGACAAAGGATTTCTCACTGGCCCAGACGGCACCAAACGCGCTGTCGCCAATGCGATCAAAGGCGATGGCCCTGAAACATCTGTCCATGTGCTGGCCGACGATGCGCCCGCTCTTGCTGTTGGCGACACGGTCACAGCAGAGATTGATTGGGACTATCGCCATAAACTGATGCGTATGCACACAGCGATGCATCTGCTGTGCTCAATCGTGCCAGCGGGCGTAACAGGTGGTCAGGTCGGGCTGGCTAAAAGTCGGCTTGATTTTGATGTTGGCGACACGACCCTCGTCAAGGAAGACATCCAGGCGGCACTTGATGGCCTCTCTGGCAAAGATGCACCTGTCACCTTCCGTTGGATTGATGACGCGGACTTGGACGCCAATCCAGACCTCGTGCGCACAATGTCCGTGGCACCGCCGCGCGGCAGCGGGAAAGTTCGCCTAATCTCCATCGGTGATGACGCCATCGACCTTCAGCCATGTGGAGGCACCCATGTCGCAAACGTCTCTGAGATTGGCCGCATCGTCGTTGGCAAGATCGAGAACAAGGGCAAGCGCAATCGGCGCGTCAATATTACATTGGAGGACCCGGCATGACTGACACTGCTTCAGCGCTCGTATCGACCAAATGGCTTGCCGATCACCTGGATACGCCCGGCCTCGTCATCCTGGACGCCAGTCATCACCTGCCAACAACAGGGCGTGACGCGAAGGCGGAGTTCGGTGAACGCCATATCGCAGGCGCGCGCTTCTTTGAAATTGATGAAATCGCCGACAAGAATACAGACCTGCCACACATGCTGCCCCCTGCTGACGAATTTGCGACTAAAGTCGGCGCGCTTGGCATTGGGGATAATGATCTCGTCATTGTTTATGACACAATTGGCACAACGGGTGCTGCCCGCATTTGGTGGACATTCCGTGCCATGGGCCACACGCGCGTCTCCGTGCTGGATGGCGGAATGCCGAAGTGGCTGGCGGAAGGCCGCGAGGTCACGGCGGAAGTCGCAGCAGTTGCGCCGAAACAGCGCAGCGCGCGCCGCCAAGCAGCCTTAGTTCGTAGCCGGGAAGATATGCTGGCGAATATTGAGTCCAAGGCGGAGCAGGTTGTTGATGCCCGGAGTGCTGGACGTTTTAACGCAAGTGAGCCCGAACCACGCGCTGGCATGCGCGGTGGGCATATTCCAAACAGCATGAATGTGCCCTTCCCCGCAGTGATCCGCGAGGACCGGAGGTTCAAAACGCCAGATGAAGTCCGTGCGATATTTGCGGGTGCCGGCGTAAATCTCGAAGCGCCGATTACGACCACCTGCGGGTCTGGTGTTACAGCTTCAACACTCGCCCTGGCATTATTCCAAGCGGGCGTTGAAGATGTCGCCGTCTACGATGGCTCGTGGAGTGAATGGGGTGCGCGGCAAGACACCCCTATCGACCAATAAGGAAGTACTGCTGAGATGATGAAAGATAAGAGCAACAAGCAGCCCGAAACGCTGCTGACCCATTCAGGGCGAGACCCGCAAGCGCATTTCGGTGCCGTCAACACGCCGATCTTCCGTGCGTCGACGATCCTGCAAGCCTCCATGGCCGAATATAAGCGTCCCAAAGGCCAGCGTGAGCAACGTTATGGCCGCCGTGGAACACCAACCACATTTACGTTGGAAGACGTAATAGCGGATGTTGAAGGCGGTGCCGGTTGCGTAATCGCGTCTTCCGGGTTGAACGCCATCGCATTGGCGCTGCTCTCCCAAACCAAAGCTGGCGATCATGTGCTGATGGCCGATTGCGTTTATGGCCCAGCGCGGAACTTCGCCAACAAAATCCTGGCGCGGTTTGGTGTGACCACGACATTCTTCGATCCTGCGATTGGCGCGGATATCGACAGCATGTTCCAGGACAACACGACCGTTGTTTATATGGAAGCGCCTGGATCGCAGACGTTCGAGATGTGCGACGTGCCAGCAATCGCTGCGGTCGCGCGTAAACGCGGCGCGATCTCCATGACAGATAATACATGGGGCACACCACTATTCTTCAGCCCGTTCGCCCATGGCTGCGATATCTCTATCCATGCTGCGACCAAGTACATCGTTGGGCATTCCGACGCCATGCTGGGTGCGGTGACATACAATGAGGCGACAGAGGAAAGCGTGCGCGATATGGCGGGCACACTCGGCGTGTTTGCTGGGCCGGACGACGTCTACCTCGGCACACGCGGCATGCGCACCCTCGCCGTACGCCTCCGCCAGCATGAAGAAAGCGCGCTGGCGATGGCGGACTGGTTATGGAACCGTCCAGAAGTAGACCGTGTCCTCTATCCCCCGCATCCCAAAGACGCTGGCCATGCACTATGGAAACGCGATTTCACTGGCGGTTGCGGCCTGATGGGCTTTCTACTGAAAGAAGCAACAGATACTGGCCTCGCAGCCATGCTCGACGGGTTAGAGCTTTACGGCATGGGTGCCAGTTGGGGCGGATTCGAAAGCCTGATCCTGCCAGCAGATCCAGGTGCCAACCGGACGGCTACCACATGGAACGCCCCCGGACCGCTGATCCGTATCCATATCGGCCTTGAACATATCGACGATCTGATCGCCGATATGGACACCGGATTTACGCGACTAGCGCGAGCCTCAAATTAGGCCCGCAATAGCGCATCATCCAAATGCTATAGGCGGTTTGCCGCCAGTTGCGACGGAGACGATCCGATCAACGGTGACGCCATCACTCGAGAATGGGAAGTCACCAATTTCGATGCCGTTATTTTCGCCGGACCGCCAATAAACCGGTCGGCGTGTCTTTGCGGCGATTTTAACGCGTTCGGCATGTGAGGCATCGACATCGTCTAGCATGTCGCCAGCGTGGATGCCTTTTTCGACATACCGGTGCTGCGCTCCGACAAGGCGGGTGCGAAAGCGCTCGCCTTGGGCGGCGTCCGCTTCAAGCAGCATCAAATGCGGCATCAGGCCTGCGATCTCACCAGGTGCTAAAGACTGGGCGCACGGTAGCTCCGTCTCGCCGCCTTGGCGAAGCCATAGCGCTTCAAACTCCTTGATTACGTGTGCGCCAGCTTGTCCGTTGATTTCCTGAGCCATGATGTGTCCCTCCAGACATGTAATCTCGATGAAGGGAGTATCCTCGGTCGGGCTTTGCGTGCGCTGAACAATTGGGAGGCGCATTTCGGCAAAGTTTTCCATAAAATTTGCCTGAATATTGCGGGTATCTAATAGAGGCAGCCGCGCTGAAAAAGAAAAACGCGCGCCGGTTGCCCAGCGCGCGTTCATCAGTCTCAAAGCGGATCAGAAGGATCAGGCGCCCCAGGGCGTGATCGCTTCCTTGAGCGCCTTGTAGCCTTCGAGGAAGCCCGGACGGCTATCGCCGTAGACTTTGTCGAAGGTGGCCAGGGCGTTATCGAGATAAGCTTTAACTTCAGCATTGCCGGGGTTGGCATCGATGTAAGCATCCCGGATCAGCACGAAGTGAATGCGCGGATCGTAGGGCCGCTTCGTGCCGCCCATGCTTTCGTCGCCATCAAGCAGGCGCAGCAGCATGGCATCAGCAGAACCAAGCGTTTGCTCATGGATTGGCGGACCAGACATACGATGCATGACACTGGTCATGTCGCGGCCATTACCCGTCGTGTAACCCATCTCACTCCAAAGCGTCCGCATGCTCTTGTCCGAACCGGTGTGCTTAAGGACGCGGTCAGCAAATGCGCGGAGCGGGTCCGAAACGTCGGCCATCAGATCGGTCAAACGGTCACCGTCAAGATCTGTTGCCAGCACGATTGAATCCTGCTGTTCGATCAAATCCCACAGCAGGATGCCGTAGTTCGTGTCGGAGATGTGCTGTTCAATGCGGCCACCCCAGTTTTCCATGCCGTCTTTGAAATCAGCTGGGAGAAGCTTGACGATAGCGTCTACGGCTTCCTTGTGCTCGACATAGCCATCAACCGCATACTTACGACCAACTTCGAACTTCGTGCCCTGCAACATCCAAGAGTGGATACCGGCATTGATGCCGTCTTCCATCGCCTGGGTTGGCTTCATGGCGACGCGGCCGATCTTGCCCGTATCGTTCACCATTTTCAGGAACAGACGGTTCGCATAGGCCATTTGAACGCCTGGCGTGTTCATCTCAGAATGGATGATGCCGGTTTCAGGGCTAACGGTGAATTTCGCACGATCCTGGGAATATGGCAGGCACGGCATGCAGCGCACAGCAGTGATCGGGCCATAAGGGCGAACATTACAGAACACGCCAGCCTGGGTACGAAGCGGCGCATTGCCGGACTTACCCATAACAACGACTTTGCCGCCCTTGCCATCATTGACATAAGCGTCACCAGCCGTAGACCACTTGATGGACGTCACCGGCATGTTGCCGAACCAGCTCAGTGGCTCAAGCTTGTGATCGTGGCGGTACTGGGACCACATCGGCACGGCGTAATATGGCAGGCCAAGCACATCAATCGCAGCAATCGTGCCAACCAGCGCATAGGCATCTGTCAGTGAGTGCGCGACGGGTTTTGCTTTGCCGTCGTGATTACCGCCCTGCCAGATAACCGCATCTGGATAGCCGTCTGGCTTAACGTCTGCAGGCTGAAACAAAGCTTCAAGTTCGCCGAACAGATCGCCGCCGTCGGCTTCCGTCCTAGCGATTTTCATAAGATCGATCATGTGTATCCGTCTTTCATTGGCGGTTGACGCAAGAATGGGTCACGCTGCCCAAATGGCCCGTGCCCATACGCAAATTCGCAATAGTGCAAACATGCAACGACAGCGACGCAAGGTAAAGTCTTTCAGAGTCGCAGATGCGGATAGGCGCTCCATTGAGCGCCCAAGCCAACGCGACTAAATCCATTCAATTTGGACCCCGGAGGCAGCGCTCTATCGGCGGCGGCCATCGTCTCGTACCAAGTAAGCCGTTAGCGCTGCTTGGCGTCATATTCTAGGGCTAAACCTCTATAGAGCTGCGTAAGGTACGCCTGAAGTTCTATTAGTAAGAATTGTGGTTCGTCACCCTGAATAACAAAAGACCGGGAATCTCTCGTATTATTTGCTTTTTCAACAGCAGTAACATGCATATCCAGGACATCGCGCGGGCCACAACGCCAGCTAAAGAGCATTTCAGCGACCATTTTCAAGGACGTGTCCGGCGTCAGGTCCTATGAGACAGTTTGAGGGTATAATTTAGAGGAGGATTTTGGTCTCATCGCAGTGACGAAGGAACGAAGATGAGAGCAAAATCCAACAGTCCGAAGACGTCGGGCAGCCGTGCCGTCAAAGACATCCGCCGTGCGACGCGCAGGCATTACTC
>JBDQJI010000034.1:0-34140 GCA_040263875.1 Alphaproteobacteria bacterium
GGCTTATCGAGCACTGTCAGCGGTATGAGCGCCTTCCCAGCGTCATGCAAGAACGTGCCGACGGTAATCTTCCGCAAATCCTCACCGCGGATGCCAATGTCATGGCTGAAAAAAGCAAGCGCGCCGCACACCAACATACTGTGCCGGAAAGAACTGTCATGATGGTGCTGCAAGGCATCAAGCCATGTATCAACCGTTGTATCAGTTAGGTTCGCCTGAATATCTTTGCAGGCATCGTAAACTTGCGCGATCGGCATGCGTTCGCCGCTCGCAATCGCTGCAGCGACAGCGTCAAAGCTCTCGGTCGAACTCTTTAGAGCCTTTTGTTGGATTGGCTTAAGTTTGCGCCAAGTCGTATCAACACCGAGTTGCAGGGCATCACGTACCGCAGTTGCCACTTGATCCCGAGCGAATGGCGCAACGAAATGCTTTGATTGTTCAAAGCTCTCTGCGAGCTCAATGTTGGTCTGATGATATGTTGGGAAGACGAAAACCGGCGGTGAAGACGAATACGCCGCAATTCTGCGAAGGTTTGGCAACTGCTGCGGTGTAAATCGGACCATGCAGAAGACAATTGATTTGGCCGTCGTTTCCAGGAGTTCTGTAGTGTTGTCAAACTTGGCCCCACCCACACGGAATTGACCATTCAGCATGCGAGCCAGCGGTGCCGCGAGCCGATTACCATCATGTGCTACGACGACGTCGATCCGACGTGCGGATTGAGGGTGCTGTCATATAAGCATCAGTAGCAATCTCCAGCCTTCCGAGCATCTAGTGGCTCGGACGAACAGAAGACACTAACTGCGAACGGCTAAAAATCGACTAATACTGAGCTTTGAAAAACAATCTAAGGTTAACTTCTAATGGCAGTTTTCCCTCAGCCCTGACCGTTCAACATGCACTGGCAAGTACACGCTTCTCTTAGACGTGCAGAAGCCGCCTACTCAGCCGCAGCTTTGCGGGACTGGCGCTTGCGTTCGTGCGGATCGAGGTAGCGTTTGCGGAGGCGGACGGCTTTGGGGGTTACTTCTACCAGCTCGTCATCCGCGATATAGGCCAAGGCCTTTTCCAGAGTCATGTCCACTGGGGTTGTTAGGGTAACGGACTCATCCTTGCCGGATGCCCGGAAGTTGGTGAGCTGTTTGGACTTGAGGGGGTTTACCTCAAGATCTGAAGGCTTGGCGTTCTCACCGATGATCATGCCCTGATAGACTGGCACGCCAGACGGGATGAACATCAGCCCACGTTCTTCCAGGTTAAACAGCGCGTAAGGCGACGCCTTGCCTGTTTCCATGGAAATCATCACGCCTGTGCGCCGGGCAGCGATTGTGCCCTTGTGCGGGCCATAGTCGTGGAAAACGCGATTCATAACGCCAGTGCCGCGGGTTTCTGTTAGGAACAGGCCGTGATAGCCGATCAAGCCACGCGCGGGTGCCAGGAACGTCAAGCGCTGCTTGCCGCCACCAGATGGGCGCATGTCCTGCAACTCACCACGACGTTCGGAAACCGACTGCACGACAGCACCAGAATATTCTTCGTCCACGTCCACAACGACTTCTTCAATCGGCTCTTCCCGCTTGCCCGTTTCCGGGTTGCTGCGGAACAGCACGCGCGGACGGCTGACAGATAGCTCATAGCCCTCGCGGCGCATTTGCTCGATCAGAACGGCGAGCTGCAATTCGCCCCGGCCCGCGACTTCAAACGCGTCCTTATCTTGCGTTTCGCTGATCCGGATCGCAACATTGCCTTCCGCCTCGCGCATCAACCGATCCCGGATCTGGCGGGACGTGACTTTGTCGCCGTCCTGGCCTGCAAGCGGGCTGTCATTGATAGAGAAAGTCATGGCCAGTGTGGATGGATCAATCGGCTGCGAAGGCAACGGCTCCGTCACTTCGGTAACAGCGATGGTGTCCGCGACAGTCGCTTCGGAAAGCCCCGCCAGCGCCACGATATCGCCAGCGCTTGCCTGATCAACCGGCTGACGCTCCAAACCACGGAAAGCCAGAATTTTGGTGATCCGCCCTCTTTCTATCCGGCCGCTACCAGCGCGCAACGCATGGACCTGGCCGTTAGCGACAATCGTACCGCTTTCAATGCGACCCGTCAGGATGCGGCCCAAATATGGGTCGGCCTCAAGCGTTGTTGCCAGCATGGTGAATGGCCCATCAGCATCAACATCCGGCGCTGCCGTATGGCTTACGATGACGTTGAACAGCGCCGCCATGTCTTCGGTCTGTTCGTCTGGGTCCATGCTGGCCCAACCAGCTTTGGCGGAGGCAAAGACGCATGGGAAATCAAGCTGGGATTCGTTAGCACCAAGCGCGCCAAAAAGATCGAACGTCTCATCCTGCACTTCGTACGCGCGCTGCTCTGGCTTATCGACCTTGTTGACGACCACAATCGGCTTCAGGCCAAGCGCCAGGGCTTTCGCCAGCACGAACTTGGTCTGCGGCATTGGGCCTTCAGACGCGTCGACCAGCAAGCAAACGCCATCAACCATGCCAAGGATACGTTCAACCTCACCACCGAAGTCCGCGTGGCCTGGGGTATCGACGATGTTGATGCGAACACCTTCCCATTCAACCGACGTACATTTTGCCAGAATGGTGATGCCGCGCTCTTGCTCCAAATCATTGGAGGCCATTGCACGTTCTGCAACGCGCTGGTTTTCCCGGAAGGAGCCGGACTGCCTCAGCAGGCAATCAACGAGAGTCGTTTTGCCATGATCGACGTGCGCGATAATCGCGATATTGCGGATATCCATTGGGCTAAACCATTCCAGGCGCGACCAGGGCGTTCAGTGCCGCTCCCGCGTCTCTAACAAACATGTGTGAAAGTGTTGCACCGCAATATAAGCCACAATCCTTGCTACTCAAGGGCTTTAAAGCCGCAGGGGCTTAAGTCGAGGCCTGTCTTAGGGCAATGCGGATACAGGCAACCTACTCAACTCGCGTCTTTACGTTCAAAGTCCACAGGGTCAGCGGCGGAGAGGCCTTGGAGGATGCGGCGCAATACGTCTAGGCCCATTTCAACGCCACCATTCCGCACCCGGTCTGGCCCGCCGACAATGCAAGCGCTGCGGACGATGGTTTCCTGGCCGCTGCGGGCGACAGCGATCTGGACCATGCCTTCGCCCGAATTGCCTTCATCCGCAGGCGCTATTAGCACAGCGAGACCGTGGCTAGCGCTGGAAGTATCGGCGACCGCTTCAGCGTAAGCTTTGGCTGCGCTGGCTGTCGCCCGGTCATAAGCTTCGCCTAGCCCGAGTGCCCGTCCGAGCGCACGAACCGTACCGCCAACGCCGCCGCGTTTGAACACTTTGCCATCGGAATCTATCGCGACCATCCGGCCCGCAACGGCACCGTTCGTGCCGTATTCGGCAACAGCGAGCGTACCGCCCGCCATGGCTTTAAGAATGACACTCTCAAGGGTATCCGTGTCTTCACTCAGGATATAAGCGCCCATGCGCTCCCGGATCGCAGCTTCGATTGGCGCCATGCGGGCTTCAAGTTCCTCCATGGACTGGCCACGCCCGAAAAGCTTCGTTTCAAGCTGCGGATAATGCGCCTGGAAGCCGAGCTTGACCTCGCCACCTTCGGCTAAATCCTCCGCACCCTTGAGCATGTCATCAACACGGCTTTCGCCCATGCCAAACGAATGAAAGCGCTTCAGGCGAACAACGGCCTGGGTACCGCTTTGGGCCAGCAAGCGGGGGATCAGCTGATGCTCCAACATGTGCCGGATTTCACGCGGGACACCGGGTGTGAAGTAGAATTTCGCCTTGCCGATCGTCAGCGCGAAACCGCATGCGGTGCCGACGGGGTTATCAATCAATTCTGACCCTTCGGGCAGCATCGCCTGTTTTTTATTGTTCGGCGGCATGATCCGGCCACGGGCCGCATAGAAGGTTTCGATATGCTTCAGCCAGCCTTCGTCTAACTTGAGGCCAACGCCAGCAGCTTCCGCCGCCACTTCCTGGCTTAGATCATCTACAGTCGGCCCAAGGCCGCCGTTGACGATTACGGCGTCCGCACGCGCACCAGCGAGCTTGAAAGCTTCGACCAGGCTTTCCCGGTCATCGCCAACAGTCGTGCCCCATACGACATCAAGACCCACTTCCTGAAGACGGCGCGCCATATGGCTGTAATTGGTGTTGATCGTTTTACCGCTCAATACCTCGTCGCCTGTGCAGAGGATCTCAATACGCATCACTGTTTCCTTTTGGCCGCATCGCCTTGTTCATACTGCTTATACGAAGCCTGATCGCTGCTGACAAAGCAGACGTGCACACGACAACGGGGCATGGCATACTCATAGCATCCTGGTTCTTCCCGTTTTCAACGGATATCTCAAAAATGGCTTGGCAATTTTTCATTGGCGCGCTGGCGCTTTCGTTCGTGGGAAGTCCCGTCTTGGCGGCAAATAGCGGCGACCTCGCGCGTGTTTTGGCCGGCGAAGACTGTGTGAAATGCAACCTCAAAGGAGCGGACTTCAGCGGCGTGGACCTTGCTGGGCGCAATCTTGGCGGCGCAAAACTGGATGCCGCGAAGTTCGTTGGCGCGAATATCGCGGGCGCTAATCTCTCCGGCGCAAAGCTCGTCGCTGCGGATTTCACGAATGCTAAAGCCGCTGGCGCGCAATTCGTAATCTCCAATTTGGATGATTCAATATTCACAGGTGCGGAGCTTGAAGCAGCAGATTTCACCAGCGCCAGGATGGATGCGGTCAAGTTGCAGGGGGTGCGGGCCGATGGTGCGATCTTCAGCAAGGCGAAAATGCGTGCAGCAGACTTTACTGGCGCGCGCTTACCCGGTGCAAACTTTAATGGCACGAAGGCACCGGCAGGCATCTTTGACAAAACCCTGATGGATGGCACCCTTCTGCGCTACGCCAAGATGTTCGGCGCATCCTTCAAGGACGCAAGCTTGCCCGGCGCTGACTTCACGGAAGCAGGCCTATGGCGCGTGGATTTCATGGGCGCAAAGCTAGATGGCGTTAAGTTCATCAACGCTTATCTGAAACTCGCCAAATTCCCAGAGGGCCTAAAAGGCGTGGACTTTTGCGGTGCCACAATGCCGGACGGCAAATCGAACTTTAACGCCTGCTAGATCAATACGGCCCTGGTTCCAGCACTGAGCCGTCGAAGAACCGGTTGGAGCGGAACCGGGTCAGGTCATGGCCTGGCGTTTGGCCTTGGACTAGGTCTGCTGTCAACCGCCCAATTGCCGGACCAATGCCAAAACCGTGGCCGGACAGGCCTGTTGCTGTGAACAAGCCCGGCATGCGGTGATCTTCACCTAGAACTGGCACCGCATCCGGCGTTACGTCGATCATCCCGGCCCAGGCCTCCACAACGTCCAAATCCTTCAGGCCCGGAAACCGTTGGCCAAGCCGTTCCTGCACGCGGGCGACGACGGTGGGCGATGGCGGCGGGTTCAACACACGCATCGCCTCAAACGGGCTCTGCTCATCAGCAGACCAGCGCCGAGGGGCACCCCAGGCCCCGGGATACCCTTTCGGCGCCATCGGTTTGATGCGCACATCCTTGGCCGATAGTTTCATCAGCTTCAGATATTTCCGGAAATACTTGAAGGATTTCGGGCTTAAGAAGTGCTCGGCCAGATCTGCACTGGTAACAGAATACCCACCATCCGCACGTCGCCGTAGTGCAAGGCCAGGGCTGGAGACGTTTGGTCCGTCATACCCGCCGTCTGGCGCCGGGCCGGTGCGCATCACTGTTGACCGAACGGCCAATTGCGGCAGGTCAATCCCAGCATTTCCAGCAAAATGCGTTGACCATGCGCCGCCCGCTAGAACGACACGGTCCGTCGCGATCCGGCCATGTTCCGTCACCACCCCAGCGACACGGCCACCAGCCATATCGAGTGTGCGGACAGCGCAATTTTCGACAATGACCGCCCCTGCCCGTTCCGCCGCCCGCGCTAATGCGGGCACGGCGACAAATGGCTCGGCCCGACCATCGCTTGGGGTGATCATGCCGCCGGCCCACTCGCCGCCACCAACCGGTCCAGCGATATCAGGATAACGGTCACGGATGTCCGCCGCCGTCAGCAGTACTGTGTCGAGCTGCGCTTGCTTCGCTGTATCGTACCAGCTTTCATATTTCGTCATGGCAGCAGGGCTATCGGCTAAATATAGGCAGCCAGACTGGTTAAAATTCAGGTCCGTCTCACCCGTTTCTGCGGCGAGACCCTGCCAGAGACGGTTTGCCTCCATCATAATTGGAAGTTCGGCCCAGTCCCGGCCTTGCTGGCGCACCCAGCCCCAGTTCCGGCTGGATTGTTCCGCCGCAACCCGGCCCTTCTCACACAGCACAACCCGAACGCCACGCTTGGCAAGATAGTAAGCCGTAGACACACCCGCGACACCGCCGCCGATCACCACCACATCCGCTTGCTCCGGATGCGGCCCCGGAAATTGCACAGGCGATGCTTCGCTAATTAGCGAAGGCTGAGCTGTGGGAAAAGCATTCATGGGTCATCTCCAAGCGTCACGATATCCGCAGCCTAACGCGTTCATGGATAGGTACCAATCCATCACAACGCCCTTGCCGGAGCGCAGCTTCAGCTATACGCCGCTGCCAGCTTTGTGGTCCTGCATAAGGCTTTTGATGACATCAAGCGGGTCTTGACTGTTCGATGTTGCATTTGCATCAGCTGCGCGCAAAAGGGTGGTGATTGAAGGTTCATTGAACCTGCCATCCAGCGGCAAATCGTTGGCCTTCTGAAAAGCAAGCATGGCGTTACGTGCATCAGCCGTCAGTTCTGGGCCTTTAGCACCGGGATCGTGGCCCAGTGTTCGCAATGCCTCTTTCGCGAGTGCAAATGCGGCATCAAGTTTACTCGTAGTCTCAGCCAAACCAGTCGCTTTCTGGTTATGACGCGCAGCAACCCGATAATCCTGCGCCATAGCCTCAAGCTTGCCTAACCGACCGTGAATGATGCCGCGGATGGCATGAGACGCAGCGGATGTAGGCTCTTGCTTGATAGCGACATTGATTGCCTTAAGCCCATCATCCAGATTGCCATCTTCGACCTCAAGCAGTGCCTCAATCCTGTAAAAGGCGGGATAGTCAGCCTTAATCTCCCGCCCGGCAGCGATTGCAGCCCTGGCATCTGAGAACTGGTCAGCGCTGAAGTGCATGTGGGATTGCAAGGCAAACAGCGAGGCTGGTGGTGTCTCACCCTTATCTGCATATTTGCGCCGTGCAGTTACGGCATCAGCGATACCGCCTGAATAATCTTCCAAGGCACTGCGCACGAAACTCCGGGCACTATAAATCTTCGGGTCATCACCCTCACCAAGCTTGATGGCTTTGGTTAAATCTTGCAGTGATTGCTTGAAACGGTCAGACCGCGTGAGCGCCAAACCTCGCGCGCGATAAGCTTCTCCAGCGTCGGGCTGCAATTCAACGGCCTTCCAGCAATGCGCCAGGCCTTCGCGCACATCCACATTTGGTCCAACTTTTGCCACCTGACATACGCGCAGGTTCGCAATAAAGCGCTGATCGTCATTTGCGATTTCTGACAGAGCAAGCGTGCGGCAGTGGATCATGCCGATGAACCGCACAGCCACCGATCCTTCGGCACCAAAATCCATACAAATCGTGGCGTAGCGCGCCGCATCAGCCGCCGTCTTTGGCAGATCAACACGCAACTTTTCCCGGTCCGAGGCTTGCGGCGGTTGATTATGGGTTGGGCCGCATGCAGAGAGAAGAATGGATGTCATCGCCAAAAGCTGAAACGCGTTACGTAGCTTCATCAACAATCTCCGCCTATAGGCTTTCTTGCGCTATCCATATTCGCCCGTTGGCTAGGGTCAGGACCCTAATTCGGCAATGGTGGTGCCGCTCCAATGTGATCAACGGCTTGATCATAGCCATGACCAAGCGACAGAAGGGTGCGTTCCTGGAACGGGCGGGCGATGAGCTGGCAGGACAAAGGCAACCCTTTGGCGGATATGCCAAGCGGCGTCGCCAGCCCTGGCAGCCCCAAATAGTTGAATGGCCGCGTCGCCCGGGTGATCCCAGCAACCATTGCCTGGATAGCACCCGGTTGGCCCTCATCGGTTTCAGCAATGCTTGGCACCGGCATGCTGATAGAGGGCAACAGCAGCGCATCTGCCTTCGCGAAAACCTGATCGCAGAAGTTCCGAAGCACCTGTCCGCGCGCTGCCTGAGCTTCCAAATACACGGTCGCTGGAATGGCGAACCCGGCCTCTGTTCGGCTGTAAACATGGGTGGCGTAATCATCAGGCCGTTCACGCATCCAGCGACCATGAAGCGTGGCCGCCTCGCTTTTGGAGATGGCGTCGGCTGCACTGTAGAGAGGCGCACAGTCCGGTAACGTCACTTCCAGAATTTCACACCCCAACCCCTCAAACACCTTAAGGGCGGCCATGTGGGCTTCGTGGGTTTCAGGGTCAACAGGGCCGAAGGGCTCTCCCATTGCACGCGCGATACGCAGGCCTTTCAGTGGTTTATCGATCAAGCCCTGCCAGTCCGGGATTTCGCGGCGGCTGGTGGTCGGGTCTTTCGGATCATGGCCCGCGATCACTGCATACATCATCGCTGCATCCGTGGCTGACCGTGTGAGTGGTCCAACGGTATCAAGCGACCAGGCACGCGGCATGGCTCCGTAACGGCTGACGGCGCCATAAGTCGGTTTCAGGCCAAACAGGCCACACATGATTGCAGGCAAGCGGATTGATCCGCCGGTGTCTGATCCAAGAGCGCCATATACAACACCCGCTGCCACAGATGCGCCGGAGCCAGAGGACGACCCACCCGTAATATGATCTGGGTTCCAAGGATTGCGCGCATGGCCGTAATGGGCGTTATGTCCGGTGGGACCAGCCGCGAATTCAGACATATTCAAGCGGCCAGTTTCAATCGCACCTGAAGCATTCAAGCGCGCGACCACCGTCGCCGTGTCTTCACCGACGAGATCACCCAACAGGGCTGAGCCGCCAGAACTCCGCTCGCCCATCCGCATGAACATATCTTTGTGCGCGAGCGGAGCGCCGAGCAATGGGCGCTTATCGCCCTTCGCCCGTGCGGTGTCTGCCACTTTCGCAGCCTTGATTGCAGCCTCACCATCCATGCGAATGAAGGCGTTGATATGGGGCTGCCAAGCCTCCATCCGCTGCAGCATATCCTCCGTCGCCTCAAGGGAAGAGATATGCCCGGCCTCCATTTCAGCCATCAATTCATGCAAGCTCTGCAGGCGATTGGGGCGCGTCATGCGTCATCTCCCGCACAGTCTTCCAACGCCTTCAGAAAGTGCGACGGCTCATCGTAGAAGCCAAACTTCGGCGTGATTGCAGATGCGACGCCTTGGCGGATGCGATCTGCCTCTGCAGCGACATCTGCCGCGCGCGCCGGCGTCATTTTGAGACCACCGTAATAATCCTGCTTTTCCGCCATTTCCGCTCTCCCCGGCATCGTTTGTTGATGAAGTCTACGCGGACATATCGTTTTGTGCGATCCTGTAGATCACGTAATTGGAATTTAGCCATGACACCTGAAACCGAAGACAAACTCGCCGACCTTCTGGCTCACTTGCGCCAGTCCGGTAAGCCGCAATCTGGCCTCGCCCCCGACCTGATGCCGCCGGATGCCGCAGCGGCATATCGCGTCGCGGCCAAGGTGCGGGATCGGCTTGGCTGGGAGGTGGGCGGTTGGAAGATTGCAGCTAATAAGCCGGAAATGCAGGCTGCCCTCCGGGCGGAAGAACCAATCTTCGGCTCCGTGTTTCGTCACCTCATTCACGAAAATCCGGCGACACTCGATCACAGCACGCTGCAGCACCCCGTTGTTGAATGCGAATATGTCGTGCGCTTCCGGGAAGGCCTGCCGCCACGCCCCACGCCCTACTCAGAAGCCGATGTCGCAGACGCAATTGCGGACATTCATATCGGCATAGAAGTCGCTGAGTGCCGCTTCATTCATGATGACGCCTTCCCTGCCCTTCCCGCAATTTTAGCAGACGGCAGCGGCAACGGGCATCTTGTCATCGGCGCGGCAATCTCCAATTGGCGAGACGCTAGCATAGCTGACGCTCCCGTGACGCTGACCGTAGATGGTGATATCCGCCGCACAGGCAATGCCGGCGACGCAATCGACCATCCATTGGTTCCAGCAACTTGGCTCGCCAACCGCCTTAATCAGGACGGCTTGGCGATCCAGGCAGGCAATGTTGTCAGCACCGGCACCTGCAGCCACATGCTGCTCGCGAAGTTAGGCAATGCCTGCACCGGCCAATTCGGGGACTTTGGCCAAGTGCAGGTTCACTTCAGCTAGGGTCAGGTGCTGACGATTTGGCTACTGACACTTGGGCGGTTCTGAATACGATCTGCCCACGCGCTGACATGCTTCAGATCAGCCGGAATCTCGTAACTGATGAAGCTCGCAATCATCAGCGTGGCGGCACCGGTGATATCCGCAACGCTGAAAGAATCGCCAGCAATGAATGGGCGACCATCCGAGATTTCGGCATCGAGCCAAGCCCAACGCTTCGGGATCAGGCGCATTTGGGTTTCGGCATAGGCTGGGACTTGCTCAATCTTGTCGGCAAAGAATTCGAAGCTGTGAATGCCGAATGCGCCGAACGGCCCCATGATCAGCTGCTCCATCCGGCGCGTCCACATTTCGACGAACGCTTGCTCTTCTGCAGTTTTGCCAAATAGCGCGGGCTCTGGATATTGATGCTCCAGATACCGACAAATGGCGATGCTCTCGGTCAGGTAGCGCCCGTCATCCAGCTCTAATACGGGCGTTTCGCCAAGCGAGTTCTTCGCCATAAATTCTGGCTTGCGTGACTGCCCTTCCATCAGCTCCAGATGCTCAATCGGCAACTCAATGCCCTTTTCAGCCATGAAAATGCGCACCCGCCGTGGGTTTGGGGCCATTGCGTCATAAAGCTTCATCGTGCCGTCTCCATTTGTGAACTTATTGGTTGACTATCATCTACATTATCCGTATAGTCAACCAATAAGTTCACTATTATGAGGCCCAATGTGACAGACCTTAATCAGACCTTCGCCGCACTCAGCGACACCACCCGCCGCGCCATTGTTGCGCGCTTGGCGGAAGGCGAAGCGCCGCTAGCGGAGGTCGCCGCACCATTCCAGATGTCACTCACGGCTGTGTCCAAGCATGTCCGTGTGTTGAGCGATGCCGGGCTTATTTCCGTCACGAAGCGCGGCCGCACTCGTTATTGCCGAATTGAAGCCACCCCCATGCGTGAAGCAGTTGATTGGCTGAATGACTATCAGCGCTTCTGGGATCAACAATTGGATGCGCTGGGCGCATTCCTGCAAGACGAAAATGAGGATGATTGATGCCCCTATCCCACCTGAAATCCACACCAGCGGACAGTGAAATCCTGGCCGAAAGCGCCTTCCCCGCACCGATCGAACGTGTCTGGCAGGCATGGACGGACCCTGAGCGCATTGTGAAGTGGTTCGGACCAGCGCCACACGCCTTAAAATCCGCTGAAGTTGATTTGCGCAATGGCGGTGCATGGCGGTTTATTTTCAGCGGCGTGGATGAACCTTATGCAGCCTTAGAAGGCGTCTATATCGATGTGGAAGCGCCCTTTAGGCTGGTATTCAGCTGGCGCCATGTCGGCCGGGATGAAGGCGGCGCTGAAACGGCAACCCCGTTCTCCGAAGTGGCCGTTTCCATGCAGTCCACGGAAGGCGGCACGCTCGTACAGGTCCGCCACACCAATATCCAAACTCTTGAAAGCCGCACGAACGTGTCCAATGGCTGGGATACATGCCTGGGCAATTTGGCCGGTATGCTTGAAGCTGAAACACTTGCCCCTGGCTGATCTGCTGCGATAGTTTCGGGGCCATGAAAATCAGCATCCTCGACGACTATTTCGACACAATCCGCACTCTGCCCTGCTTTCCCAAGCTGGACGGCCATGATGTCACAATCTGGAATGACCATGTCCAGGATGAGGACGGTCTGGCTGCCCGATTGGCGGATACAGAGGCGCTGGTTTTGATCCGGGAACGCACCAAGATTTCTGGCACGCTGCTAGATCGGCTGCCGAACCTTAAGCTCATCAGCCAACGCAGCGTATGGCCTCACATTAATGTTGAAGGCTGCACCCGGAACAACGTGCTGCTTTGCTCCGATATGCACGCCGATGCGCCATCCTTTGCAACGGCAGAACTCGCTTGGGGTATGATCTTGGCATCATTCCGACAAATCCCGCAGCAACAGGCGTCGCTTAAAGCCGGGAACTGGCAAATGGGAGTCGGGCGCTCACTCAGGGGCCGCACACTTGGCCTCTACGGCTATGGCCGGATCGCCAAGGCGCTGGCGGACTATGCAGACGTGTTCGGCATGAACGTGGTGTGGTGGGCATCTGAGGCCGGGCGCGCGCGGGCTAAGGCCGACGGTGCCAATGTCGCCGAAAGCAGGGTAGCGTTTTTCAGCAACCCAGACATTATCAGCCTGCACATTCGCCTAAAACCAGATACGACAGGTGCCATTACAGCGACGGATTTGAGCCAGATGCGGCCTGATGCGCTGCTGGTGAACACATCCCGCGCGCAACTCATCCAACCGGATGCGCTTTTAGATGCTTTGAACGCAGGCCGCCCAGGCTTTGCCGCCGTCGATGTCTATGAAACCGAACCGGGCGGACCTGCGGACAATCCTATCATCGCGCACCCAAACGTGCTCGCCACACCCCATATCGGATATGTGACGCAGGACGAATATAATCTGCAGTTCAGCGACATATTTGACCAGATAACAGCCTATGCCACTGGGTCACCCATCAACATGATCAACCCGGAAGTTCGTGGCAGTTAAGCGTTCTTATCTGCCAGCAAATCAGTTCCCTGGTCTTCAGGCGCAGCAGCACCAGCATGCTCCTCCACTTCGGCCCGTTCATTCCTGAGATCGCCTTCTGACTCTGTCGCAGACGCATTCGATTCTACGGGCGGAGCAGCGGGCGGCGGCGCGTCGGACACCGCCGATGCCTCAATCATCTTAACCGGCACGCCGTCTGGGAAGATGATCTCTCGCGCGTCATCAGGCATGGAGATATCCGCTTCAACAAGCGCTTTCTTAATCAGCCGCAGGATTGCCGACTTGACCTTCACCTGGGAGAAGTTCTCGCCATCGAACCAATAGTAAATCTTGAGGTTCACGGTCGAGCTGCCAAGTTCGTCCACCAATACCAGCGGGCTGGGATCAGCGATCACGGCTGCGTGGTTTGAAAGCACATCGATTATAATATCTTGCGCCTCAGCCACCTGGGCGTCGTAGCCGATACCGACAGTGAGGACCTCACGCCGGGTCGGCGCGGTGCTAAAATTGGTGATTACGTTCTTAAAAATCGTCGAGTTCGGAACCTGAACATGGTTGCCTTCTGGTGAGAGCAAAAGGGTGCTTCTGGTGTTCATGCTCTGCACGTACCCCGTATATTCAGCCACATTCACATAGTCACCAGCGCGAAACGGGCGGCGAATACTTAGCAGCAAACTTGCGAGGAAATTCTCCGCAATATCCCGGAACGCAAAACCGATGACGATGCCCAAAACGCCAGCACCGCCCACTAAGGACACCGCCAATCGCGTCAAACCTGCAGCTTCCAGAACGATATAGAGGCCTAGGAAGAATATCGGCAGGGACACCGCTCTCGCCAGGATATCCCGAAGGAATGGCGAGGGTGTTGAGTTCCGCATGAGATGCCGCGCAAGCCGTGCAATTTGAGACGCGAATATCCAAGCCAGCGGCAGCACAATTAGTGCCAGCACAATTAGCGGCAGCGCCTGAACAATAGACCGCACCATGGCCGTGATTTGGTCGAAGGCTGGCTCAAAGCTCCACTCGACCTCTTTCTCCACCGTGATCCTGTTGACGACTGCGACCACATCCTGCGTCTTCTGCGCCATTTCCCGCGCCCAGGCACGGCGCTCTGCAATTGCCGTAACGCCGTCGATGAACACTACACCATCATCGACCGACACGCGGGCGTTCTCAAACCAACCCGTCGCCTGCAGAATCTCTTGGATGCGCTTAGCGATCTCATCATCCCGCGCGACCGGCTCAACCGAGACAGCTTGGACCGGCGCCACCACTTCTTCCGCTGGCGGTGGGTTTTCCTGTGCCCCCAGTGGAAGCCAAACTAAGGCGGCAAGCAACCAAATGGCCGCGAATTGCATTCGTTTCACGCTCTTTGTGTCCTTCAAGTCGAATACGCCAGATCAGCATCTATACAATGCAGAGGCGTCTCGGTATCCCAACCATTGCTGGCTACTGTGGTTCCATTCAATATCAGCGACCCGTTCAGGAGATGCTTTCCCCATGGAATTGACTGTCAAACCTCTTCAAATCGTCAGTGACCAACTGAACGGCTTGGCGGAAAGCATGATTGCCCTGCTGCCGAATTTTATTGCGGCCTTTGTCATCCTCCTGATCACAGGTGCCTTCGCATTCATCGTCGGCAGAATTCTGGAACGGTTGATGCGCCGGTCGCGCGCACGGCCATCGCTGATCGACGCAATTATTAAGCTCGCCAGGATAGCGATTTGGCTGTTGGGCTTCCTTATCGCCGCAACGATCATCGCCCCTAACCTCACGCCGACAAAACTGCTCGCGGGCCTTGGCCTTGGTTCCATCGCGATAGGCCTTGCATTCAAAGATATCTTCGAGAACTTCCTAGCTGGCTTCCTAATCCTGATGCGGAAACCCATGCGGATCGGCGACGATATTGAATGTGAAGGTCTGTCCGGTCAGGTCGAGCATATTTCGATCCGGGACACCTTCTTGCGCAAACGCTCTGGCGAGTTGATTCTGGTACCGAACAGTTTCATCTTCAAAAACCCGGTCAAAATTCTAACCGACCGGGAGCTTCGCCGTATTTCCATCATCGTAGGCGTTGCTTATGGCGAGGATGTCGACAAGGCCCGGGACGTAATTATGGAAGCCATGCTGAGCGTTGAAAAACGAGACCAAATGCGCGGCTTCGATGTTTTCGCACGGGAATTCAATTCCTCCTCCATAGACTTCCTGGTCCGCTGGTGGGCCGACAGCACGCCCAAGGATGAACACCAATCCAGGGATGAAGCCGTCGCTGCCATTAAGCACGCACTGGATGCGGCAGGGATCGAGATTCCGTTCCCATACCGCACTCTGACGTTCAAGGAACCGCTTACGATCCGCAATTACAACGATGCAGACGGCGAGAATTCTGCGTGACGACAACAGTCGCCAAACCGCCCCGCATAGCCATTCTGCTTCTGGCCGCAGGGGAGACATTAATCTGGGCTGCGTTGTTCTATGTTTTCGCGACACTGCTCTTGGAATGGGAACGCAGCCTCGGCTGGGCGAAGACAGACCTGGCGCTTGGCTTCACCATCGCCATCGCTATGGCCGCCATATCGTCCCCCATTGCCGGGCGCTTGATCGACAATGGTTATGGCCGATTTGTATTGAGCTGTGGCGGGCTGTTTGGCTGTGCGGCGTTAGCCGCACTCGCGACCGCAAGCACGCCTTTGATGTTTTGGATTTTCTGGGCGGGCATTGGCATTGCCCAAGGGTTTTGTCTCTATGAACCCTGCTTTTCCGTCGTCACCCGAGCGACGGGGGAAGCCGCACGGCCAGCCATTACTAAGATAACGCTGATAGCCGGGTTCGCGTCACCTGTAGCGTTTCTACCGGGTGCCGCCATTGCAGAGGCCTATGATTGGCAGACGACGGTTATCACGTTTGCCGTGGTTGGTGCCGCTTTGGCAGCGCCCATGCTCTTTCTCGGTGCCAAGATGCTTGAGGACGCGAACCTCGTCGTCCGTTCCGCCGACGCCAAGACGGAGAACCGTGATGCGCTTAAACGCGCACTCCGCCGCCCACAATTCTGGCTGATCGCCATCGCCTTCCCGATGATGGCGCTGAACCACGGCATTTTGCTGAACCACATCATGCCGCTCCTAGCAGAACGCCAAATTCCGCGTGAAACAGCCATTCTAATAGCGTCCACCATCGGGCCAATGCAGGTTGCCGGGCGAATTGTGCTGATGTTGGTGGAGCGCCGCATATCCTCCGCGATGGCAGCCGCTATCGCATTCGGTGGCGTAACCGTCGCCTCATTGATTCTGATGGCCGCCGGTGCTTCTGCTCCCATGGTCTTCGCTTTCGCAATGCTGCAGGGCGCTACATACGGCCTGACAAGCATTTTGAAGCCCGCGATGACGGCGGAATATTTGGGCCGAACTGGCTTCGGTGCAATTTCCGGCTGGCTGGCCCTGCCCTATCTCGCCGGCTTCGCCATCGCCCCATATCTTGGCGCATTGATTTGGACTGCAGGCGGGTATGATCTCGTCGTCCCCATCACCGCATGCCTCGGTGCCGCCGGCGCACTCTGCGTCTTCGGTCTCGCGACCGTGGGGCGGCGAAAAGCATAAGGCTAAATTTGGCTCATAGGCTTAATAATCGCTGCCATCTTTATGTGTGAATTTCCACTTCCCGTCTGCGCCCATTACGGCCTTTAAGTCATCCTTCGGATAGCTGCCTTCATCACCTGATGTGCGGTCGCCGATTTCCAGGTAGATGACAGGGCTGTCTGTGCGGTTGATTAAATGATGAGCTGTGCCATTTGCAGGAAATCCAGCGCACATGCCAGGGCTCAGAACAGTTTCTCCATCTTCCGTTGCCAATGTCGGCGCACCCGCCAGAATGTAGATAAACTCATCCTGTTTGGTGTGCTTATGCATCAATGAAGATTCTCCGCCTGGTGCCAGTGTGGTCTGATTAACCCCGAAATTCTGAAGTCCGAATTGATCGCCAAGCATCCGCTTCTCGCGGCCCAACATGCGTGAGAAGAAGGGCTCTGGATATGTGGATGGCTTGGTGCGCGGTGGCGTTTCAGCAGCCACGATCGCTATCGGCCGTTGATCGCTCTTGTCAGTCATTCGCTGCTTCCTCCTCACTAAATACGGTCCGCACACATAGAAAAACCTGCGCCGTAAACATATTGCAAACCGCCGCTTGGGCTGATTTTTCCGGAAAGTCCGATAGCTTTTGCCGATTTTGCCATTGCAGGCCTGTGTATGGAATACCGCAATGAATTGGCTCGCTGGCCAAAGAACACTGAATTAGCTTCTAGGCATGTGGAGCAATATGGCGCGTTCCAGTTTTGCATTTTTGCTATAGTGTGGATGTAGGACTGGAGCGGTATGCAGCTATGACTGTCATCTCTGATCGAATTGAGCGGTGCCGGATTTGTGCAATCCGTCATCAGGCCGTGTGCGGCGCGCTTTCGGATGACGAGATTCAAGCGCTTAGTGCTGTCGCCCGTCAGCGGATTCTGAAGGCTGGCTATGTTATCCAGAACGCCGAGGATGAAGTCTCCAGTTTCGCTAACATTGTTTCGGGTGTCGTGAAGCTCAGCAAAGTGTTGAGTGATGGGCTCCAACAGATCGTTGGTTTGCAATTTCCGCCAGATTTCCTTGGCCGTGCCTATCGCACGCGCAGTCCGTTCTATGCCGAAGCGGCCACAGATGTTGAGCTTTGCGTGTTCCCGAAACGCAGCTTTGAAGCGCTGACGGCGGACCAACCAGAGCTAGAGAGCCGTCTATTCCAAAATACCTTGGATGAGCTGGATGCCGCACGAGACTGGATGCTATTGCTTGGACGTAAGTCTGCAGCCGAAAAAGTCGCGAGCTTCCTGGCGCTCATCGCCCGGCGCAAAGCGCCTGCCCTGTGCGAACACATGCCCGCCGATATGCTGCTCACGATCACCCTGCCGCTGACACGGGCCGAGATCGCAGATTATTTGGGCTTAACGATCGAAACTGTTAGCCGACAGATTGGCAATCTACGGGCGGCGGACATTCTGGAAACTGGTGCCAATCGCACCATCACCGTGCTGGATTATGACGGCTTGGCCGAGGTTGCTCAGCTCTGATCCGCGATTTCTTTAGCAATCGCCGCAACGATAAATTCTTCCCAAGCCATATGCCGCCGCATCAGCATGAAGTACAGCCTGGCGACGAGGCCTAGAGCTTCTGGCGCAGGCGCTTTTGACAAGCCCGCGCAATCATCCAACATTTCCGCAAGCTCAGCCGCCACTGCATCATTCGCCGCATGCTCAGCCTGTAGCAGCGCCATTGCAGGCATCAACTCCACCTTTGGGCCGCCGCTTTCCAGCAACATCGTCTCTTCCTGGCGACAATGGGCAGGAATGGCCTCCCGCAGGTAAAGCGTTATGGCGTCCAGCGTCACTTGCGGCGGCAGGGTCGGGAGCATATCGGCTAGGTCTTCAATCTGCGCCAGGACAGCTTTGACGAGATCATGCTCACTCTCAAGCGTCGCTGGCGCATCCGCCTCCAGCCCCATCTGGCGGCTCAAGGCGCGCTTGATTGGCGAGTATGAAATTGGCTTATGCATGGAGCCCTGTTTCAGCGGTGAAGTGAACCTAACTGCTGTTTTGTCGCAGATTTCTGAGAGGCGTTCCTTGATCCAGATCAAAGACCCGCCTCCACCCCTCTCCTAGTTTCCCGGCGAGATGCAGGTCCGCCCTGCATTCAAATTGCTTTTGAGGGGACCGCCATGACAGGCGTTGGATGGAATTCGCTGCTGGGAATAGGCATTCTGATTGGGCTGGTAGCCGCTGGCCGTGGCCACGATGCGGTGTTTCAGACACATGGTTGGGTGGTGTTGATCCTGTGCGGGGTCGGCTTTGCCTATCGCCTAACGCGGGATACGTCATCCCGCACCGCTGATGATGAGGTCTATTTTGACGGCGTTGTTCGCGCCGGCGTCATTGCCACCATCTTCTGGGGCATGGCCGGGTTTCTAGCAGGCGCAGCAATCGCCTCCCAACTGGCCTTCCCAGTTTTGAACTTTGGCTCTGAATATCTCAGCTTCGGACGCCTTCGGCCCCTGCACACGTCTGCAGTTATTTTTGCCTTTGGCGGTAATGCCTTGATTGCGAAGAGTTTTTATGTCGTCCAACGCACGTGCCGCGCCCGGCTAGCGCTTGGCGGTCTCGGCTGGTTTGTGTTCTGGGGGTATCAGCTATTCATCGTGCTGGCGGCGACCGGTTACCTACTCGGAGGCACGCAATCCAAGGAATATGCAGAGCCTGAATGGTATGTGGACCTTTGGCTGACGATTGTCTGGGTGGCCTATCTGCTCGTTTTCATGGGCACATTGTTGAAGCGCAAAGAGCCACATATTTACGTCGCGAACTGGTTCTATCTGGCCTTCATCGTGACGGTCGCGATGCTCCATATCGTCAACAACCTGTCGATGCCGGTCTCTTTCCTTGGCTCAAAAAGCTATTCCTTGTTCGCTGGCGTACAAGATGCGCTGACCCAGTGGTGGTACGGCCATAACGCAGTAGGCTTTTTCCTAACGGCTGGCTTCCTCGGTATGATGTATTACTTCGTGCCAAAGCAGGCGAACCGACCGGTTTACAGCTATCGCCTGTCAATCGTGCACTTCTGGTCCCTGATCTTTCTCTACATCTGGGCTGGCCCACATCACCTGCACTACACAGCCCTGCCAGATTGGGCGCAGACGCTTGGCATGGTGTTCTCGATCATGCTCTGGATGCCCTCCTGGGGCGGCATGATCAACGGCCTGATGACGCTCTCTGGCGCATGGGACAAGCTCCGCACCGATCCGATTATCCGCATGATGGTCATCGCCATCGCCTTCTACGGTATGAGCACGTTTGAAGGCCCGATGATGTCGATCAAAGCGGGCAATGTTTTTAGCCTCTATACCGACTGGACGATTGGGCCGCAACATCTACATCCGCGAGGGCTGCTACACCTGTCATAGCCAGATGATCCGGCCTATGCGGGATGAAGTGGTGCGTTATGGCCACTACAGCCTTGCGGCTGAAAGCATGTACGACCATCCGTTCCAGTGGGGCTCCAAACGGACGGGGCCGGATTTAGCCCGCGTCGGCCAGCGCTACTCGAACGAATGGCATGTTCAGCACTTGGTTGATCCGCGTTCTGTTGTGCCGGAATCAGTGATGCCGACATATCCGTTCCTCGCAGCACGCGAAGTCCGGGTGAACGATATCGCCGCTCATCTAGCCGCCAACAAGGCGGTGGGCGTTCCCTATACCGATGAGATGCTGGCCGAAGCTAAAGCGGACCTCATCACACAGGCAAGTGTAGACGCGGATATTGACGCACTGCTGCAACGCTACCCCAAGGCCCAGACCGGTGACTTCGACGGTGACCCAGGCCGCGTGACAGAGATGGATGCGTTGGTCGCATATCTCCAGATGCTCGGCACGCTAGTTGATTTCACACAATACCAGGCGGAGGAGAACTACCGATGAGCATGCTCGACCACGATATCCAGCGCCAATTGGCGGACACATGGGGCCTGCTGCTTCTGTTCGCGGTGTTCAGCATTGCCGTTCTGGCGGCACTCCGCCCAGGTGCGCGCGCCCATTACCGACACTGCGCCCGCATTCCGCTTGAAGATGACACTGCCCCGGCACCGAAGGAGGCCGGCCAATGACCAATCGCGAGACAGACGAAGCAACTGGCGTTGAGACGACCGGCCATGAGTGGGACGGTATCAAAGAGTTGGACAATCCGATGCCACGGTGGTGGCTATGGACGTTCTACGCCTGCATCGTATGGGCACTGGGCTATGCAATCGCCTATCCATCATTGCCCTTCATATCAGGCGCTCCCAAAGGCGTTCTTGGATATTCAAGCCGCGCCAATCTTCATGCTGATATCGCAGATGCAAATGCTGAGCAGGCTGACTTGTTGCAGAAGATCGAAGCCCTACCGCTCGACGCGATCCGCAAAGATGCCAGCACGTTCCAGTTCGCGGTTAGCGGCGGGCGGGCTGCATTCGCTGTCAATTGTTCCCAATGCCATGGCTCTGGCGCACAGGGCTCCCCCGGGTATCCAAATCTGAATGACGACGTCTGGCTATGGGGCGGCAGCTTGGATGAAATCCACACGACCTTGAAGCATGGCATTCGCTTCCAAAAGGATGACGACACGCGCTTTTCCCTGATGCCAGCCTTCGGCACGGACGGCCTCTTGAGCCGCCCGCAGATCATCGACACATCCCACTTCGTTCGGAAACTTGGTGGTTTGGAGCATGATGCAGAGGCCGCCGAACGTGGTGCGCCGCTTTATGAGGAAAACTGCGCCGTCTGCCATAAATCCAATGGCGTAGGCGACCGTGAGCAAGGTGCGCCCAGCTTAACCGACGCAATTTCGCACTATGGTAATGGCCTGAATGCTATTGCAGCGCAAATATCCCGGCCTCGCCATGGCGTGATGCCAGGATGGAAAGACCGGCTCGACCCCGCAACGTTGAAGCAGCTCACAATCTACGTCCATTCGCTTGGCGGCGGGGAGTAGCGGGATATGGCGGACGCTGGTCCAGTGCGAGGCGCGCCGGGCAGTGGTGCGGCAGTTCAACAAATTGATGTTGAACCGGTCAACGCGCGCAAACAGCGTCCGCCCATGTACGCGCCCCGGAAAAGCATCCATCCGATGCGTGTTTCGGGCGTATTCCGGCGGCTGAGATGGCAGCTGATGGGGGTATTCCTAGCGGTTTACTACATCACGCCCTGGATCCGGTGGGATCGTGGTGAAGGCATTCCAGACCAAGCGGTGCTGGTGGATTTAGCTCACCGTCGCGTCTTCTTTTTCTTCATTGAAATCTGGCCGCAAGAATTCTACTTCGTCGCTGGCATGCTTATTATGGCGGGGATCGGGCTCTTCCTCGTCACGTCTGTCCTTGGCCGCGCTTGGTGCGGCTACGCATGCCCACAAACGGTGTGGGTTGATCTATTCGTCCACGTCGAGCGCTGGATCGAAGGCGACCGAAATGCTCGGTTCAGGCTGGAAAAAGCGCCTTGGCGTGGCGCTAAATTGGCTAAGCGCACAGCCAAATACCTGACCTGGCTGTTGATCAGCATCGCGACGGGCGGTGCATGGGTCTTCTATTTCGCCGATGCGCCAACGCTGCTGGTTGATCTATTCACCGGCCAGGGTGCCATGATCGCCTATGTCACTGTCGCCATCCTCACAGCGACAACCTTTGTATTTGGCGGATTCATGCGGGAACAGGTCTGCACATACATGTGCCCTTGGCCGCGCATCCAGGGCGCAATGCTGGATGAAAACTCCCTGACCGTCACCTACCATGACACGCGCGGCGAGCCTCGCAAGCGCGGTAAAGCAGAGTTGGGTGCGCCGAAGGGCGACTGCATCAATTGCAACATGTGCGTCGCTGTATGCCCCATGGGCATTGATATCCGCGATGGCTCACAATTCGAATGCATCAACTGCGCCCTCTGCATTGACGCCTGCAATAGTGTGATGGCGAAAACTGGCGGGCTGCAAGACCTGATCTCCTATAGCTCTTTGAATGCCTATGAAGCAAAGGCTGAAGGCAAGCCGACGCCGTCACTACGCAAGGTCGTCTTTCGTCCACGCACGCTTATCTACACAGCACTCTGGTCAGCCGTTGGCCTTGGCATGCTGGCGTTGCTGCTGGTTAGAGACACACTTGAAGTCAATGTTCTGCATGATCGCAATCCGCAATATGTGCAGCTTGCCGATGGCGGCGTGCGCAATGGCTACACCATCAAGCTGCTGAATATGGAGCAGAAGGAACGCCGCGTCCTGCTGGCCATCGCCGACCTAGACGACGCGCTGATGACAATGGCAGGCGATGACCTTTGGCCCAGTCGGACCCGCGAATTTGTGATGCCAGCGGACAAAGTTCTGAGCCTGCATGTTTTCATAACAACACCAAAGTCCGCCCTAAAACCCGGCAAGACCCCTTTCCGTATATCGGTTCTGGACCTGACCGGAATCGAACAAGCGCATTACGGCGCCGTATTCCACGCACCGGAGAAGTAGAGCTATGACGAGCCAAGCTGCGACTGCCGCAACGCCCTTCACAGGTCGGAAGATGCTTTTCTCCGTGCTGGCATTCTTTGGCGTCATCATCGCTGCCAATATGACGATGATGACGTTTGCGCTCACAACCCATACAGGCACCGTCATGCCGAACAGCTACGTTGCCAGTCAGGATTTCAACAAACACATTGCAGCAGACGCCGCCCAGAAACGCACGGGCTGGCAATCAACATTCAGTCGGGATGGGAAATCCATCCAAATTTCGTTCCAAGATGCAGCAGGCAAGCCGGTCCGCGATCTTCAAGTTGATGCTGTACTGGGTCGGCCAGTGACGGCGCGGTCAGATATGACATTGCGCCTAAAGGAAACCACGCCGGGCCTCTATAAAGCATCAGCTGAATTGGCGCCCGGTGAGTGGCGCTTGGATGCGATGGCACAAACCGCCAGCGGACAATCCTTTCGCCTGATCAAAACCTTCATCGTGACGGTACCAGCGTCATGAGTTGCTGCCAGGCCGGATTGGGTCTTGCAAAAGATATTAAAGGCCAAACGCCAGATCATGCTTTATCTGGCGAAACGCTGGACCTGCTCGTTCCTGACGTCCATTGCGCCGGGTGCATCGGGGCAGTTGAAGGTGCGGTTACCGACCTAGCTGGCGTCGCAGGCGTCCGGCTCAATCTCTCAACCCGGCGCCTTGCAGTAAAAGCCGGAGACAATGTTGACGTAGATGCCGTGATCCAAGCCGTAGAAAACGCGGGCTATGCCTGTCGCGTCTTTGATCCGGCAGACGCAGGTGTGACCATTGAGGACCAGACCGGGCGCGAGCTGCTGCGGGCGCTTGCCATCGCAGGCTTTGCGGCAGCGAATGTCATGCTGCTGTCGATCTCCATCTGGTCCGGCGCCGAAGCCGCAACCCGCGATATGTTCCATTGGCTTTCAGCCATGATCGCCCTGCCTGCAATTGCGTTCGCAGGCCGTCCCTTCTTCCGGTCAGCCATAAGAGTTCTAGCCAAGCGCCGCCTGAATATGGATGTGCCGATCTCATTGGCGGTTCTGCTCGCCGCAGGCCTCAGTTTAAAGGTGACGCTGGAAGGCGGTGACGCTACATTTTTCGATGCTGCTGTCATGCTGCTGTTTTTCCTTCTAATTGGCCGCTATCTCGACCACCGCGTCCGCGCTCGCGCCCGTGAAGCTGTCACTTGCTTGCTGTCGCTTTGGCCGCGGAAAGCCATGCGCTATGGGCCTAATGGATTGCAGGAAACGCCGATTGAAGCTGTGCAGGCTGGTGACCTTATCCTAGTCGCAGCAGGCGCACGGGTGCCGGTTGATGGCGACGTCACGAGCGGCGTCGTGGAGATGGATTGCGCGGCCCTGACAGGTGAATCTGCGCCGCGCCTCGTCCGCCCCGGCGATAAGGTTTTTGCAGGTGCCATGGCGCTCACCGGCCCAATCACCCTCCGCGCGACAGCAATTGGGGAGGAGTCCTACCTCAACCAAGCCATCCGGTTGATGGAAGCGGCAGAGACCGGCCGCGCCAAGCATGTCCGTTTGGCGGATCGGGCTGCGCAGATATACGCACCCCTGGTTCACGGTGTGGCTTTGGCGGCGTTTCTGCTGCAATTGGCCTGGACAGGCGGCGATTGGGGCTATGCGCTGTGGGTTGCTGTATCGGTCTTGATCATCACTTGCCCATGTGCGCTAGGCCTTGCAGTGCCAGCCGTTCAGACCGTATCAAACAGCGTGCTTTTCCGGGCGGGCGTGCTCGTGAAGGATGGCTCTGCGCTCGAGCGCCTTGCCGAAATTGACTACGCCGCATTCGACAAAACCGGCACGCTGACCTCTGGCGATATGACTGTTATTGGCGGGGACTGCGATATTGAGACACTCAAATTGGCAGGCGCACTGGCCGCACAGAGTAGGCATCCCCTGGCGCAAGCGTTGTCGAAGCACGCAGGTGCCGGCCCAGCGCTCGACGTCTCAGGCGTCGACGAAACGCCGGGTGGCGGTATTGCGGGCACAGTTGCGGGCCAAGCCGTTCGCGTTGGCTCATTTGCGTTCGTTACCGGTACGACCGTTCAGGACGAAACCGTTACCCAGCCCTATTCCGAAGTTTGGATACAGGTTGATGCAATGCCCGCTGCGCGGCTGCAATTCAAAGACCGCTTGCGGCCAGGGGCAGCAAATGCGGTCGCCGCATTCGCCCGCATGGGCTTCCCAACCCTGCTTCTATCCGGCGACCGCGTCGCCGCAGTGAATGAAACCGCCCACGCATTGCAGTTTGACACGTCGGAGGCAGAGCTTTCCCCTGCACAAAAAATCGAACGCCTGAACGACTTGCGCGACGCTGGCCAAAAGCCGCTGATGGTTGGCGACGGCGTAAACGACGGTCCGGCCCTGGCCGCAGCTTATGTCGCCATGACGCCAGCAAGCGCATCGGATGTTGGGCGCGCCGCCGCTGACTTTGTGATCGTCAGCGAAAGCTTAGATGCAATTCCACTCGCGCACACTGTTGCACGGCGGGCGCGGCGCTTGATTCTGCAGAACTTCATGCTGGCAGCCAGTTACAACATTATCGCCGTTCCCATCGCCATTGCAGGCTTCGCCTCACCGCTAAGTGCAGCAATCGCGATGTCGACATCCTCATTGCTCGTCACGGGCAATGCGCTTCGGTTAAACTGAGTCCGCAATCGCACGACCAAAGCTGCGCCGGAACCTGTGCGAATGGAGGCAAGCGCATGAATGTTCTAATTTATCTCATCCCCGCCGCCCTTGGGCTTGGCGCTTTAGGTTTGGGCGCATTTCTGTGGTCTCTTAAATCCGGCCAGTTTGATGATCCCCAGGGCGCGGCGGAACGTATTCTTATGGACGACTGACGCGGGTGGTCCACGAAATGGATTTCATGCCAGACTTCGGCGGATGGTCCCGACAGAGAAACACCCCCGCCCATGAGCTACCAAATCGCCCCCGCGACTGAAATCGGTGCCCGTGTCATCGACATTGCATCTGGCTTGATAGAACCGCTGCGTGCGCGCGCCGATGCCGCAGACCGCGCCGGCCAAATCTGCCCCGAAAACTACCAGGATATGCAACGCACCGGCCTAGCCTCGGCCTTTGTCCCTGAAGAGCTTGGTGGGCTTGGGCTTCGGTCCATGCATGACTGGATCTTGACGATTGGCACCCTCGCCAAGGGCGACGGCTCGGCGGCGATAGCGATCAGCATGCACTTGTCTGCAACGCGGGGCCTTGCCGCCATTTATCGTGGCAACGCGCCAGGTTCGCCCGCCCATGACCGCGCACGCCGGTTTCTGGAAGCCGTCGTCAGGGGCGAAATGCTGATCTGCTCCACCACGACAGAACGCGGCACGGATAATCTACATCCGCTGACTGAAGCCCACAAAGTAGAGGACGGCTGGCGCATTAAGGGTGCGAAGAACTTCGTCACCATGTCCCCGCTCGCTACCCATATTGCGATGAACGTAAGAATGCAGGATAACGCGGGCGACCATATCGCCAATGTGCTGTTTCCAATGGCGACGGAAGGCGTCAACCAGCTTGGCGACTGGGATGCATTGGGCATGCGGGCTTCGGGCAGCCAATCCGTCGCGTTTGAAGATTGCATTGCACCCGAAGACGCGCTTCGCATCATTGGCCCATGGGGCGGGTGGAGCATTCCCGTGCTGGTCAATCGCACACTAGCAAACGCCCCGCTCGTCGGTGCGTTCTTAGGGCTGGCGGAGCGGGCGATGGAATTGGCGCTTGCTGGCCAAACGGAAGACGCCCGCCCAGGTGCCGTGCATGTTCTGGGCGAAATGGAGGTCGCACTCGCAACATCGCAAAGCATATTGGCGCGGCTTGGTGAAAAACTGGATGCCTTCATGGCGGACGTGGCGGACGGTGCCGTCACGACCTATGAACAGGGCCACGAGCTGATGCGCGACTACCAGACAGCCAAATGGGTGGTCAACCGGAATGCTATCGACATTGTCAGCCAAGCCATGGACTTGAGCGGCGGCGGCGGGTTTATGACCCGAAATCCGCTCTCCCGCATCTACCGCGATGTCCGCGCAGGTCCGTTCATGCAGCCCCATTCGCCTATCGATGCCAGAGAATACCTCGGCAAAGTGTTAGTCGGCGCATACCCGGACAGGTAAGGCCTATCAGCCTTGCTGAGCGGATGCGGATGCGGATTGCGGCGCGTGGAAAATCTGGCCTGGATAAATCAGGTCTGGGTTGCGAATCTGACCTGCGTTCGCTGCGTAAATAACCGTATAGCGGACACCATCGCCATATGTCCGACGGGCAATGCGCCACAAGCTATTGCCCGGCTGGACGACGACCAAACGCCCACGTGGAAATTCCTTGACGAGTCCCATCGGCGCGAATGGCAGGCTGACACGAAGCAGCGGTGCACTTGGAGTGCGACCAGCAACCGAGCCAGTTGCTAGCTTACCGCCATCAGCAAAGTTCGCCGTGGCACCAATCCTGGCACCACCTGTTGCGGCACCCGGGGCCGTATTCAGCCTCCAATTTCCAGCGGCATCAGCTTTAGCAGACCCAACGGCCTTGCCGTCTACATCAACGCTAACATCTGCCCCCGGTGGGGCTTTGCCCTGCACTGTCATACGGCCCACTTTGTCATAATCGACCGTGCCGACCGTGAGCGCGCCATCCTGGGTACGAATGCGTTCACTGACAGCCTTTTCGGCATCGCCAGCCTGCATGTCGGCTTTCGCCAATTGCGTATTTGTTTCAGGTTTTGGCTGCTGCAAAACCACTGTTGGTGTCTGCACAGCATCAGACTGCGCGACGACCAAGGGAGCGGCACCGGGCTTCTTAGAAACAATAAGAGTTTGCGGCGCAGCGGTCGTCACGCCATTTGCATTCGTTGCTTCTAAGCGGACTGTAGACTCGCCATTTGGCAAAGGGTTCTCAGGTAAAATGACCCACGAGCCATCCGGTCCTGCGGTTGCAGCGCCAACAATTTGATCATCATCAGATCGCAGCACGACCCGCGCTCCAGGTTCAGCTTTGCCAGCGAATACAGCGGACCCATCCCGTTCGATCTGGACGACATCGAACGAGGCTTCAGGCTTTTTTGGCAGAGAGTCCTCCGTAGACGCTGGCGCAGTCTTCATATCTGCTGGCGGCTGCACGCTTCTACGAGATGGTGCATCCCTAGCATCCTGCGGACCGCGCTGGAGCGGCTGCCCAGTTGACGCCCCAGCTGCAGCGCTCATTGCCTGCTGGCCAACGCCTTTGCCGTCACCGTCAGATTCTAAGCGCGCATCCTTATCGTTTTTCAGCTGAGGAGCCGGGGCAGGGTTATCTGGCTGGATGGCGCGCTTGGCAGCATCCTTGGCGCGGTCATAAGCATTCTTTGCTGCTTCACCTGCTGCTTTTGCACCCTGCTCCACCTCTTTGACCGCAGCACCGCCAGCCTTCTCTGCACCAGCGGCTGCCTTGCTGGCTGCATCACCGACTGCAGCGGCAGCTGCTTTGGCATCTTCGGCCGCTTTCACAGCCGCTTTCTCTGCGGCCGCAGCCGCTTCATCAAGTGCAGCCTTGGCAGCAGCGGCCTGCTTTGCCGCTTCTGCTGCGGCAGCGTCTGCCGCAGCTTTCGCATCTGCTGCAAGCTTCGCAGCGGCGGCCTCTGCATCTGCAGCCGCCTGCTGAATGGCGGCTTCGGCATCTGCCGCGGCGTTCGCTGCTTCAGCCTCAGCTTTAGCGGCTGCTTCCTTTGCCGCTGCAGCAGCGGATTGAGCCGCCTTTTCTGCGTCTTCTTTCGCCTGCTCCATCGCTGACTTCTCAGCTGGTGCTGTCGGCGTGCTGACACTTGCCGCAGGTTCCGGCTTCTCGCTGTCAAACGCGCCTAAGGCTGCTGCGAGTCCAAAACCCAACAGCAGCAAAATGATGATGATAATCCAACGCTTATTCACTCGAATGCTCCTTCGGCCTGCCAACAACATGGGCAGCAGCAGATTTCATGGCGCATTCATACTGTATTTGTCGCCCGGCTGGTATAGGTAAGCGGTTTGCGGATGGATTAGTCCGCTCATGGAGTGAATGTGATGGTTTCAATACCCTCTGTCTGCGTTTTCTGTGGGTCTCGCATCGGCGCCAAGCCGCAGTACAAAGCCGCTGCGATTGCGACCGGCACCGGCATTGCTGATCGTGGCTGGCGTTTGGTTTATGGCGGCGGCGGTGTTGGCCTGATGAACGAGACGGCGGATGCTGCACTTGCAGGCGGAGCGCCTGTCATTGGTGTAATCCCCCAATTCCTTATGGAATTTGAGGCAGGTCATGGTGGGCTGACAGACCTGATCGTCACGGACGGCATGCATGACCGCAAACAGATCATGTTCAATCTGGCAGGCGCTTTCGTCATTCTGCCAGGTGGTGTCGGCACGCTCGACGAGACCATGGAAATCCTCACCTGGAAGCAGCTGCAGCGCCACTCGAAGCCTATCATCATCGTGAATGAAGGCGGCTACTGGACACCGATGCTGGAGATGATGGACAAAATCGTCGACGGCGGATTCATGGGCCAAAACACGATTGAGCTACTGCAGATCGTCGATACTGTGCCCGAAGCCTTCGAATTGTTGGAAGAGACGTTTAAATAGCACCCATTCGAATTGCGTCCGGCCTAGACGGGCGTTAGGGTCCGGCGCAAATGTTACAGCCGGAGCACCGCATCATGGCGCAGATCAAAGTCAAAAATCCCATCGTTGAATTAGATGGGGATGAAATGACCCGCATCATGTGGGATTTCATCAAGAAGCAGCTGATCCTGCCGTATCTGGATGTTGATCTGAAATACTACGATCTCGGCATGCAGAGCCGTGATGATACGAATGATCAAATCACCATCGATAGCGCCAACGCCATCAAGGAATATGGCGTCGGCGTTAAGTGTGCCACGATCACGCCTGATGAAGCCCGGGTTGAAGAGTTCGGCCTGAAGGAAATGTGGCGCTCCCCCAACGGCACAATCCGCAATATCCTGGGCGGCACTGTATTCCGGGAGCCGATTATCTGCCGCAACGTGCCACGCCTGGTGCCCGGCTGGACCAAGCCCATCGTCATTGGGCGTCACGCGTTTGGTGATCAATACCGCGCGACAGACTTTCTGGTGCCCGGGGCTGGCGAGCTGACAATGACGTTCAAGCCGGCAGATGGTTCCGCACCGATTGAACGCAAGATATTCGACTTCCCAGACGCTGGCGTCGCCATGTCGATGTATAATCTGGATGAGTCCATCGTCGGGTTTGCGCGGGCCTGCTTCAACTATGGCCTAGCCCGGAAATACCCCGTTTTCCTCTCCACCAAGAATACCATTCTGAAAAGCTATGACGGCCGTTTCAAAGATATCTTCCAAGAGATCTATGACACAGAATTCAAAGACCGCTTCGACAAGCATGACCTCTACTACCAGCACCGCCTGATCGACGACATGGTCGCGTCCTGCATGAAATGGGAAGGTGAATATGTGTGGGCGTGCAAGAATTATGATGGCGATGTGCAATCCGACACTGTCGCCCAAGGCTTTGGCTCGCTCGGCCTCATGACCTCCGTTCTGCTGACCCCAGACGGCGACTGCGTGGAAGCGGACGCGGCGCACGGCACTGTCACCCGCCATTACCGCGAGCATCAAAAAGGTCGCGCCACCTCAACCAACCCAATCGCCTCCATCTTCGCGTGGAGCCAAGCGATCAAGTATCGCGGTAAGTTCGATGATACGCCTGATGTCGAGCAGTTTGGCGAAGCGCTGGAAGAAGTCTGCGTTGATACAGTCGAAGGCGGTCAGATGACCAAGGATCTCGCGATCCTGATCGGCCCGGAACAAGGCTGGCTGACAACCCAGCAATTCCTTGAAGCGATCGACCGGAACCTGCAAAAGAAACTGGCGTAGAACCGCATCATGACGATCGAAACACCTGTTCTGATCGTCGGCGGCGGTCCTATCGGCTTAACGCTAGCACTTGATCTCGCGTGGCGCGGAATTGATTTGACTGTTGCAGAGACCCGCAGCGAGGCCGAACCACCCCCGCCAAAGTGCAACCACGTCGCCGCCCGCTCCATGGAGATTTTCCGCAGGCTGGGTGTCGCGGAAAGCCTGCGCAATGCCGGGCTGCCAGAAAATTACGCCAATGATGTCTCCTACCGCACCGCCTTCGCGGGCAAGGAACTGACGCGTATCCCGATCCCATGTCGCCGGGATCGCTATACGGCGACAGAAGGCCCAGACGCCAATTGGCCAACGCCAGAACCACCCCATCGCATCAACCAAACCTTCCTGGAGCCGATCCTTTTCGCCCACGCCAAAGCATCCCCTCGGATAACGTTACTGAACGAAACGGCCATCATGGCTATCTCTCAGGATGATGATGGCGCACTGGCTGAAGCACGGCATGTCGGCAGCGGTGCGGAACAACAAATATGCTGCCAGTACATCATCGGGTGCGATGGCGGCGGGTCTATGGTGCGGAAGAGTATTGGTGCGAAATTCGAAGGCGATGCCGTTATCCAACGGGTCCAATCGACCTATATCCGCGCACCGGACCTTATCAACCGCCAAGAAACCGCGCCCGCATGGGCCACGTTTTCGCTGAACCCTAAACGCTCCGGCAATGTCTATGCGATTGACGGCGTAGAGCGCTGGGTCGTCCATAATTACCTGAAGCCAGATGAAGCCGATTTTGAGGCTGTGGACCGGGACTGGGCGATCCGTGCGATTTTGGGCGTCGGCGATGATTTCACCTATGACGTGATTGCGCCCATGGATTGGTATGGTCGCCGCCTCGTCGCCGATAAATTCCGGGACCGGCGGGTCTATATATGCGGTGACGCCGCCCATATCTGGGTACCCTATGCTGGTTACGGCATGAATGCCGGGATCGCCGACGCCATGAACCTTTCCTGGACGCTTGCAGCATATCTGAACGGCTGGGGCGGTACCGGGATTTTGGAGGCTTATGAACAGGAACGCCTGCCCATCACGCAGCAGGTTTCCCATTTCGTCATGGATCACGCCCACGCCATGGCAGGGCAGCGGGGCGGCGTGCCTGCAAATATTGAAGATGATGACGCAGCAGGTGAATCAGCGCGGCAATCGCTTGGCCAGAAAGCTTATGATTTGAACGTGCAGCAGTATTGCGCCGCTGGCCTGAACTTCGGCTATTTCTACGAAAACTCGCCAATCATCGAAGACGATGGCGAAACAGCGCCTGGATATTCAATGGCGGAATTCACGGCCTCCACCGTTCCAGGCTGCCGAACCCCACATTTCTGGCTAGCAAATGGCGATAGTCTTTATGACGCCATGGGGCCGGAATTCACACTGCTTCGGTTCGATCCGAATGTTGAAGTTGATAGCATCCTGAATGCCGCGAAGCTGGCAGGCCTGCCAATGCAATTGCTTGATGTTCCGGCGACACATGCAGATCCGGCATACAAGCATGCACTCACACTTTCTAGGCCAGATCAGCATATCGCTTGGCGCGGCGACAAAGCACCAGATGACCCCGCATCACTGATCGAACGTATTCGCGGAGCTGGCTGATGCTCTCATATCTCCATAGCTTTCACGCTGGAAACCGCGCTGATTTGCATAAGCATGGCGGCTTACTGGCCTTGCTTGCTGCGATGCGCAAAGACCCGGAACCGATAACATATATCGAAACCCATTCAGGCCGTGGCCGCTATGACCTGCACGCCGCACAAGCCAAGAAAACCGGCGAATTTCTCACAGGTGCTGCCACGCTCTGGCAGGCGAAACCGTCGCCGCGCGGGCTGGTCCCGCTGGCGCAGGCGATCCAGGCAGAGAACGAGGACCGCGACGATCTACGCTATTATCCGGGCTCACCAATGCTGGCTGCCAAAGCGCTCCGTCAACGTGACCGGCTAGAGCTTTGCGAACTGCATCCAAAAGAGGCCCCTGCTCTGCGCCAAGCGCTTGCCCGCTTCCGCCGTGCCAAAATTCGGTATGTGGATGGGCTAGAATGGGTGAAATCAGCACCAGGGCTGCAAGGCCGCCGCACGCTCATCCTAATCGATCCAAGCTATGAACAGGCAGCGGAATATGAAGCGCTCGGCGCATGGCTGCCTGAAATGTCAGCGCGCCTGCCATCGGCCTCATTCTGTCTCTGGCTACCGCTCCTGCCGGATGCACGTCATCTGCCAATGCTGGAAGCACTAAAAGCCAACCTCAAAGCGCCAACGATGTTGGGGTCAGTCACTTGGTCGGAGAACGCGAAAGCGGATCGAGGCCTGATTGGCTCTGCGCTTGTTGTCGTGCGCGCGCCGGATGGAATGGCTGGCGGGTTGGCCCGGGTGCAGCGAGATTTGCTGAAATTGCTGAAAGCGCCAGATAAAGGTGCCCGCGTTGAACGGTTAGCCGGCTAAAAAGATAAGGGACGCAGCCTCAATCGGCTGCGCCCCTCGCCTCGCTATCGCCGGTCACTCAAGCGAGGGATCGGTATTTCGCTTAGCTTAAACTCGCTTCTTAGCACCGTTGTTGAAGATCTTGTCGCCATGCTTGAGATAGGCATCGCAGGTTCCATTAGGCACTTGATAGAGTTCCCGCGCCATTTCGTAGACGCCGCGCTCAATGCCAGAGCGGACTGCAAGCTGGATCGGCTCCAGGGAACGTTCACCGACGCCGATGTCGAGGAGCTTTGAGTTAAAGAACTCGAACAAGCCAGCCCGCACTTCACGGCCAAGGATCTGCTTCTGATAGGAAACCACGCGGCGAACCTGCAGGGTGCGCGTATCCACTAAGCGCAGGTCCAATCCAACGTTCAGCACATAGAGCTGGCCAGAGAAGCTGACGAGATCAAACAGGCCGTCCGCAGCATTGGAGCGGATATTGTAGTTGATTTCCGTGATGCCGCCGATGACATGGTGCGTCGAGCCAGGTACGGAACCGGACATGATCTTGCGATATGGGCCATTGCCGCCACGGTCGCTGATCAGCTTGTTATTGGCATATTTCAGCTCAAGCTCAGCCACAGATGTATCGAAGCGTTCGACCATCGGCACGCCAGCTTTGGAAAGAGCGGACATCACCATCAACGCAGCACCCTGGGTTAACTGTTTAGTCCCGGAGATTGATGGGTCGGATTTAGTCTGAACCGATCAGGCTCTTCAGTCCAGACTTTGCAGACATATTCGAATGGGGTGAGACCTTTCAAGGTTTTTAGTCTGCGTGCGAAGTTGTAGGCGTTTACA
>JBDQJI010000035.1:0-33835 GCA_040263875.1 Alphaproteobacteria bacterium
CGCCCTTCAAGGCAGCGATCTGATCTCTCTCGCTGGGCGTGAGATGCGTATAGTTCGACATGGCGACACCGTTTCACGTTGTGCATCAGACAGATACCAAATCTGCCCGCGGTGTTGCACTTCGCTCCGGAATTCACCGAGCGCCCTTGCAGTTGCCTATACCTATGTTGCGCTAAAGATTGCCAAAGAAGGTGCTAGTGTCGAAGAACTGGCTGCCGTCTTCGATTAAGCGAAACAAGAACGCGCCCAAAATTACCGGAGTCTTTCTATGCAGAGCGAACCTAACCGATTTTCCATCGGCGGCGTTATTGGCGCTACGTTTTCGACATTCTTCGGGCGCTTCGTTCACTTCGTGCCCTTAGCGCTGCTCTGCTATATGCCATTGTTCCTGTTTATGCTTTTCGGAGGTGATTTCCGGTCAAGCACCTTTGGATCAACCTTTGAAAGCATTCTGGGAACAGTGTGCTCAAGCGTCTTTGCAGCCATTGCGACGTACGAAATCGTGATGCTTGCTAGCGGTCGGCCAGTCACGCTCGGCCAAACTATATCTGCTATCACGCCACGCCTTGGCACGGTCCTTGTTACAAGCTTTGTCTACAGCCTGATTGTCGGCTTCGGGACCGCGTTCTTTGTCATTCCAGGGCTGTATTTCATGACAATCCTGTTTGTCGTCATTCCAGCAGTTGTCGTAGAGGGGCGAGGAATGCGCAGCAGCTTCTCCCGCAGCCTCGATCTAACCTCTGGTTATCGCTGGCCCATATTCGGACTGTCGATCATCCTAACTCTGGCTGCGATGTTCGTAGCGTTTGGCCTTATATTCGGGGCCGAAGCAGCTTGGCCTGGCGCATCCGACAATGATGGCATCATGGTTGTAATCACCGCAATTGTAGTGATGGTCGGTGTGCTGAGCGCCATCGCAACAGCCCATACATTCGTGCGCCTCCGGGTCGCGAAAGAAGGCGCCAGCCTTGAAGAGTTGGCAGACATCTTCAGCTAATCCGCAGATAAACGCAGAAAGAGCATAACGCAAAAAGGCGGCGGACCCGATGGTCCGCCGCCTGATATTCTTGCCATTGTAGCAGCGCGTCGCCAGTTAGGCGGCGGCTTTCGCTTCAGCGCGTGCTTTGGAGCGCTGGATGCGACGCTTCAGCTTCGCCGCTTCTTCCGTCAACCGGGATGAGCCGGTGTTGAGCAGGTAGGAGTCGAGGCCCCCGTTATGCTCAATCGTGCGAAGCCCCTGCGCTGTCAGTTTCAAGCGTACTTTAACGCCCAAAATATCGGACAGCAGCGTGGCATGCTGCACATTCGGACGGAAAGTCCGGCGGGTTTTGTTGTTGGCGTGGCTGACATTGTTGCCAACCATTACGCCTTTGCCGCTGATGGCGCACTTGCGAGCCATGGCGATTCCCTAATCAAAGCTGGATTGAATCAAATACGAGCCGCGCTTATACGGTTTGCTGCCCTGCTGGTCAAGCTTTCTCGGGCGTCAAATCCGTCTTACTGGCTGTTAAGCCAGCGTTCGAGCCACACGACATCGATCGCGCTATCAATGAAATCCTGAGAATCGATAATTCGCGCATGCAGCGGCAGATTGGTGGCGATCCCGTCGATCACATATTCATGCAGCGCGCGGCGCATCCGCGCGCGGCAAGCCTCACGATCTTCAGCGTAAACAATCAGCTTTGCGACGAGGCTATCGTAGTGTGGCGGCACCTTCGCACCCTGGAACATGTGGCTATCCACACGCACGCCAGACCCGCCGGGCGGATGATACCGCTCAACCGTGCCGGGGCTTGGGATGAACCGCTCCGGGTCCTCAGCGTTAATCCGTGCTTCAATTGCATGACCGCGAAATTCAATATCGCTTTGCTGCAAGGCAAGCCCTTCACCGGCTGCGATTTTTATCTGCTGCTCAACGATATCAACGCCCGTGATGAGTTCAGTCACCGGATGCTCCACCTGGAGGCGGGCGTTCATTTCGATGAAGTAGAACCTACCCTCGGCATAAAGGAACTCGACTGTGCCGGCGCCCCGGTAGTTGATATTGCGGGCCAGCGCAGCACCATGTTCGCCGATCGTGGCGCGTTCTTCAGGTGTCAGAACCGGCGATGGCGCTTCTTCGATCACCTTCTGGAAGCGACGCTGAACAGTGCAGTCACGCTCGCCCAAGTGGATCGCGTGGCCTTTGCCGTCTGCCAACACCTGCACTTCAATATGCCGGGGCCGGTCAATCGCCTTCTCGACATAAACGGAGCCATCGCCAAACGCCGCTTCCGCTTCGCTTGAAGCGACTTCGTATGCCCGGGCCAAATTCTCTGCCCGCTCTACCCGTTGCATGCCCCGACCACCGCCGCCAGCTGATGCTTTAATCAGTACTGGATAGCCTGCAGCTTCCGCGGCTGCGGCGGCGGCTACCGCATCAGGAATAAGCTCAACTCCGCCCGGCACAATGGGCAGCCCTGCTGCTTCTGCAGCACGCTTGGCCTTAATTTTATCGCCAAGCATTTCGATCTGCTCAGGCGTTGGGCCAATGAACACTTTGCCGTGGTCTTCGACGATCTGAGCAAACCGCGAATTCTCCGCAAGGAAACCCAAGCCTGGATGCACTGCATCAGCGCCAGTAATCTCTGCCGCTGTCAAAATCGCCGGAACGTTCAGGTAGCTGTCCCGCGCCGCCGGGGGACCAACACACACACTTTCATCCGCCATGCGAACATGCATCGCTTCCGCGTCTGCCGTCGAATGGATGGCGACTGTACCGATCCCCATTTCCCGGCAAGCCCGGATAATGCGAAGCGCGATCTCGCCGCGATTGGCGATGAGAATTTTCTGCAACATTACGCCAAGCCCACCAGGGTCATTCGACCACCATCAGCAATTCGCCAAACTCGACCGGCTGCGCATTTTCCACGTTAATTTCCAGCACCACGCCGGATTGCGTGGCCGTAATCTGGTTCATGACCTTCATGGCTTCAATGATTAGCAACACATCGCCCGCTTTCACCCGGTCGCCCGGTTTCACGAAATGAGGCTCACCTGGGCCAGATTGCAAGTAAGCCGTGCCGACCATGGGCGACGTCACCGCACCCGCCGATAACGGTTCTGATGTCTTAGCCTCTGGCGCAGGCGCACTCGGCGCAGCAGCGGCGGCGGCAACTTGAGCAGGCGCGGGGGCAGCAGCGGCGACGGCGACAGCCGCCGGCCCCGCTTTTGACAGGCGGATAAAGCTCTCACCGTCCTGGTACTCGATCTCACCGAGACCCTTATCCTCCAGAATGCCGGCGAGCGCCGCCACGGCCTCCACGTTTACGTCAAAGCCGCTCATGCGGTGATCCTTCCTTCGGGGTCATTGTCGCCGATTAAACCAGCGAGCGCGTCCATCGCCAGGACATAGGTGTTTGGTCCAAAGCCTGCAATAGAACCGGTTGCGGCCTTCGAAATATAGGAGTGATGCCTGAAAGCTTCACGCTGGTGAATATTGGAGAGATGCACTTCGATGACAGGTGCCTCGATCAACATCAGCGCGTCCATCAGTGCGACAGAGGTGTGCGTTAGCCCAGCACCATTGATGATGACGCCCGCGGCGGCAGTTCGCGCTTCCTGAACCCAAGTGATCAGGTCGCCCTCATGGTTGGATTGTCGGAAGTCGACACCAAAACCAAGCGTCTTTCCTTTTTCCCGGCACATAGCCTCCACATCAGCCAGTGTCGCATAGCCGTAGATTTCAGGCTGGCGAACGCCAAGCATGTTCAGATTGGGGCCGTTTAGGATCCAGGCAGTCGCCGTCATGCGCTTGAGCCACTTGTTAGATACTAGATGTTGCGTCGGTTGATAGCGGATGCCGCCGCCTGCCGCAAATCCAAACGCTCAAAGTTATCTACAAGGAAGCCGCACGGCGTGGTTTACTGAGCTTGCTCATCGGGAACTGATAAAGTCGTTCCTGCCCCAAAAGGAAAACCTTGAGCCCCCGTTTGAACAGATCCCGGATCACCGGCTTGTGCACATCCAACCCGCCTGTATAGGCACCGAACGCGGGCAAAATCATGCGCTGGCCATCCGTCACGAAGCAGAAACCACTGACCCTACGGGCAGATGTGGCGACAGCGGCCTTTGGATGCAGATGCCCAGCGACTTCGCCCGGACGCGGGCCAGACCGTGGCTCATGCCGCAGCAATAGACTGCCAGCCAAAAGCTCCGTCGCTGCGGTGCCACCAAGTGCGGCCGGTGGATCAGGATCATGATTGCCTGCAATCCATATCCACTCAACGGCCTTGGTCAGCGCCTGAATACGCCTAGCCTCAGCATCACCTAGCCGAAGCGGCCCAGCCCCATCGTGAAAACTGTCCCCCAACGCCACGACCCGCCTCGGCTGCATCCGCCTGACCAGCCGTTGCAACCGGTCCAGCGTCGCCGTCGTGTCATAAGGCGGCGCCAGCCTTCGCCCCCGCGCCGCCATAGCGGAACCTTTCTCGAAGTGCAGATCGGCAACGACGAGCGTTCGGCAGGCAGGCAAAAACAGCGCGCCCTCCGGCGTTAGCTGCACGTGCTCGCCATTCAACGTAAGCGGGGCAAGTGTCATCTCTGATTCCAGCGGATACGCTATACGGTCAAATATCCGCCGTCGCTTGGGATGAGGACGCCGGTGACGTATTGAGAAAGATCGCTGGCGAGGAAGATAGCGGGGCCGACAATATCTTCCGGTTTGCCTGGGCGGCCCATGGGGATGTGGCGCATGAAGCGCTCCAGCATCTCTGGCTGCTGCTGAATGCCAGCCTCATTGAGCGGCGTGAAGATAAGGCCGGGACCGATGGCGTTTACGCGCACGCCAAAAGGCGCCAGTTCCGCCGCCATTCCGATCGTGAAGTTCTTCACCGCACCCTTAGAAGTCGTATAGGCGACCGAGTTTGGCGTGTGCACAAAGCTCTGGATCGAGCCGATATTGATCACCCGCCCTTTGGTCGCTTTCAGCTGGTCTTGGAAGGAATGCACGCAATTAAACAGCCCAGTGATATTCACCGCGACCGTATCGTTCCAATCGTCAATCGCATTGCCGCTATCGATGGTGGCGCGACGCACGATGCCAGCGTTATTCACCAAAATAGACACAGGGCCGATATCTGCTTCGACTTTGCGGGCCATGGATTGAACGCCTTGCATATCCGTGACGTTGAGCTTCATCGCCCAGGCTTTGCCGCCAGCGTCTTTGATATGGCGAGCGGTTTCTTCGGCACCTGCCAAATTCACATCAGCCGCGATGACCCGCGCGCCTTCCCGCGCATAGCCTTCAGCAATGCCTTGGCCGATGCCTGATCCGCCGCCTGTAACAAAGGCCAAATGGCCGTTCAAAAGTCCTGTCATCTTGATCTTCTCCCGAGCGCCGACCGTTCATGCAATTGGCGCGCCTGCTTTCTTTAGTTCCGCCAGATAGGGCACGTGCTCTTCTTCGATGCCATGCCGGGGCGTTTGTTTGAAGTGCGTATGCACCCATGCCGCCTTCGCCTCAACATTCTGGCGCATGACATCGGGCGGCGGCAATTGCACCTTGCCCGCAATAATATCCCGCACCCAGCGCGCCTGGTGTTCAAACACCATGTTCAGCGCGGTGTCGGTATTGAAGAAGCCGATCATGAAGAGACCAGGCCATTCTGGCGGCACAATACGTTTGTATAAATCAAGCTGGTTCTGGTCCGGATCACCCGTCACAAGACCGTCCGCCAAGAACGGCAAATCGCATTTGTAGCCCGTGGCTGCGATCAGCGTGTCGAACTCATCGGACGAGCCGTCATTGAAATGGATGGTCTTGCCTTCAATCCGCTGGATATCCTGCTTCAGATCCACGCGGCTATAGGCGATATCGTTCACAATTGTGCCGTTGGAAGTGACGTGCAGACGCTCTGGAGATGGCGGACGGAACCCAAGCTTTGTCAGATCGCCATGGGCGACATAAGCCAGAAACCGGGTTAGACGCCTACGGATGCCCGCCGGAACCCAAGGGCGTTGGATTTTGCGTGTGATCTCTGTAAACGGTCGGCCGAACATCAGCTTCGGCAGGATAATAGGCGTGGACCGCGCCACCAGCACCGTCCGCGCAGACGTTACACATACATCACTCGCGATATCGCAGGCGCTGTTGCCGACACCAATCACGCAGATGCGTTTGCCAACATAATCCTCCGGTCGGCGATAATAGAAGCTGTGCAGATATTCGCCGCCAAAGCCTTGCTCGAACATTGGGACATGGCGCGGTTTGGATAGGTGGCCAGTGGCGCACAACACCGCATCAAAACTCTCCGCGCCGCCGTCCGTTTCCACCGTCCATTGCGGCGTTTCGCCCTTCTTAGGGTCAAAAGCAGGCGCTATGCGGCGGACAGGCGTGTTGAACCTAATCAACGCCTCGACGCCAAAATGCTTGGCGTACTTCATCAAATAGCGATGCATATCCGCATGATCAGGGAAAGACTGCACGCCATCGTCAAAGTCCAGATCATGGAACCGCGTAACCGTGCGCGAGGTATTGATGTGCAGCGTGCGATAAGCGTTTGAGAGGCCATTATCGTTCTGATAACACCACATACCGCCGACCTCACTGCCGATCTCAAAGATCGTCACATCAAACCCAGCGGCCTTCAAATACTTCGCTGAGCACAGTCCAGCAGCACCCGCGCCGATAACGGCGATACGTTTGGTTGACATGATTCCCTCGCAAGTGATGGCCCAACTTGCCCCAGCAAACAGATGACGCCAAGCCATGCCTGACACCTTCGACCATTGCCGTTGCCGGTCGATACCGCATAGCATTCACACATCGGAGTTTCTGGAGCATACGCATGGCTTGGCGAATTGGCGTGGACATTGGTGGCACCTTCACAGATGTCGCACTTGTGGATGACGAAACTGGCGAAATCGGCGTCGCGAAAGCGCCAACGACGCCGCAGGATTTTGCAGCTGGGGTCCTCTCCGCACTCGCCCAAGCGATGGAGCGGTATGGTGTGAACGCCGCCGAAGTGGGTCTTCTGGCACATGCGACTACAGTCGTCACGAATGCGCTCTTGGAAGAAAAAGGTGCCCGCGCCGCCGTCATTATGACGCGTGGGTTTCGGGATGTTCTGGAACTCCGCCGCTCCGCCCGGCCAGACTTGTATGACCTGTTCCAAGACGCACCCGCCGTGCTGGCCCCACGCCGCCGCCGCTTCGAGATCACGGAACGGATTGGCGCAGACGCTGAAATCGTCACGCCGCTGGCGGAAGATGAAATTGATGCGCTGATTGAGGCGCTTAAAGCGGACAAGGTCGAGGCCGTCGCAGTATCCCTGCTATTCAGCTTCCTAAACCCCGTACACGAACAGCGCCTTGGCCAGCGGTTGCGAGATGGGCTGCCGGGAGTTCCTGTATACCTTTCCTGCGAAGTTCTGCCTGAAATCAAAGAATTCGAGCGCGCATCTACAACTGCCGTCTGTGCTTACGTTGGCCCAATTCTGGCCTCATATCTGGATCGCCTTGTGCAAGCGACGGAAGCGCTTGGCTTGCCGCCAATGTATGTGATGGGATCGAATGGCGGCGTGTTTGAAGCTGCCGAAGGTGTGGCCATGCCAGCCATGGCGGTTGAAAGCGGGCCGGCTGCAGGTGTCGTAGCTGCAGCCCTGGCGTCAGCGCAATGTGGGCGGCCTGATCTGCTCTCCTTCGACATGGGTGGGACAACGGCCAAAGCCAGCCTGATCCAGAACGGTAAGTATGAAACCACACCGGATTATGAGGTCGGCGGCGGTGCGAGTGCCAATCGCTGGATGAACGGCACCGGCCATCCAATTCGGGTACCGGTGATCGACTTGGCGGAAGTATCCGCTGGTGGCGGGTCCATCGCCTGGGTCGATGCCGCGGGCGGCCTCCGGGTTGGTCCCGGCAGTGCGGGCGCCGAACCCGGCCCTGTATGCTACGGGCGCGGCGGGACAGAACCCACGGTGACCGATTGCAATCTCCTGCTTGGATACTTGGACCGAAGCTCCCTGCTGGCCGGCGAGATGGAGATTGATTTCGATGCCGCTGAAGCTGCCATCACTGAGAAGCTGGCCAAGCCACTGGGGATAGACGCCCGCGCAGCCGCGGCAGCCGTTATCGATATCGTGAACCACGCCATGGCTGAGGCGCTCAAAATCGTTTCCGTTGAGCGTGGCCATGATCCTCGTGACTTCACACTGGCTGCCTTCGGCGGTGCCGGACCACTCCATGCGGTAGCACTTGCGGAAGAACTCGGCATGGCAGAGGTGATCTGCCCACCAATCCCGGGCGCATTCTCTGCCCTTGGTTTGGTTGGGTCTGATTTGCAGCGGGACTATGTTCGCACAGTCTATGTCACGACTGACACCGCTGACGCTGCCGCCATAGAAGCCGCCTTCGCAGAATTGGAGGCAGAGGGTGCCGCCATGCTCGACAGGGCGGGAACGCCGCCAGAGCGCAGGCAATTCCAACGCACGATGGATGCGCGCTATGAGCGGCAGTCCTACGAATTGAGCGTGCCTGCCGGATCATCCTTTGATGATGCAGCACTGGCCAGCGCTGCAGAAGTATTTCACGACCGACATCGGCAGACTTACGGGCATGATAACCGGGGTGAACCGGTGCAGATCGTCAGCCTCCGCGTGTCCGCCATCGGTAAAATTCCCGCACTCGCAATTCGCCAGGAACCACAGGTCGGCGCTGAGCCAGAAAAGGGCAGCCGCGCCGTTCTGTTCAAAGGTGAGACGGTGCAGGCCGAAATTCTGGACCGCGTAAAAATGCCCAAAGGGCGCACTGCCAAAGGCCCTGCCGTCATCGAATCCTTGGAAAGCACCATTCTTGTCCCTCTAGGATGGCAGGCCGAAATGGACAGCGACGGCTATATCCGCATCACGGGAGCAAGCGCATGAGCACCCCAAATCAGAATGATCCCGCGACATTCGAAATCGTCAAGAACAGCCTCTATAAAATCGCGGAGGAAATGCGGGTCGTACTGGCGAAAACCGCCTACTCGCCCATCCTGAAATCCGCTGGCGACTATTCCTGCGGCGTGTTTGACCGCGCCGGGGATATGGTGGCGCAAGGGCCGGACCTGCCAATTCATCTAGGCTCCATGCCAGATGCAGTGCGTGCAGTTGTGAAAGCCTTTGGCGATGACGTCCATGAAGGTGACGTATTCATTCACAATGACCCGTATTTTGGCGGCAGCCATCTGCCAGATGTGAATGTGGTCCGGCCTGCATTCCATGGTGACGTACACCTGGGCTTCACGTGCCTTCGCGCCCACTGGCCAGATGTCGGCTCCGCCACACCGGGTAGCTACGGTGCCGTTACGGAAATTTATGGCGAGGGGCTTCGCCTGCCGCCAGTGCGCCTCTACGACAAAGGCGTTTTGAACGAAGCGCTGGAAGCCGTGATTCTGTCTAATGTCCGCACGCCGGATGAACGTAAAGGCGACCTTGGTTCCCAACTCGCTGCGACCCTACGTGCTGCAGAAAGGTTGAAAACACTGGCGGGCCGATACGGCGCCAAACGGCTGGTCGAGTACATGGCCGATGTCATGAACTATTCTGACCGGCTAATGCGCGCCGCCCTTAGCGAACTACCAGATGGCGAAGGCTATTTCGAAGATTTCTGCGACGGCGACGGCATTCCAGACCACCCAGATGGCAGCGATGCCCCATTCTGGGTTCGGATGCGGGTGAAAAAATTCGGCGACAGGATCACAGTTGATTTCGCTGGTACGGACGCTCAGGTCGCTGGCCCAATGAACGCGCCACTGTCCGTTTCCTCATCTGGCGTTTTCTGTGGATTGAAGACAGCGATCGATCCCAACAGCCTGATCCCGCCGAATTCAGGCTGCTGGCGTGCGATTGAGGTTACGGCCCCCAAGGGCACCGTCGTGAATGTCGAATTCCCCGCACCCGTTGTGTACGCCAACCACGAAATGTCTCACCGCACTGCAGATATGGTGATGGGTGCGCTGGCTGAATTCATGCCAGACCAGGTGATGGCATGCAGCCAAGGCACCTCCGCCGTGTTGACATTAGGCGGGCTCGATCCGCGCAATGGGCGGCGCTATGTCTCTTATGAAACTGTCAAAGGCGGGTTCGGGGCTAGACCCAACAAGGACGGTATCAACGTCGTCGCCAGCGGTATTTCCAACACAATGAACACGCCCGTTGAAGTGCTGGAGATGGCATTCCCTGTGCGTGTGGAGCGCTATGAGATTGAGCCGAATTCTGGCGGCGCTGGGAAGTATCGCGGCGGGGCCGGTGCGCGCCGCACGTGGCGGATGCTGGATGGCGCAGACGCGACCGGCGCATTGTGCATGGAGCGGATGACCTCCCCGCCTTTCGGGCTGGCTGGCGGCGCGCCCGGCATTCCAGCAACAGTGACGGTGACAACGCCTGATGGCGCAACCCGCAGCCTGCCAAGCAAAGGCGCTTTTGCAGCGCCCGGCGGGTCCGTCGTTGATATGGTGACGCCAGGGTCCGGAGGGTTCGGTGCTGTTAGCGGGCGCGATCCAGCGGCGATTGGTTTGGATTTGCTGGACGGATATGTGACGTCCGATGCGGCGACAAAAGCCTATGGCGCAGCAGACCCTGCCGCATTATTAAAACAAGCGAAACATGAGGATATGCCATGAGCTTTGACCTGCACCCGGATGTACAGCCCCTAATCGCCGCCCGCGCAAGCCTGCCGCAAGGCCAGAACTTGGCTGAAGATAGGCAGATTTGGTCTGAATACGCCCGCGCCAATGCTGTCCCGCCGCCCGCTGGGATGATGGTCGAAAATCGCATGGTTCCTGGGCGTGACGGCAATGCCGTGCCAATTCGCATCTACACGCCTGCAGGCGCTGGAGCGAAACCAGCCCTGCTTTATTTTCACGGCGGTGGGTTTGTTAAGGGCGATTGCGACACCAGTGACACCAATGGCTGGGGCCTTGCAGCTGAAACAGGTGCAGTGGTCATCAGCGTGGACTACCGCTTAGCGCCAGAACACCCCTACCCGGCAGCGCTCCATGATTGCGTGGCGGCACTTGAGCATGTTGCCCGGAACCCTGGCGATTACGGCGTAGATGCCGGCCGGGTCGGTGTGTCCGGTGATAGTGCGGGCGGCAATCTCGCCGCTGCTGCCGCACTTTGGGCGCGGGACCATGGCGGCCCGGCTCTCAAATGCCAGGGCCTGATCTACCCCTGCCTGACGGATAAGCTGGAGTTCGATAGCTACCAGCGGAATGCAGACGCACCCGGCCTGACAACATCCAACATGCGCGGATATTGGGACAAGTATTTAGGCGAGGCAATGTCTGGCGCATCCACAGACCCGCTGGCGACGCCGATGATCGCCGCAGACCTCACCGGTCTACCTCCGGCATATGTGCTGGTCGCGGAATTTGACCCACTGCTGGATGACGGCTTGATCTACGCTGCAAAGCTTATGGGCTTTGGCGTTGAGACTGGGTACTACAGCGCCGAAGGCATGATCCATGGCTTTGCCCGCGCCCGCATTACTGGCGCAGACGCTGCCAAGGCGTTCAACGCCATGACAGACTTCCTTCGCGCTAAGCTCCACGGCTAAGCGCAATGGCTTTCACAGATACCCTGGGCCAGTTCACTGCCGCCGTTGAAGCAGGCGATGGACATGCGCTAGCCGCGTTGTTCACAGAAGATGGCGTTTACCACGACACATTCTACGGTGAATTCAAAGGTCGGGACGCTATTCAGGATATGTTGGACAAGCATTTCTGGCGGGATGCGAAAGCCTTCCGCTGGGATATGCGCGAACCACTTGAAGGCGGCGGCATCGGCTATTCCAACTGGTCATTCTCCTATGAATCCAGACTGGAAGGTGCTGTCGGTAAGCGCATTCTGTTTGAAGGCATGAGCCGGTTCCGGCTAAATGACAGCATGATCGAGCGCTATGATGAAGTGTTCGATATGGGGATCGCGCTCAGCCAAACGGCTTTTGCTCCAGACCGGATCAGCCGCATTGTCGGCAAAGCTGCCGATAGCTTGCGGGCGCGCCACGCGGACACCCGGCATATGCAAAAGTGACCGCAGGCTCGCCTGACGACACCACTCAACAACAATGGGATAGCCGCACTTGGCTCGCACTCGCCGCGACCATGAGCGGGCAAGCGCTTGGTGCTGCCGCGCAATTATCGCCAGCCGTCCTCGCGACCTTTATTGCGACGGATACCGGCTTGGACGCCAGCTTAATCGGCATTTACACCGGTACCGTGTTCCTTGCTTCTGCCATTGCGACGCTCGGGGGCGGTGGGCTGATTATGCGATATGGCGGTGTGCGCGCCGTTCAGATCGGTGCGTTGTTAACTGCCATCGGCATCTCATTGGCTGCAATCGGTCACCCTTTAGCTTTTATCGCATCAGCGCTGATCATTGGTGCTGGGTATGGCCCTATGACGCCTGCAAGCTCCATCGTTTTGTCCAGATGGGCACCGGCGAACCGGCTGGGTCTTGTCATGTCAATCAAGCAGACGGGCGTGCCGATAGGCTATGCGCTCGCCGGAATATCACTACCGGTCCTGAACGGGATTTACGGCTGGCAGACGACGATTATCATCGTCGCCATTGTTTGTTGGATTGCCGCCATTCTTATCGGCCTTGCAGTTGCGACACTGGACGTAGACCGAAGCCCGGAAGCGCGGATCGGGTTTGCTGGCGCTAGATTAGCCTTGGGCATGGTGTGGACTGTGCGCCGTCTCCGCCGCATCGCCTGTGCCAGCTTGGCCTTCGCCGGTGTGCAAGTCACCGTGACATCGTTCATGGTTGTATATCTGGAAACGAAGCATGGCTATTCGAACCAGCACGCGGCACAGGCCTTAGCCATCGCGAATTTGACCGCCATCGCTGGACGTATCCTGTGGGGTGGCGCTGCTGACTATGTGCGGACGTCCGTGCTCTTGATGCTGCTGCCCATCGCAATGGCGGGCGCGATGATTGCGCTGATCATGGTGGATAGCTCTTGGGACCTGCTGGCGGTCTTCGCCGTCGCGATCAGTTTGGGCGCAACGGTGATCGCCTGGAATGGCTTGATGCTGACAGAAGTGGCGCGCCAAGCGCCGCCTGGTCAGGTCGGCATGGCGACCAGCGGTGTGTTGGCACTGACCTTCCTTGGGTCCATGGCATTTCCGCAGGCATTATCAGCGGCCCTATCCGCCAATGGCTCTTATGAAGTGGGGTTTGGCGCCATGATTTGCGTCTCTTTGGCAATGGCCGCTTGGTATTTACCAGATGCGCTCACAAAAAAGTAATCTGCGTTACATTATCTGACGCAACAATAATCTGGACGACAATAACAGCTGCCATTATACTCGGTTGCTAACATGTGTAATCAAATCTGACAGGGCCTCCGATATGGTGCCGAAATTTGATGATGATCGGCATGTCGGCTTTCTTTCTGCCGACATTTCCCGCTTAATGCGGACGGAGTTCGACCGTCAGGTTTCAGCCCTTGGCGTGACACGGGCGCAATGGATGGTGCTGGCCCGGCTTGCGCGCCGCCCTGGCTGCTCCCAGACCGAACTTGCTGACATGATGGAAATGGAGCGCGCCACCGCAGGCCGCCTTGTTGACCGGCTAGAGGAAAACGGCCTCGTTCGCCGCGAACCGGACCCAACAGACAGGCGCGTCCGCCGGGTATTCCCAACGGACCTAGCGACTGGCCAGCAGGCCCAAATGCGCGCTGTCGCCGACGCCATTGTCGATGATGCATTGAGTGACCTGAACGCAGAACAACGAGAAACTTTGATGACGCTGATGGAATCCGTGCGCGCGCGCCTCTCTAGCATTGTCACAGCCAGCGCCCCGGCAACGCTCGCAGCAACAGCAGCGGCGGAGTAACGGATATGGCATTGAAAAGATTATCCCGAGGCGCACTGCGGTTTATTCTACTGCTCTGCGTGCCAGCAATCGTCATCGGCACTGCCGCTTATTTCTATTTGACTGGCGGCCGTTATGTTTCCACCGAAAACGCTTATGTCAAAGCTGATATCGTACAAATCAGCCCAGACCTTGATGGCCGCGTAACTGATGTTCTGGTGCGGGATCATGACAGGGTGGATGTGGGTGAAGTTCTGTTCCGGCTTGACCCGGCCCCCTTCCGCATCGCCGTCGCCAAGGCAGAGGCTGATCTGGCAAAAGTCGCGACGACGTTCATGCATATGCGTGCCGAATTGGCAGAAGCGCAAACCGAAGTCGGCGAGTTCCGCAGTCGCATCGGCTATTACAACAAGACCGTCAAACGTCAGCGGAACCTGCTCAAACGCGGTGTGACCACACGATCCACGGCTGACGCAGCCGAACTTGAGCTTTCCGTTGCCCGTGAACGCCTTCGCACTGCCAGGGCCAAGGTTCAACGGCTTGAGGCAGCACTTGGCGGTAATCCCGACCTGCCGCTGCCGCAACGTGCACTTTATCGCGAACGCGCCGCAGTCCTTGAAAGTGCAAAGCTTGATCTAGCGCGCACCGTCATCCGTGCGCCAACGCCAGGCATTATTTCCAATATGCGCCTGCAGGTTGGCGAGCACCTTGAGACCGGTGACCCGGCCTTCAGCTTGATCGCTGATCGTACCCATTGGGTTGTTGCCAACCTGAAGGAAACGGAGCTCACTTATATTGAGCTTGGCCAACACGCGACCGTGACACCGGATGCTTATCCGGACGTAAAGATCACCGCTGTTGTTGCAAGCATTAGCCCTGCGACCGGTGCGGAATTCGCAATTCTACCGCCCCAGAATGCAACGGGTAACTGGGTAAAAGTCGTGCAGCGACTTCCGGTCCGGCTGCGGCTTGAGCCCAGCCCTGGGCTGGACCTGCTGCGCGCCGGTATGTCAGTCGAGGCGATCATTGATACCGAACGCCAGCGGGACTCGCTTGTAGCGCTCAAAAGCAATTGGAGTGCTATCGCTGGAGAGAAGCCGGACGATCAGGGTGTGATCATCACTCGCCCGAACTAGGCTGATAGAGTGAGACGACGCGTCGCCCGTGCTGGAAGGCAGCGTCGGACTATATCGCAGAAATGAACAAACTCTTGAACATGTCCCGATTTAATGCTGCTGGCCTTGTTGCCGCCATTGGGCTGCTCATGCTGGGCGCAGCATTGGCGTTTCAATATTGGGGCGGGCTGGAGCCATGCAATCTTTGCATTGAGCAACGCAAGGCCTGGGCTGCAGCCGTGATTTTGGCCACACTTGCATTGTTTGCAGAAGGCAAAAGTCGGATTGCCGTGGCGCTGGCTTTGCTTGCGCTTGCCGGTGTCGCAGTGCTCATAGGTGCTGGCGTCGCAGCGTTTCATGTTGGTGTCGAGCAACAATGGTGGGCCGGAACAAAAGCATGCGGTGCAGGGTTCACTGGCTTCGGCCAGGGCGGCGTCGCGGACCTGCGTGAGCAATTGTTGAACCGCCCCATGGTGCGCTGCGATCAGGTCGCCTGGTCAATGCTCGGTATTTCGATGGCAGGCTGGAATGGCCTCGTCGCCCTCGCCGCAGGCATTGGTGCACTCTATATCGTTGTCAGAGACACCTTAAAGATCCGCCAGGGACGCGACAGTTCAATATGAGCGATAAAAAACCAACTGCACATGAACGCCTGCCGGGTGACCCCAGCGCTGAAGAGATGGTTGAGCGCTTTGTGCGCGTTGATCATGCAGGCGAATATGGTGCTAAGCGCATCTACGCAGGCCAGCTTTCCGTATTGGGCGAAGGCGAACACGGCCCGATCCTGCGCCATATGGCGGAGCAAGAGGAAAAGCACCTTAAATATTTCGAGAACGCGATTGGCGATCGTGGCGTCCGCCCGACAGCGTTATTGCCAGTATGGCACGCGGCTGGATTCGCACTGGGTGCCGCAACAGCATTGATGGGTCCACGGGCCGCAATGGCCTGCACGGTCGCAGTCGAAGAAGCCATTGATGAGCATTATCAAGGCCAGCTAGATGCGCTCGGCCCTGAAGAAGCCCCGTTAAAGGAGGCAATCGAAGAGTTTCGCGCTGAGGAATTAGAGCATCGCGATATAGGTCTCGAAAGAGAGGCGGAGTTAGCGCCAGGGTATGATATACTGACCCACGTTATCAAACGCGGGTCAAAGGTAGCCATTTGGTTGTCAGAGCGCGTTTAGGAGTTGGGCCATGCGTACGGAAAACCCTGTCACGATCCGGCGGGAAGATTACGCGCCGCCGCCTTACGCTATTACTTCCGTCCAACTAACCTTTGATCTTGATCCATCTGCCACGAAAGTAACCGCAAAGATTGGCTTTAAGCGCTGGGCTGGATCAAAAGGTGGAGACCTTATCCTCGATGGCGAGGACCTCAAACTAACCTCAATCGCCATTGATGGAGAACCGTTACAATCTAGCAATTACGCCATCAATCCAGAAACGCTAACCATATTCGCCCCACCAAGCACCCCGTTCACGCTTCAAACCGAAGTTGAGATCAATCCGGCAAAAAACACACGCCTTGAAGGTCTCTACCTGTCTGACGGCATTTACTGCACCCAATGCGAGGCCGAAGGTTTCCGGCGCATCACCTATTTCCTAGATCGGCCTGACGTGATGACCACGTATGATGTCGAAATCCGAGGCGATGCCACCGCCCTACCAACCCTCCTCTCTAATGGAGACTTGGTTGATGAGGGCCAGTTAGATGATGGCCGCCACTTCGCGCGCTGGCGCGACCCATGGAACAAGCCTTGCTATCTCTTCGCCCTTGTTGCTGGGGACCTTGGAAGAATATCGGATACGTTCACGACAAAGTCCGGCAACACTGTCGATCTCCATATTTGGACTGATCCCGGCCAAGAACATAAAGCTACCTACGCGATGGATGCGCTTAAGCGCTCATTTGCCTGGGATGAGCGCGTTTACGGCCTGGAATATGACCTCGGGCAGTTCAATATCGTCGCCATTTCCGCTTTCAATATGGGCGCTATGGAAAATAAGAGCCTCAATGTCTTCAACGCGAAGTACATTTTGGCCGAGCCTGATACCGCGACAGACGCAGACTATGCCTTCATCGAAAGCGTCGTCGCGCACGAATATTTCCATAACTGGACAGGCAATCGCGTAACCTGCCGCGACTGGTTCCAGCTTTCGCTGAAAGAAGGCCTGACAGTTTTCCGGGACCAGCAATTCTCCGCCGATGAACGCTCCGCAGCCGTGCAGCGCATCAATGATGTGAAGCGCCTGCGCGCACGCCAATTCCCGGAAGATGCTGGCCCCCTTGCCCACGCTATTCGCTCTGATTCCTACATAGAAATCAATAACTTCTACACCGCGACCATCTATGAAAAGGGCGCTGAAGTCATCGGTATGATGCACACATTGCTCGGGTCAGAATCCTATTACAAAGGGATCGATCTCTACTTTGACCGTCACGATGGCACGGCAGCAACTTGCGATGACTTTGTGGACGCGATGGATAGCGCTAGCGGCCATGATTTGACGTCATTCCGGCGCTGGTATTCCCAAGCGGGCACGCCGGTCGTGTCCGTCGAAGAAGCATTTGCAGGCGACACGCTGACACTCACCTTGCATCAGCAAACCCCAGTCGTGACCAAACAAGCCTCTCCCATGCCACTGACTATGCCGATCCGGCTTGGTCTGATTGGGCCTGATGGGAATGACATCGCAACAGAACTGCTTATTTTCAAAGACGCGCAGCAGACCTGGACGTTCAGCGGACTTCAAGCCAAGCCTGTTCTTTCCATCAATCGAGGCTTTTCAGCGCCTGTCCGTCTTGAAATGGAGGAAGCGCCTGAAACCCGCGCGTTCCGCATGGCGCATGACAGCGATCCTTTCAATCGGTGGGAAGCTGGGCAGCGCTTTGCGATCGATGCAATGCGGTCAATGGTGGATCAGCTGCAGTCCGGCAATAGCCTCAATCCGTCCGAGACCTTCGTCGTCGCTTGGGGCCAAGCGCTGACAGATGCATCTATCGACCCCGCATTCTGCGCATTGCTCATGACACTGCCAAGCGAGGACAATTTGGCGGATGCGATGAATACCGCCGATGTAGATGCCGTTCACAAGGTGCGGCAACACTTGCGCCACGCCCTTGCGAAAGCGTTTGAGGAAGAACTGGATGCAATCGCGACCGGAATCGACGCTAACAACCAGTTCTCGCCGGACGCTGCATCCGCTGGCCAACGTGCCGAGCGCGCAGCAGCCCTTAGCTATCTGGCAACCTTACCCGGCGGAGCAGAACGCGCTCTAAGCGCCTACCATGCTGCGAACAATATGACGGATCGCATGTCCGCTCTGGCAGCGCTCAACGATCAGCCCGGCTATGCGCGCACCGAAGCCATGGCCGCTTTCCATGATCGCTATGCCAATGATCCCCTCACGCTAGATAAATGGTTTGTCCTGACAGCTACAGCACCTGGGCCTGATGCCCTGGCCGATATCCGCCGAGCTATGGAAGACCCGACATTTACGCTCGGTAATCCGAACAAAGCCCGGTCTTTGATCGGCGCGTTTGCAGCGTCTAACCCGACGGCTTTCCATGCAGCAGATGGTGCCGGATATAAGTTCTTTACGGAACAAATATTGGCGATCGACAAACTCAACCCACAGACGGCAGCCCGCATGTTGACCCCGCTTGGCCGCTGGAAACGTATGGATGGCGCACGCCAATCACAGATGCGAGCTGCCCTAAAACGCATTCTCGCCAACAAAAATATCTCACGCGATATCTTTGAGATCGCCGATAAAGCGCTGAACGGCTAGAGCATCTGCCCGCCATCTGCCGCAATGGTTTGGCCCGTGACCCAGCTGGCTGCGTTGGAGGCTAAGAATACTGCGAGGTTAGCGACCTCTTCCGGCGCGCCAAAACGACCGGATGGGATCGACTGGCGAATGCCTTCATAGAGGGCTGGGTTGTTCTGTCGGGCGTCATCCCAAGTGCCGCCAGGGAAATCAATGGAACCTGGGGCAATGCAGTTCACGCGGATACCAACTGAAGCCAACTGTGCTGCTTGGGTCAGCGTGTACTGAATCACAGCCGCCTTCACTGCACCATATGGCGGCGTGCGCGTTGATGACGTAAGGCCGGATATCGACGAAATATGCACGATCGACCCACCGCCTGCCGCCTGCATGGCATCCACGGCTTTCCAGGAGGCTCGGACAAGCGCCATTAGGTCAACATCTAAGCCGACACGCCAGCCTTCTTCGTCATCGGTACGGCCAAAGCCAGATGGATTATTCACCAACACATCAAGCCCGCCCAGCGCCCCGATTGCGCTATCCATGTAGCCCTCAAGCGCATCCTTATCTGACACATCACAAGCCGCTGCGTGAACATTGCCACCGCGCGCGCTGATCTTCGCTGCTGCTGCATCCAGGCCAGCCTGTCCCCGCGCGCAGATCGATACTGCACACCCTTCTGCTGCCAATGCGTCTGCGATAGCAAAACCAATACCTCGGCTGGCGCCGGTGACAATGGCGCGTTTGCCCTGCAAGCCTAATTCCATGCTTTCATTCCTACCTATTCAGATGATTTCTTGATGCGCGTTTCCCGCCACAAAACGAACAACCCGCTCGCGACGATAACGCTACCGCCGATGATCGTCGCGATACCTGGCGCTGTCCCGAACCAGAGGTAGCCCAACACTACCGCCCAGATAATCCGGACGTAGTTGAATGGTGCGACTAACGAAGCATCTGCTGATTCCAAACTTTGCAGCATGGTCAGATGTGCCACCATGCCAAGCGCGCCCATGCCCGCCAGCTGGACCCATTCCGCAAACGTTGGCTCTTGCCATCCCACAACATATGCAGCGCCAAGGACGACGGTTGATCCCACCAGAAAGCTATAAAATAGCGTGGTCTCAAACCGGTCCCGGCCAGCCAGCATGCGGGTAATGATGGTGTATCCGGCAAAAAACATCGCTCCGATCAGTGGCAGCAGCGCAATCCATTGGAAAATCTCTGTCCCAGGGCGCATCACAATAGCTGCGCCTATAAGCCCCGCACCCACAGCCGCCCAGCGTTGCCAGCCAACCTTTTCACCTAAGAACGGTGCTGAGAATGCAACGACCCATAAGGGTGAGGTAAAGCTGATCACCGTCGCTTCAGCCAAGGGCAAATGCTTCAACGCAATAAAAAGCAACGACAACGAGCAGACCAGCATCATGCCACGAGCGAACTGCAAAAACGGCGCTTCTGTGCGCACCAGCACCCTCACTGGAACGCTGTTCGCGTAGGCATAAAGCAGCGATAAAATCCAGATGATGAGGAAGTACAGCCCAACCACTTCAAGCTGCGGCATGGTCGCAATCACGCGCTTGCCGAGCGCATCGACGATTGCGATACAGCTCATCGAAATCAACATCATGACGATGCCGTAGATCGGGCGATTTGATGCGCGGGCCATAAACGGGAAAATCCTGGGTCAGAGCAATACAGGCTACTCCCTATACGCTCCGACGGGAAAGGTATATTCCTCGCCCCACGCAACGCTGAAGGCGGCGTTCACAGCGAAGCGGACTTGACGATGCGATATATCTCCACGCGCGGCCAGGCGCCGGTTCTTGACTTTGAAGGCGTCCTTCTAGCTGGCCTGGCCGAAGACGGCGGACTGTATGTGCCAGAAGAATGGCCGCAGCTCAGCGCCCAGGCGCTACGCGACCTGCGCGGTCTGGATTACGTTGAAACGGCGTTTCGCGTCACCTGGCCTTTCGTACGCGGCCCCATTGATGCAGACGCCTACCGCCGCATCCTGACGGAAAGCTATGGCGGCTTCGGTCATCCAGCCGTCACGCCCCTGGTACAGCTTGACCAAGATTTGTGGGCGCTTGAGCTGTTCCACGGACCAACTTTGGCGTTCAAAGACGTCGCAATGCAATTGCTTGGCCGATTGTTTGATCATGTGCTGGCCAAGCGCGGCGAGCGGATCACCATTGTCGGTGCGACCTCCGGCGATACCGGCTCCGCCGCGATTGAGGCCTGCCAGGATCGCGACAACATTGATATCTGTATCCTGCATCCAAGCGGCCGTACCTCTGAAGCGCAGCGGCGGCAGATGACCACAGTATCCGCACAGAACGTCTCAAACATCGCTGTAGAGGGCGATTTTGACGACTGCCAGGATATCGTCAAAGCCATGTTCGCGGATACGAGCTTCCGCGATGAAGTTAATCTATCCGCGGTCAACTCGATCAACTGGGCGCGCGTGATGGCCCAGATCGTTTATTACGTTTACGCGGCTGTACGCCTTGGAGCGCCGGACCGGAGGGTTTCATTCGCGGTACCGACGGGCAATTTCGGCAATGTGTTCGCAGCCTATGCCGCGCGGCAGATGGGCCTCCCCATCGCCAAACTCGTCATTGGCTCCAACTCCAATGATATCCTGACGCGCTTCTTTGAAGCAGACGACATGACCATGCGGCCCGTTAGGCCCACGATCTCCCCGTCCATGGATATCCAGGTCTCGTCCAACTTCGAGCGGCTGTTGTTTGATCTTTATGACCGTAACGGTGCAGCGACCGCTGATGCCATGCAGACATTCAGAGCATCCGGCGTGTTGCAGGTTGGCGAAAACCGCCACGCGGCGGCCAAAGATATGTTTAGTGCGGCCCGTTTCGACGACCAGGAAACAATGGCGGGGATCGCCCGCTGGCAGAAATCGAGCGGCTATCTTTTGGACCCCCATACGGCTGTAGGCCTACTCGCAGCTGAAGCGCGGCCTGCCTCGGAAACGGCTATGATTGTTGCAGCGACTGCCCATCCAGCTAAGTTCGCTGGCGCCATCAAAGAAGCCACCGGCGAAGAGCCTGAACTGCCTGAGCGCTTGGCTGCCGTATTCGCCAAAGAAGAGCATTACACGACGCTACCTAATACTCTTTCCGTCATCCAAAACCATGTCCGCAAATTCCGGAACCGCCCTTCATGACCGTAGACGTTACGCGCCTGAATAATGGCCTCACCATCACAACTGATCGGATTGACGGGGTAGAGAGCGCTGCCCTCGGCGTATGGGTCGGCAGTGGTGCACGCTCCGAAACGGCGGAGAATAACGGCGTCGCCCATCTGCTGGAGCATATGGCTTTTAAAGGCACCGAACGTCGTAGTGCGGCAGATGTCGCTGGCGAAATTGAGGCTGTTGGTGGTCACCTGAACGCCTATACCAGCCGCGAAGTCACTGCCTACTACGCCCGCGTGCTGAAAGAAGATGCGCCGTTAGCCCTCGATATTTTGGCCGACATTCTGCGTAACTCAACCTTCGCCGAAGATGAACTTGATCGCGAGCGCACCGTTATTTTGCAGGAGATCGGCCAAGCTGCTGATACGCCGGAAGATGTCGCCCATGACGCATTTCAGGCCGCAGCCTATCCCGGCCAGTCCGTTGGTCGGCCGATTTTGGGCGAGCCTGAAATTATCCGCACGATGCCCCGCCAAGGCGTTGTTGATTACATGACCGCCCGTTACCAGCCGCGCGACATGATTGTCTGTGCGTCAGGCAAGGTTGATCACGGCGCATTCGTTGATCTGGCGACCTCGCTTTTCGGCGATTTGCCAGCAGGTGAAGCACCCGCATTGGCGGCGTCTGAATATCTTGGCGGCGAAGCGCGGATCATAAAAGACTCAGAGCAGGCGCACATCTTGCTCGGCCTTCCTGGCGTACCGCTCACAGCGCCAGATTACTATGCTGGCCACGTTTTCTCGACCCTTTATGGCGGCGGTATGTCTTCTCGATTATTTCAGGAAGTGCGTGAGAAACGCGGACTATGCTATTCAATATACTCATTTTTATCTGCCATGACAGATAGCGGTATGATGGGCATTTATGCGGGGTCTGATGGTGAGCAAGCGGGCCAAGTACTTGAGGTCGCGATTGATGAGCTGAAGTCCGTGGCGGATCACGCAGGCGAGGAAGAAGTGAACCGGGCCAAAGCGCAGCTCCGCGCCAGCCTGCTGATGTCACGCGAAAGCACCTCCATGCGGGCCGAGCAATTGGCCCAGCAAATCCTAATCCATGGCCGCCCGCTGACGACTGAAGAAGTGCGCGAACGGGTGGATGCTGTGGACGCAGCCGCTGTAAGCGCATTCGCCGCCAAAGCGTTGAGCGGCCCACCCACGCTAACGATGGTCGGCCCCGTAGCCAATGCACCGGATGTGGAGGCGATTCGCCGCCACATCGCTGCGTGACGCCAGACTGATGGCACTGCTGCTCGCGTTGCTGCCGCTGGCAGCCGCGTTCGCCTTGGTGCTAAGCGGACGGGCAAGCATTGCCCGCGCTGGATGTGTCGGCGCACTGATAGCGCTAATTTATGTGGCAGTCGTAACAGACGGCGACGCCTTTGCGCGCGCCTTCGCAGCCGCAGATTCTGGCGGGCGTGGTCTCTGGGTCGCATGGCAGGCGATCTCGATCATCATCACGGGTCTGTTTTTCCAACGGGTCGCCCTCACCGCCTCACCTGAAGCCTTCGCACCAGCAGAAGCGGCTGCCAGCGAAGCTGATGCCCGGCGCCGGGCCTTCGCCGCGATCTTCCTGCTCGGCGTATTCGTAGAAAGCGCCAGCGGGTTCGGTCTTGGCGCTGTTGCTGCCGTGGCGGTCCTGCAAGGCTCCGGGCTGCCACGCGACAGGATAGCGCCGCTGGCACTGCTTTCCCTGTCACTTGTGCCGTGGGGCGCGCTGGCCATCGGCACACAAATAGCATCAGGACTGACCGAAACGCCTTTGGCCACGCTCGGCGCAGATAGTGCGATCCTGTCCATACCAGTGCTGACAGCAGCGCTAACCCTTTTCTGGTTCTGGGCACCAGGGGGCTTCAAGCCTTCAGCGATGCTGCCGGAAGCGCTCTGGCTCACCGCAATGCTGACGATCCTCTATTTCACCAACCGCATGGGCGTTGTTGATGTTGCTGGCGTCATTGCAGGCGGTGCGTTGTTTGCGCTGAGATGGTTGATAGACCGGGCGCGTGGCCAGGAACCATTGCGTGCAGGTCCATTCGCGATCCTGGCGGCAGCGCTTATCGCCCTGCGGCTGATACCTGGCGTCACGCCAGCCCTGGCCTCCCTATGGACGATCCAGCCTTGGTCAGACCTGTATGGCTTCCCCCCGGCAGCGCATGCCGCAACATGGCTCATTATCATTGCAGTTTTGTTCGGCTTGGCGAAAGGCATGACGCCTGGATCCATCGGCACCCAAGCGAAGGCCGCGCTAAAGCTGGCATGGATCCCGACATTAGTGACGGCGGGCTATGTCGTATTGGGTGAAGGCATGTCAGGTGCCGGTTCGCAAACAGTGATCGCAGCGGCCGTGGCCGGTGCGCTTGGCGAAAGTGCGGGCTATGCGACGCCGATCTTCGCCGCGCTCGCCGGATGGCTGACAGGCTCGAATGCGGCTGCCCACGGCATGCTGGCAGAGCTTCAGTCAGCCCTTGGTGTAGCGACAGGCGAAGGCGGTACAATCTCCATCACGACGCAGAATGTTGTCGCCAGCGCCTACACCATGATGTCCCCCATGCGCGTCGCGATGGCGGCAGCCGCACTTGGGCTGATAGGCCAGGAAGCAGCAATCGTCCGCAAACTGGCACCATTTGCACTGGCGGTACTGATCGTAGGTTGGGTCGCGATTGCGTTCAGCTGAAGCCCTTGCCCGGGCGCTCGCCTCTGATCCAAGATGGAACCCATCCATTCACACATCTTGGGACAAAGCCAATGATCTATGAACTTCGCGTCTATCATGCCATGCCGGGCCGCATGCCGGACCTGCTCAATCGGTTCGACACCATCACCCTGAAAATTTGGGAACGCGTGGGCATTCGCCAAGCCGGTTTTTGGACCGTACTTGTCGGCGAAAGCAATCAGGACCTCTACTACCTGCTCGCTTGGGACTCACTTGCGGATCGTGAGGAGAAGTGGGGCAAGTTCATGGTTGATCCAGAATGGGCAACCAAGCGCGCAAAGACTGAAGAAAATGGCCCATTGATCTCCGGCTACTCGAATTCATTCTTGCAGCCGACAGCGTTTTCTAGCGTCAAATAAGAACCTACTTTTTCGGCGCTAAGCGTGCATCCGTCCGGCCTTTAACCGAAGGTGCGAGGCCGGACGGATCGACCGCCAGATTGAACATCTGCATATTGTGCGCGTGGCAGAGCTGATGCCATGCGAACACGGTGTTCATACCGTTTTGGAATCCAGCGGCATCCTGTGCCTGATTGATGGCCAGTTTCGTCGCCTTCAGCGCGAACGCTGGTTTGCTGGCGATTTGTTCCGCCAATTCCAATGCGTGATCATTGAGTTCAGCCCGCGGGATCACGCGGTTGACCATGCCAAATTCACGCGCTTCCTCAGCAGAGAACCAGTCTGCCGTGAACAGTAATTCCTTGGCCTTACGCCATCCAAGTTCCCAGGGATGCGCGAACCACTCAACGCCGCATACACCCAAATCAATCACGGGGTCACGAAATTGCGCATCGTCTGAAGCCAGGATCAAATCGCAGACCCAAGCCAGCATCAACCCACCGGCGATGCATTTCCCCTGGACGGCAGCGATTGTCGGCTTTGGGAAATCCCGCCAACGCTTGCTCATGCCAAGATAAATTTCCATCTCGCGGCTCAAGCGGCCTTCAGCGCCGCCTGCATCGAACGCACCCCACATGGTGACTTGCTCGAAATCATCCATAGTCTTGCCGGACTTGCCGCGAAGGTCGTGGCCAGATGAGAAATGCGGATCATCACCCGCCAAGATCACAACCTTGATCGCATCATCGGCACCAGCCAGCTTGAAAGCCTCATCGATTTCATATGTCATCGACAAATCTTGCGCATTCCGGGCGTCAGGGCGCGCCAGAACAATGCGGGCGACGCCTGGGGCAGGATTTTCATAGCGGATGGTTTCAAAGTCAGACATTGCTCAGCAGCCTTATTTTTTCTGTTGCTCAATCGTGCGCAGAATATCCTCCGCCTTCAACCAGCCGGGCGTACCTTCCTTCAAGTGATGCTGGGCACGGCGGGCTTGCAGCCCTGCATCCGCCCTTCGGCCAGTCAGCATATTCGCTTCCGCCAGTGCCACAGACGCATCACCGATACGATCCATCTTGCCGTAACCGATGCCGAGTTGCCGCCATGCGCCAGGATTGCGCGGCTCCAGCAGCGTTACACGTTCCAGCATCTGAATGGTGCGGGCTGTGCGCTCTGCCCCGCCGGCTTCCATCATTGCTTTTGCTGCTGGCCCCATAAGCGCAGGATCGCTTGGCAGCAGGGCAATGGCGGCTTCATAAGCCAAAGCCGATTCTTGCACACGGCCATTCTCGTAGAGCATCTGGCCTTTTAGTTCATGGAAATAAGGATCATTCGGCGCTTGCTGGATCAACCCATCGATCCCCCGCAGTGCGGCCACAAGATCACCCCTGCGGTACTGCGCGATGGCGCGGGCATATTGTGCAGGCACGCCTGGGTCATTCGCAGCATAGCGATCAAGTGTGCGTTGCGGCGAATCAATGAACCCAGCGAGTTTGGCCTTGATCCGATCATAGGTCGCCAGCTCTGCCGGAGTAGCCGTTCGGCCTGGACTGCGAACTCGAGCAACAAATGCCCTAGCTGAGCGCACGCGATCCCTAGACAGTGGATGGGTGCGCACATAGGGATCTTGATATGTATCCGATACAAGCTCCTGCCCAGCGAGGCGGTCCAACATGGCGACCATGCCTGCAGCAGAGAGGCCACTGGCTTCAAGATACCGGAACGCCGCTTGGTCCGCCGCGCTTTCCTGGGCGCGCGTGTGGGCCAACAGGCCGCGCTGAGCCGAACCTGATCCGCCCGCGATAACGGCTGCCCCAGCGTCGGCCCGCCCAGCAGCAACCGCGACAGCAACGCCAAGGATCGTGCTCAACAAGGCTTGCGTTGAAGCCTGTTCCAGCTCTGCGCCGAGCCTAGCGATATGGCCGCCCGCGATATGCCCAATCTCGTGAGCAAGCACACCACGGATTTCATCAGGGCTATCAACGCTGCGCAATAGACCTGTGTATATGAAGATATTCATGCCACCGGCGACAAAGGCGTTGATCTGATTATCCCGGACCAGTATCAACCGAGCATCGCCCGGCGCGATGCCCGCTGCTTGCAGCAGTGGCGTCGCGTAGCCGCGAATGATATTTTCTATCTCAGCGTCCCGGATTACCGCCGGCCGGGCGCTGAGTGCGGTTGGCTGAAGCGCCATCCAGAACACAACGGCGGCTGATATAATTCGCATCGTGAGATTCATGCTGAACCTGTCCCTACGCGTACCCCACATACCTAGGCATCCTGCCATCCAACGTCAACGCACGGTGCGCTTATCACTGACCGCGATAGCAGCCGCCTTGGCGTTATCTGCATGCGGCGAAAGCAAAAAAGTTGGCGAGCCAGGGTTTATCACTGGCTTTGTTGGCGGTGTCGCAGCGGACGAGCCAAGGGCTGCCTTGGTCGGCCGGGACATTCTAGGCCGGGGTGGGTCCGCTGCGGATGCAGCGACGGCCATGTTCTTCACCCTGACAGTCACCAAGCCGTCCATGGCGAGCTTGGGTGCGGTCGGCGGTTGCGTCCACTTCGCAGCGGACTCAGAAGAATTCCTGGCCTATGACTTCATGCCAAGACCGGCGCAGCAAAGCGCATCCGGCAGGCCACGTATTGCACCACCGGCCGCAGTACGCGGCATGGCGGCGATGCAGGCCCGCTATGGCCAAATGCCCTGGGCAGAGCTTGTTGGCCCAGCCGAAGCGCTTGCCCGGTTCGGCCACGCCGTATCGCGGAGCCTCGCCACAGATATTGAAGCCAGGACTGGTGAGTTAGCAAAGTCACCAAGCATGGTCGCCATATTTGGGCGTCCCGGCGGCGGTTTCGTCAAAGAAGGCGACCAGATCCAGCAACTGGAACTTTCCGCAGCACTTTCCAGCATTCGCCAGCGCGGTGCCGGTGCCATTTTCAGCGGCCCGCTGGCACGACAATACGCAGGTGCCGTGGCGGCAATTGGCGGCGACCTGCCCTTAGAAACCCTGCGCGCCTATACGCCTCGCGCCATTCCGGCAATCGAGCGTCCTGCTGGTAATCACGTAATCGCGTTCCTGCCCATGTCGAACTCTAATGGCCCGCAGCAAGCAAGGCTCTGGCAGATATTGGCAGAAAACCGCGCCCTACCCCGCGCAGACCGTGATGAGCGGCTGCACGTGATCGCCGAAGCATCAGTTGCTGCCCATGCTGATTTCGCACAATGGGCCGCACAACCAGGGTCCGACTTAGCGGTTCTTGATGATGCAACCCTTCAGAGCGTCGAGAATCGCTTCAAGGCTTTCAATCCCAACAAAGCGCAGTCGATCAGCGCATGGCTGCAAGGCGTGAAGCCTGTTCCAAGTGAATCTTCCGGCACATCGGTTGTTGCAGTTGATAGTCGGGGCAATGCCGCCGCCTGCGGTTTCACGCTTTTCCGACCGTTTGGGGCTGGGCGCATGCTGCCCGGTATTGGTTCACCCCCCGCATTGCTGCCACCACCGGGTGTGTTGTCCGGATCCGTCGGTCCTATCGTCATCGGCAACAAGAACACGGGTGACTTTTACCTGGCACTTGCTGGCTCTGGCGGCGGGTCTTCAACGACGGTGGTCACTGTTGCCACTGAAATCATGCTTGGTGATGCGCAGATCAATCCAGCCATCGGCGCGCCGCGCTTCAGCCGGTCCGGCGGCGCGGCGACCGTATCCGTGGAGAAAGACGTTGGCGAAGCCGCACGGGCAGCCCTGAAAGCCCGGGGCTACAAGATCGAGGAAGGCGGCTCTATTGGTCTCATCAATGGTGCCTCCTGCCCGCGCGGGCTGCCTGCGAACCAGGAACTCTGCGATATCCGAACGGATTGGCGTGGCAATGGCCTCGCCGCGACGGCAAGGTAAATCCAATGGCGCTTAAACTGTCCGAACGGGGCGATGTATCGCCTTTCTTGGTGATGGAAGTCATGCGCGCGGCGGCAGAGCGCGAGGCGACCGGTAAGGATGTGCTTCATCTCGAAGTCGGCCAGCCCGGTTTTCCGGCCCCAAAGGGCGCACGGCTTGCGGCGGCGAAAGCGCTGGAAACGGAAACGCTTGGGTATACCAATGCGCTTGGCCAGCCGGACCTGCGCACGAAAATCCGGGCGCATTATCGCGACCAATACAATATGGACATTGACGAGAGCCGGATTGCGGTCACGACCGGATCATCTGCCGGGTTCCTTCTGGCATTCCTAGCGTGCTTTGCACCAGGCGACCGCGTGGCATTGGCGGACCCAAGCTATCCTTGCTACCGCAACATCCTGAAAGCCGTCGGCGTTGAGGCCGTGGCGATCCCTGTGGATGCGTCCACAGCATTCCAACCAACACCAGAGGCGCTGGCAGGGCTTGGCCCACTAGATGGTGTCGTAGTGGCGAGCCCCGGTAATCCCACGGGCTCCATGTTCGCACCGGGTGAGCTTGGCCGACTGGCAGACTGGTGCCGCACAGCTGGCATCCGCCTGATCTCCGACGAAATCTATCACGGCCTCACCTACGGCCAGGATGGAGAAACGGCAGCGGGTTCGCCCTCCGCCATCGTCGTCAACAGCTTTTCGAAATACTTCGCCATGACTGGCTGGCGGATTGGCTGGGCGATCCTGCCGGAAGATCTGTGCAAGCCTATTGAACGCTTGGCCCAGAACCTTTTCATCTCACCGCCAGCGATATCTCAAATCGCCGCTGCAGCCGCATTCGATTGCCATGAGGAACTGCAAGGCTACCGTGATGTCTATGCTGCTAACCGCCTGGACTTGCTGGATGCCCTAAGCGCCCGCGGCCTCACCCCCGCAGCCCCACCCGATGGCGCTTTCTACATTTATGTGGATACATCACCGGTCGCCAATGATAGCCCAAGTTTCTGCACATCATTGCTGAATGAAACGGGCGTTGCCGCTACATCTGGCCTAGATTTCGATCCCATACGCGGCAGCCAATCCGCCCGCTTCAGCTTCTGCGCCAGCCGTGCGGACGTTCAGGAAGCAGCAAAGCGGATTAAGGCGTGGCGGCGGTAGAAAAAGCTTCTAGCGCTGCCGCCATATGCGGCGCAGCCTCAGCCTCAGCCACTACGTCCGGACGTTCATTGTAGACCGGTAAAATGAGCGACCGCGCCAACAGGCAAAGCAGCGATTCCTCTGAGGCACCATACCGGATATCGCCGACAATCGGGCAGCCGAGATGGGCAGCATGGACGCGAATTTGATGTGTGCGGCCAGTGTGCGGGCTAAATTCGATCCAAGTTCGACCGTTCGCCCGACCAAGCACACGCCATTCCGTGACGGCGGACTTACCGGCTGGATCAATAATCATCCGCCAGCCTTCTTCCTTGCTACTGATCTTCAAGAGCGGCGCATCTATCCGGCCAGCATCTTCCACTGGCCCGCCTTCAACAACGGCCCAATAAGTCTTCTGGGGTAGGCCTTCCTGAAACAGGCGCCCCAAGCGCTTTGCACCCTTTGGGCCACGCGCAATGGCGAGGCAGCCGGATGTATCCTGATCCAACCGGTGCGCCAATGTGGGGCGGTCTTTAGAGCCGAAACGCAGTTGGTCTAGGCCTGCTTCCAGGTTCGGTTGCCCCGATGGTCCAGCGTGGCAGGGGATGCCCGCAGGTTTGTCGATCACCAGCAGCATACGGTCCTGAAAAAGCACGCGCGTTGCCAGATCAATATCTGGGGCGATGCCAAAATACTGTTTCGGCGTATGAACACCCTCGACAGAACCGTAGCCGCCGGGCTCTACTCGGTGCCGGTTAAAGCGATTCCTAGAGGAACGCTTGGGAATATCCGGCGTTCGGTTCCGGTGCTTGTTCGGTTTATGTGGAGTTTTCGCCATGGGTGCTGTCCGCAATGTGTTGTTCATAATGACTGATCAGCAGCGCTGGGACTACCTAGGTGCCAGCGGCCATCCGACGCTGGAGACCCCGGCCCTGGACGCGCTGGCCGCAAAGGGCGTGCTGTTCCGGCATTCCTACTGCCAGTCGCCCATTTGCGGTGCCAGCCGGATATGTACCTATACAGGTCGCTACATGACAACGCACGGGGCGCATTGGAACAACATTCCCCTTAGCGTCGCGGAGCACACGATTGGTGATTATCTGAGGCCGCTTGGCGTGCGCACCGCCCTTGTCGGTAAGACGCATATGGCTGCGGACGCAGAGGGCATGGCCAGGCTTGGTATTGAACGGAATTCAGAGCTTGGCGTTCTGATATCCCAATGCGGGTTTGAGCCTTATGAGCGCGACGATGGCCTGCATCCGCAGCCCAGCGTCGATCCGAACCTTCGCTATAATCGCTGGCTGAATGAGCAGGGCTATCCGGGGGACAACCCCTGGAATGATTACGCAAACTCCGCCGAAGGACCGAATGGCGAGGTACTGTCCGGGTGGAGCATGCGCCATTCACCTCTACCCGCCCGTGTTGCGGCAGAACATTCAGAAACTGCCTATATGACCAAGCGGGCCTTCGATTTTATTGATGAGGCAGGCGAAGACCCTTGGTGCCTGCACCTCTCCTACATCAAGCCGCACTGGCCTTATATAGCGCCAGCCCCGTAATCACGACATGTACTCCGCCAACCAGATATTGCCTGCTAATAAGCGGCAAGCAGAACGGGATAATCCCCACCCCGTCCATGGTGCCTTCATGGAACATGTGGACAGTGCGACCTTCGCTCGCGATGAAGTGCGGCAGGCCGTTATTCCAGCCTATATGGGCCTGATCCGTGAGATTGATGATTGGCTGGGCCAGCTTTTCCAATTCCTGGAAGAGCGAGGGCGTATGGAGGACACAATGATCGTGTTCACCAGCGATCACGGTGACTATCTGGGTGACCATTGGCTCGGTGAGAAAGAGTTGATGCACGACGAAAGTGTGCGCGTGCCGCTGATCATCTATGATCCCGACGAACGCGCTGACGCTACCCGCGGCAACGTTGATGATCGCCTGACAGAGAGCATTGATCTGGCCTCCACTTTCCTCGACGCCCTTGGCGGAACTGATGATGGGCAGCGGCTAGAAGGTCGCTCTCTACTGCCATTGTTGCGGGATGGTGGTAATGTGAAGGAGTGGCGCGAAACCGTTGTTTCTGAAACAGATTTTGCGATGCGCGACGCCGCCAAACGTCTTGGCCTCAACCCAGCAGAGGCGCGCGGCTATATGATCGCCAGCGCGGGGTGGAAGTATATATTTTGGGAGAATAATCCGCCGCAACTCTTTGATCGCATTAATGATCCCCAAGAACATAATGACCTTGCCGGGCAAGGCCTCCCGGCGGAGGCAGACCTGCATGAGCGCCTGTTTGCCCATTTCCGCGACCGCCGCACACGAACAACTATTTCTGACACAGCGCTTGCCGCCCGTGCAGGAAGGCCAGGCCAGGTGAAGCGTGGCTTCATTATCGGCGAATGGTGACACCGCCTGCTATGATCCGTTCTGCCGCTGAATTAAATGCCCGCTGGCAAGCTGCACTTGCAGCTGAAAAGCAAGGTGACTTTCGTTCTGCAGAAACAAGTTACCGCGCCATTCTTCAAGCCGCACCAAAGCATCCTGCCGCCCTTCGGCGACTGGCTGGTATTGGGCGGCGCTATGGCGACCAGGAGGCCGCAAGGGCGCTGCTGGAGCGTGCCGTCAATGCTGACGCTAAATATGGTCCTGCTAAGATTGACTTGGCCGACATCCTTCAAAGTGCTGGTGAGATAGACCGGGCCGCAGGATTGTATGCTGAAGGCCTCGCAATTGTCGCTGGTGCCCCATCTCAGCTTAGCAATTACGCAGCTTGCCTCTTGAAGCTCGGGCGCTTTTCGGACGCCCTCAGGCTGACCGATCAGCACAAAGCGACAGGCGGACTAAGCGCTAATGTCGCTGCCTACAGGGCGCAGGCACTGTGGGAACTCCGTGAGGACGATGAGGCACTTGCGCTACTCGACCCAGATCAATTCGTATTCACGCAGAAACCAGCAGCCCCGAAAGGGTATGCCAGCATCGAAGCTTTCAATGAGGACTTGGTCGCCGCATTCGAAGCCCACCCAACACTCACCGAAACCTGGGATCCAGCTCAACGTGCGGCCCGTGGCGGGCGGGTCACGGAGAACCTGTTTGCAGAGGGTGCCCCCGTCCCTCCTGTGATCGAAGCTTTTCGGGCGCTAATTGCAGACGAAGTCCGCCAAGTTTCTGCAGAATTGGCGACTGTTTCCGACCACCCATTTCTTGGTAGGCGCGCGAAGACCCCTCTCGAAATCATCTCCTGGGCCAACCTGATGCCGGGCCAGGGTGTGCAAGCAGCGCATATCCATAACCTCGGATGGCTGAGCGGCGTGTATTATCCGAAAGTCCCGAAGGCGGTTTCGTCCGGTGATGGCAGCCACGCAGGCTGGCTTGGCTTTGGCAAGCCCGGCTATGACATCCCAAGCGTTCGTCCGCCCCCAACGCGTTTCCTAGCCCCTGAAGCGGGCCTGTTGGTCTGCTTCCCATCTTATATCTGGCATTGGACGGAACCATTCCAGGGTGATGAAGAACGCGTATCCGTTGCGTTTGATGTGGCTTAAGCCAACACCAACTTGATTTCTGCGTGCCCGATATGGGCAATCACGACCGATCCCGATAAGATAGTTAAGAAAGTATGAACGCAGGTGCTGCACGGTCCGCCGCTTAGCAATCAATCCTGCATATTCGAACAAACATTGGGGGTGAATTCCGGAGCGAAGTGCAACACCGCGGGCAGATTTGGTATCTGTCTGATGCACAACGTGAAACGGTGTCGCCATGTCGAACTATACGCATCTCACGCCCAGCGAGAGAGATCAGATCGCTGCCTTGAAGGGC